>PMOV01000107.1:19292-21955 GCA_003161195.1 Acidobacteriota bacterium | reverse complement strand
ATGGCGGCGATCACCGTTTCCAACTTGAACAGAATACTAAAAACGAAGGCCAGTCCGCCGAGGACCAGCAGGGAAACGTGCGGAAAGTGTTTTGTGGGATGGAGCTTGCCGAAGACGGCAAAGAAGTTGCCGTCGAGGGCGGCGGAATAGGGAACGCGAGAGTAGCCGAGGAGGAGAGAAAAAATGGAGGCCAGGGCGATCCATAAGACCATCCAGGTGACGAAGTGCGCGGCGGACGGACCGTAAAGTGTCTCGACGAAGGTGCTGACAATGAACGGCGAATATTGCGCCGTGCGCCAGGGTAGGACGCCGAGAATGCTCGTCTGCATGGCGAGATAGAGGACGGTGATGCCGGCGATGGAGAGAAAAATGCCGCGCGGAATATTTTTCTCCGGATCGCGAATCTCGCCGCCGAGGTGGCAGATGTTGTAGTAGCCCCAGTAGCTGTAGACGGTGTTCACCATGGCGGCTCCTAGCGCGGCGAAGAAGGCCCAGGAGAGATGGAAGGCGCCGGGCGGAAAATCGAAGGCCTTCCTCGAGTCAAAATGGGTGATGCCGCCCCAGATGAGCCAGAGCATGGTGGCGATGACGCCGGCCCACAGGAGTACGGAGATTTTGCCGATGGTGGTGATGCGGCGATAGAGAAGGACTACCAGCAGGATCACCAGGCCGCCAGAGACGGCTTTGGCTTCCCATTTGCTAAGGGGATGGAGGTAGCCCGCATAGCGCGCGAAGCCGATGGCGGCGGAGGAGACGGAGAGCGGCGCTTGCACGAAGGTTTGCCAGACGAAGAGGAAGGACATCAGGCGGCCCCATTTTTGCGGGCCGTAGGCTTCGCTGAGGAAGACGTAGGTGCCTCCGGCTTGGGGCATAGCCGCGCCGAGTTCGGACCAAACGAACCCATCGAGCCCGGCCAGCAACGCTCCGGCCAGCCAGGCCAGCAGGCATTGGGGACCACCCATTTGGCGGATGACGATGGCGCTGACGACGAACGGGCCGATGCCGACGATCTCAATCATGTTGAGGGCGACGGCTTCTTTCAGGCCCAGGCCGCGCTCCAGCGCGAGGGCATTTGCGGGGGCGTTTGTCGCCATGGCGTGAGCGCTCTCGCTGGCGTTTTCGTTGTCGTTCATTGGTCCGCCGAGAATAGCAAATGCGGTGCGTGCGTCCTAACCGGCGAAGAGAGAAGGACAGAAGAAAAACCGAGGACAAAACATGAGGATAACGCAGAGACGCTGAGGGCGCGGAGGAGCGCAGAGAAAGACGACGGCTTCATTGCCGCGAGAAGCTGCAAATCCAGACATCGGGCTTGCGAAAGATTGGCGGCATGCCTCAGGATGTTGGATTCGCGCAGAGGGTCAGGAAGAAGAGCACAGACTGAAGTCTATGCCACTTGAAGGCTGTGCCACTTTGGACGAAAAGCTGGGTGGTCAAGCCTGGTTATTTGAGACATAAGATCACAGGCTAAGGCCNNAAAAGCTCACAGGCTGAAGCCTGTGCTACTGGGAGAGAAACGCCGCGCATGTCGATTCGTCCGGACGTTTTGATTGTGGGAGCTGGATTGGCTGGACTTTCTTGTGCGCGGCGATTGGCTGCGGCGGGAGTGAGTTTTCAGATTTTGGAGGCCTCCGATGGCGTTGGCGGGCGCGTGCGCACTGACGAAATTGACGGCTTTCTGCTCGATCGAGGCTTTCAGGTTTTGCTTACCGCGTATCCCGAGGCTAAGGAATCGCTGGACTACTCCGCGCTGAGACTTAAGGCGTTTTCTCCTGGGGCGTTTTCGTGGTTCGCCGGGCGCATGAACAAGCTGGTGGATCCCTGGCGCATGCCGGGATTGTGGCGCGAAGCATTTCGTTCGGAATTCGGGACGCTGGGAGACAAACTGCGCATGGCGCGGCTGCGNNGGAAGGCTTTTCGCAGGAGATGATCCACAGGTTTTTCCGGCCGTTCATCGGCGGGATTATTCTCGACGGCGAACTGAAATCCTCGAGCCGCATGTTTGAGTTTGTGTTCAAGATGCTGGCGGAGGGAGATACCGCGGTGCCGGCAGGCGGGATGGGCACCATCCCCGCGCAACTGGCGGGCAAGCTGCCGACAGGTTCGGTGCGACTGAACGCGAAGGTGGAGTCCCTGCACGAAAACGAAATTACGTTGGAGGGCGGCGAAACGCTGCAGGCGCGCGCCTTCGTGATTGCGACGGAGGGACCGGCAGCCGCGCATCTGGTGGGGGAAGCGGAGCCAGCTTCGCGGAGCGTGACGTGTTTTTATTATGCGGCCGACGAATCGCCCATCCCGCTGCCGATGCTGGTGTTGAACGGCGATGGGGCGGGGCCGGTGAATAATTTCGCGGTGATGACGCAGGTAGCACCATCGTATGCGCCGGCAGGTAAGCACCTTATCTCGGTTTCGGTGCTGGGGATTCAACAGCTTACCGACGTGCAGCTCGGGGGCTTCATCATCGCGCAGATGAAAAACTGGTTTGGAAATGTGGCGCGTTCGTGGCAATTCCTGAAAAGCTACCGCATCCCGCACGCGCAGCCGCAGCAGTACCCCGGGGCGCTGGAGCCTCCGCAGCGGCCGGTACGCGTACGGCCCGGGGTGTACGTGGCGGGCGACCATCGCGACAATGCGTCCATCAATGGCGCGCTGGGCAGCGGACGGCG
>PMOV01000107.1:3048-19203 GCA_003161195.1 Acidobacteriota bacterium | reverse complement strand
ATTGACCCTGTTACTACCGGCCTAGAAACTGAAGTTGCATGGCTCGCTACTCCTCATTTCTCGGCCGACGCGTCGAAGTCCAATACCGCGCCAGCGACACGCTGGTTCCCGCCTCCGGAGTATTCGTGGCGGACTCCGGACGCTCCATTTTTCTGGAACAATCCTTCGAGCAGCGCGGGCAGCACCGGTATTTTCGCTGGGAAATTCCGTATCAGTATTTGATCAAGATCGGGCTATGCAAGGCGTCGCAGCCGGAGCCCGTGGCGGAGAGCGCTGCCGCCGAAGCGCCGGCGGAGAGCGTGGCCACGGAACCTCCTCCTGACCACCGGGCCCCTGAAACCAGCGTGGATGCAGAAAATCTGGTCTCGCGCGCGGCCGCGGGTGCGGCGTGACTTCCGGCGTTCTGCCCCTGAGAAAACGCTCGCAACCCGCGCAGGTCATTGAGCTGTAGCGTCTCCCCCTGCCAGATTCCGTTACAATGGCCAAGCCAGCTTCGGTCTGGCGATGAGCCATGGTCCCGACGTTTGTAGGATCACAGCGCCGCCAATTTGGGAGCCACACCATGAAACCAACCATTGGATTTATCGGCCTCGGCCTGATGGGCCGGCCCATGAGCTTGAACCTGGTGAAAGCCGGATACACGGTGACGGTATGGAACCGCACGGCTTCGCGCACGGACGAACTGGTCTTGGCGGGCGCGAATTCGGCTGGCTCGCCGCGCGAAGCGGCGGAGCAAGCGGACTTTCTCATCACCATCGTCAGCGATCCTGCGGCGCTCGAGCAGGTGCTGTGGGGGGCGAGCGGCTCGAGTGACGGCGCGCTGGCGGCGTTGAAGCCCGGCTCGATCTACATGGATTGCAGCACGATTTCTCCCGATCTGGCGCGAAAAGTGGCGGGCGCCTGCGCCGCAAAAAAAGTGCGATTCCTGGATGCTCCGGTGACCGGCGGAGACTGGGGCGCGAAAAAAGGCGAGCTAATCTTTATGATCGGCGGGGACGAGCAGACCATCAAGGAAGCGGAGCCGGTGATCGGGGTGATGGGCAAAAAGTGGTTTCACCTGGGCCCGAACGGCGCGGGGCAGACCATCAAGCTGGCCATGAATGCCATGCTGGCGCTGCAAGTGGAGGCGCTGGCAGAGGCGCTGGCGCTGGTGACGGCCGCGGGACTGCCAGGGGAAAAACTGGTGGAGGTGATGCAATCGAGCATGGCGCGTTCTGGCGTGCTGGACGTGAAGGCGCCCAATTTGCTGAAGGGGCAGTACACACCGAGCTTTCCGCTGCGGCTGATGCTGAAGGATTTGAATCTTGGACTGGAGCTGGCGCGGCAAGTGGGCGTGGCGTTGCCGGCGACGGCGGCGGCGAGAGAGACATATGCGCACGTGACCGAGGGAGCGAAAGAGGATTTGGATTATTCGGCGGTGATGAAGTTCTGGGACAAAGCGCAAGGGGCCAAGACATCTTAGAGCCGCGCGGCAGAGCCGCATCGGAGGCGCGCGGCAAGGCTTAGCATCAGGGCCGGGCATCGGGCGACAAAAAGCCGATCGGCAAGTCGCGCGCCGTGCGAAGTCCCGCCGGGGCATCGAGGATCACCGGAATGGTGTTCACCACCACGGAGGCGGTGGCGATGTCGCCCGGAGAACCGCCGGGAATGACCAGCGAAATGTTCGGCTCGCCGCGCAATTCGATGGTGTCGGCGGGCGCGGACGCTCCCACGTACATCTGCAGTTCCAGATAAATAATTTCCTGGCCGTTTTTTACGGCGCGGGCAATCTGGTGCACGCCGGCGACCTGCCCCGCGGCTACAGTGAGGAACGGCGTGGTGACAGATGCTTTGGCGATGACCGGTTCGATGGTCTCGGCAATTTCATCCACGGCGAGATTCAAGCTATCCGCGATCATGGCGACGGACTCGGGCAGGCCGACGTGTTTGATGAGCCCGGCTTGCACCTGCGCGCGAAATTCTTCTTCGCTCATGCCGGCGCCCACTTTTTTCTGCAGCGGGAGGCGGCGCGAGCCGGCATCGACGATGCGCACGGCTTTGACGTGTTCGATGCGCTGGGACACGGCGGCGAGCGTAATGGCCAGCTTGTCCATGGCAAAACCCGGGTTCACGCCGGTGCCGATGAGGGCCACGCCCCAGTCTTTGGCGGCTTTATCGAGTTGCGCGGCAAGTTCCGGATAGGTGCGGTAGGGATAAGCCAGTTCTTCGCACGTGGAGACGATGCACGCTTCGGCTTCGAGGCACGCCAGCAACTGCTCGGTCACCGCGGGCAAAGAGGACGATGTCGAGTGGATCACCACATCGGCCGAGAGGCCCAACACGTCCTGCGCATCGGCGGAAATGATGACGCCCCACGGCGCATCGGGCGCGCCGGCTACTTCTCCGAGGTCGCGGCCGGCTTTCGCGGGATCGGTATCGATGGCGCCAACGATTTCAATGGCGTGTTTACTGCGCATCAACCGCGCAATCGACGCGCCGATGGGACCGACACCATATTGGATGGCGCGAATTTTCTTTTTCACGTCGTTCTCCGTGCGTAGCCTGGGCGGCAAAATCCGGTTCGCCGTGGCGGCGCACCCCACGGTGAGACGGGGCGTACCTGCCTGCGCCGCGCGCGTGGACTGGTCGTCCCCGACGGGGCGTTTTGCCTGCAGCGAGCCCCTTACGATAAAGGAAGTCCGGCCCGTGAGCAATGCCAAACGCGTATGTTTACCCGCTGGGCGCACATTGCCGTTTCGCCCTCGGCCCTTGCATAATGATGCGGCGGCTTTGCTTTGGCAGTTGGCAGCTTAACTTGACAGTTCAACTTTGCAACTCAACTTTGTAATCTAACTTCGTAATTTAAGGGGAGGCTTCCGTGCACGCCAAAAAACTCAGCGAAGCCGAAGTGAAGGAACAGATGAATGTGGCCAAAGGCTGGAGCCTGGTGAACGGCAAGCTGCACCGCGCGTTCGAGTGCAAGGATTTCGTCGCCGCGTTCGGCAACATGACGCGCGTGGCACTGGTGGCGGAGGGAATGAACCATCATCCGGACTGGTGCAACGTGTGGAACAAGGTGGTGATCGATCTGCAGACGCACAGCGTAGACGGTCTGAGTAATCTGGATTTCGAGCTGGCGGTGAAGATCAACGAGATTTTCGGCGCGTAGAGAATTGCGGCGAGAGCGGAGCGTAAACGCCGAAAGGAGAGCAATACCAAAAACGTACTGTTTCACTTCCGCGGCCTAGTCCTATTGACTCCGCCCCGCCCCGCGTCACAATGCCCCTACCCCTTACCCCGCTCTTTGTCTGTTCAGAGGACTGCCCTCTCCAGTCTCGCGCGCCTGCAGGTCCAAGGTGATAGCCCATTCTGGTTCTCCGATCTCGCAAGCCGATACCGCGGTCTCCGCCATCCAGTTTGCAGCGCCCGCCGCGCGGCCTAAGAGGATCCGCATTTTGCTCGCCGGCGACTCCAGCGGGAGTGCGGCACAGGCTTTGCGCGCTCTTTATTCCGCTCCAGAGCATGCCCTGGAGTTGACCGCGGTTTCGAGCGTGACGACGCTCATCCCCACACTGATCGTCGTGGATCCCGAAATCATCCTGCTCGATCTGGCGGTGTGCTACCCGCACCTGAAAGAAACCTTCCGTCGCGTGCGGCGCGCGGCCCCGCATGTTCCGTTGATCGTGCTAGCCGACGAAACGCAGAAGGAAGACGCCAAGCTGACGCTCGACGAAGGCGCTCTGGACTACGTGCTGCGCGAGTACATAAACGGCGCGACGCTCTCGCGTGTTTTACGAAGCGCCCTGGAACGCAACACCGTGGAGGGCCTGGCGGACTTGCTGCGCGATCCGGTGACCGGCCTGTACACGCGAGAGGGCATGCTTACCCTGGGCTCCAACACCATGGACATAGCGCGCCGCAGCCGCGGGTCCATGGCCCTGTTCTGCGTGCTGGTGCAGAATTTCCACGCGCTGCGCGAAGCGGAAGGTCACACGGCGGCCGACCACGCATTGCAGGACGTAACCGCGGCGCTGACGGCCTGCTTTCGGCGCAGCGATATCCTGGCGCGCATCGGCGAGGCGCATTTCGCCGCTCTGGCGGTGGACTCGACGGTGGAAGGCGCGGCCATCGTGCGGCAGCGGCTCGAACGGCGGCTCGACGCGGTTGCCAAGCAGCGCGACTCTTACGTCCCTCTGCGTTTGGTGACCAATGGCGGGATGTGGACCTGTTCCGACGAGCGCATGACCTTCGCGGAATTCCTCGATATCGTCGAAGCGGGGCTGCGCGTCGATGAGGCACTGACGCAGGTGCGCGCATGAGCATCGAAACTCCGCCGCAGCGCCCCGCGGCAGCGAACGCGCCGCTGCGCCTCTTGATCGTCGAGGACTCCGAGGAAGACCTGGCGCTGCTATTGCTCGAGCTTTCCCGCAGCGGCATTGCCTATTCGCATGTGCATGCCAGCAACAGGGCGCAGTTTGAGGCGGCATTCTCCGCGGGTTCCTGCGACGCGGTCATCTGCGACTACCGTTTTCCGGGGTGGACGGGCATGGACGCCTTCGTGTATGTGCGTTCCGTGTCGCCGGAAGTTCCGTTCATCCTGGTGACCGGGCACTTGGGCGATGAGGCGGCCGTCGATTGCATCAAGCGTGGCGTCGATGATTGCGTTCTGAAAGGTCATCTCTCGCGCCTGGCTACGGCGCTGCCGCGGGCCATGGCGGAGCAGCACCGCCGGCGCGAGTACCTGGCCACGCGGGAGTCCCTGCGCATGTCCGAGGCGCGCAATCGCGACCTGGTCGAGTATTCCATCTACGGCATCTGCCGGACCACGGGCGATGGCACATTCATCGACACCAATCCGGCGCTGCTGCGCATCCTCAACCTGCAGCCCGGACAACCGCAAATCGCCGGGGTGCAGGACGTTTTCCGCTACCCGGAACAGTTCGCCCAGTTCATGGCGTCATGTAACGAATTGGGCCAGATCCACGGCGCGGAAGCGGAATGGCGCCGCCTGGACGGCGGACTGCTGACGGTGCGGTTGCACATTCGGCTGCTGGCGCCACCCGATCCGAAAGGCTCGGTGGAAATCATCGTCGAAGACGTAACGGAATTGCGGGTCATGGAGCGCCAGTTACGACAGGCGCAGAAGTTTGAAGCCATCGGGCAGCTGGCCGGGGGCATCGCGCATGAATTTAACAACGTCATTGGAGCCATCGCCGGATGGGCGGAACTGGGCCTGGACCAGAATGCCTCGAGCAAACAATCCACCGAGCGCTTCACCCGCATTCGCGAGCAAGCCGATCGGGCTGCCACTTTGACGCGCGAACTCCTGGCGTTCGCCCGGCGCCAGATTCTGCAACCCAGCGCCGTGGATCTGAACACCATCGCCGGCGGCCTCACGGACTTCCTCGACAAAGTACTCGGAAAAAACATTAAACTGAAATTCATAACCGCGCCGCTGGAACCCATCAAAGCCGATGCAACGCAAATCGAGCACGTGCTTATGAACCTTTGCCTGCATGCCCGCGACTCCATGCCGAGCGGCGGAGTGTTACGCATTGAGACGGAGATCGCCGACCTCGATGACTCGTTCTGCCGGTTCTATCCGTACGTCAGCCCGGGTTCCTATGCGGTGCTGTCGGTGGCGGATACAGGTATCGGCATGGACGCCGAAACGCGGGAACACATCTTCGAGCCTTTCTTCACGAACGCTACCCATGCTACTTCACGCGGCATGGCGCTGGCCACGGTGTACGGCATCGTCAAGCAGCACGGCGGGTTTATTCACGTGTATAGCGAGCCGGGCCAGGGGAGCCTGTTCCGCGTGTATTTCCCGCTGATGGAGAAATCGGCGATGGACGCCCAGGCGTCCAAACCCTCTGGGCTGCATTCCCGGCAGCTGCGCGGCACGGAGACGATTCTGCTCGCCGAGGATCATGACTCCATCCGGGAGATGGCGCGCACCACGCTGCTTTCGCTCGGCTACAAAGTTTTGTCGGCGGCCGACGGCGAAGAAGCCATCCGCTTGGCGCAGCAAGGGACGCCGGACTTGGCCATTCTGGATATGATCATGCCGAACCTTGGGGGCCCGGCGACGGCCCGCAAGCTCCTGCAACGTTTTGAGAATTTGCCGATACTGTTTACCAGCGGTTACGCGCAAGAGAATCATGGCGTGGCGGAAGTTTCCGGCGCCGAACACTACTTGCAGAAGCCCTACAGCCCCTCGGCGCTCGCTCGCCTGGTGCGCGAAGTGCTCGATAGCAAATCCGTGACCACGAATGTCTGAATTGCGCCGCCTGAAGCGCGGCCCTGGCGGTTGGCGTCCGGGAAATCCGGGGTCTTCCTGCCGGCCGGGCACCTGCGGAAATCTGCAAATTCTGATACTTTGGCCTGCGTGGCCAGCACCGACACCAGTGGCGCTCTACCTCCGCCGGACGCCGCCATTGCGGCGCAACGACCGGGCGAAGGCCCCGGAACCTCCAAACTGCTCACTTGGTCAACGTTGCTGTTTGCTTTGCTGCAGAGCATCTGCACTGCCGTTCTGGCTATCAGCGGCGTGCGCGTGGCTATCGGTCTGACGGCGCTGGTGGCGGCCGCCGGCGTCGATACCCCCGCGAAGGGCTTTCACTCTGACGCCATCCGCATCCCGATGATGCTTTTCGCGCTGGCCGGCGCGCTCATCAATCTCTATTTATTGTGGAACGCCCGCAGGCTGCGGAACCGCCCCGCCGCGCAATGGCGCCGCGTCCCGCTAACAGCGAAAAAGCGCGCCAGCGAGCGCGCGCAGTTGATACTTTCTGTGCTGACGCTGGCGCTGCTGGCCGCCGAGTGGCTCACCCACCCGCTCCTGCACCATCCGCCGCACTAAAATTCCGCCACACGGGTACCGCTTACGCCCAGTCGAGCCTTCCCTTAAAGCTCGGCGGAAGAGTCCGCGTCTCCGCCCGCGGTGTGCCCCACCAGTTCCTCCGCCAGCCGCGCATGTAGCCGCTCGCTAAAGCCCACGGGCAGCTCAAACGTCCGCTCATCCGCCGTCAAAACCAGGATATTCCGTGTGGAGTCCAGCACCGCGGTACAAATCTCGCAATGTTCCAGGTGTTTTTCTATCTCGTCGCGCAGCTGTGCGTCCACTGACCCGTCGATGTAGTCCGAAATATAGTTCCAGACGTGCTCGCACTTCAGTCTCATGTCGTGCTCCACCAGAAAAAGCGCCTGCGCCCGGTCCGTGCAGCTTTCAGGATCGGCGCCAGTCGTTTCTGTAACAGCAGACGGGCCCGGTGCAGGCGAACTTTAACGACGTTCGCGCTCAGGCCCAGCACTTCCGCTGTCTCGCGCACATCGAGCTCTTCAATATCCCGCAGGGTGAACACCTGGCGATAGATGGGCGGCAACTCGCCCACCGCAGCTACCACCGCTTGGCGGATCTCTTTGCGTTCCAATGCTTCGAGCGGAACTTCGCGCCAGTCCGTCAGTACGGCCGGCGTGAACTCTCCTTCGTACTCCGTTCCTCCTTCGTCGAGCGACTCGAACGTCGCCCGTTTCGCGATGCGCAGCTTCCGTCGGCATTCGTTCAGCGTAATGGCCACCAGCCAAGTGCTGAATTTGGCCTCGCCTTGAAACGATCGCAGCGCGCGGTAGGCCTTGAGCATCGCTTCCTGCGTGGCATCTTCGGCCTCCGCTTCGTCCTTCATCATCGAAAGCGCCGTCAGATAGACCATTCGTTCGCAGGGCCGGATCAAGTCGTGAAAAAGTTCCGTTTCTCCGGCCAGTATGCGTTGTATAAGATCGCCCTCCGCGCTCATTCGCGCGTCCTACAGCATTCTGACCCGCACGCCATTTCTCTAGCCTATCCTTAAAGAGGGTGATTCAGGACGCTCCCCTGCTGCCTGGCAGTCCCGCTTGGATTCCCGCTAAGCATAGGACTCGTGGCCCCGGCAAAGGTTACGGGCGCGTGGCAGGCCGCGCTGCCGGTCGATTACCTGGGGGTCCCTGCACGCCTCGGTACCAAATTTGATGAATACGCCGTAAATAACGTTAAATTCTGACCTCACGCTGCCGTTTTGCGGTTGACACTCGGGCGGACACGGGTGTAAAAACCTTGGCAATAGAAGGCTCCCTGTGTGCTCTGGCTCCCTGGCGCATTCCTTACGCAGTGCGAAAGTGTAGCCGCAGGCTCCGCACAACGGAATCTGCTGACGCACTCAGGCTGTCTTCGCATCACCCACCACCCCGGGAGGCGGAGGTCCTCGCGATTTTCGCCTCCTTAGTTTTGTCGTTCAGGGAATTCACGCCGGCGCATTCGCACCTAAATCGCCTCTTTTGAGCCTGTTTAAGACGCTTTTTTGCGCACACTTCGTCTCGCGCTACACTGTTGCGCCATGCCTCCGCTCATCGACTTCCGCAACGTCATCGTCTTCCGCGGGAGCTCCGAAACTCCCGCCCTCTCGGCCGTAAATCTCCGCATCGAACTCGGCGAGCACGTCTGCATTCTGGGCCCCAACGGCTGCGGCAAGTCCACCATTATCAAGACGATAACTCGCGAATGCTACCCCTTTGCACAGCCCGATTCCTCAGCAGAAATTCTTGGCCGCCGGCGTTGGGACATCTTCCAACTTCGCAACCACCTCGGCGTCGTCTCCCCCGATCTCCTCGCCGCTTGTACCTCCGACGCCACCGGCCGCGACGTAGTCATCTCCGGTTTCTTCAGCAGCACCCGCATCTTCCCGCATCATCGTCCGGACGCACACCTGCAGGAACGTGCCGACGCCGCTCTTTCCCGAATTGGGATTGCCCACCTGGCCCACCGCCCACTCTCTCAGATGTCCTCCGGCGAAGCCCAGCGTACGCTCATCGCGCGCGCCCTGGTCCACGAGCCGCAGAGCCTGCTGCTCGACGAACCGAGCAATGCCCTGGACATCGCCGCCCAGATCGACCTGCGCGAAACGCTGAGAGGCCTGGCGCAATCCGGCCTCGGCATCCTGCTAGTGACCCACCACGTCTCTGAGATCATGCCGGAGATCGACCGCGTCATTCTCCTCAAAAACGGGCGCATTGTCGCCGACGGTCCGAAGAGCACCACCCTCACGGCGGTGCGCCTCTCCGAATTGTTCGGAGTGCCCCTGCGACTGACGACTCGCGATGGCTATTTTTACATCCAGTAAGATCCGTCGTCCGCGCACCTTGCCTCGGGTACAGACGCGATTGCCACTTTGCTGCCCGCAGTTGCATAATTCTGGCTTGGGAGTTTTGTGATGAAACCGCGCATCTGGACCAAAACGCTGTCACTCGCCGCAACCATCCTGCTATTCACCCTCGCCGGCAGCCATGCCGCGTTTGCCCAAGGCTCCAAAGGCAGTGGCGCACCCTCCCCCACCACCACCGCGAACGGGCCCGAAGCCAGCAGCGATATCGGCAAATTCAACGAGTGGAATCGCCTGCTCACCGATGGCCGCCCCGGCGAATACTTTGGCGGCAAAGTGGCCGTCGCTGGCGGCACGCTCCCATGGGATCCCATCGCCGTCACTGTGAACTGCAGCGGCACCGACAAATACACCGTCGACGCCGACGCCAAAGGCCAATTCGTCATCGCCCCAACAGTTCCTGCAGGCAGCGCGCCAAGTGCGCCCGATTCACGCCCGCACTTCTCGAGCGAACTCATCGGCTGCACGGTCACCGCCTTCCTGCCAGGCTTTGATTCCTCCACGGTGACGATTGCCAATCGCAACTTGCACGATTCGCCGGACATCGGCGTAATCACGCTGAAGCCCGAATTCGGTGCGGAGGGCGCGGCGCTCAGCAGCACCACGGCGGCAGCGCCCAAAGAGGCGATGAAAAATTTCGAAAAGGCCCGCGCCGATTGGTTTGACAAGAAGCCGGACCGCGCGCAGAAAGATTTAGAGAAAGCCGTGCAGATTTATCCGCAATTCGCGGAAGCCTGGTATCAACTGGGCAAGCTTCAGCAGAGCGCGAAATCGCCGGACGCGGCGGCCTCGTTCAATAAAGCCGTCGCCGCCGATCCCAAATTTGCGGCGCCCTACGAACACCTGGCGCAAATCGCGGCCGTCTCGCAAAAATGGGACGATCTGCTGAGCGCCACCTCGCACGAACTGGAACTGAACCCGCGCGGCACAACGTGGGCGTGGTACTACAATGCGGTCGCCAATTATAATTTGGGGAAAAAGGACGCCGCGGAAGCCAGCGCCAAAAAAGCGCTCTCCATGGACCCGCAGCATACCGTGCCCAACACGGAACAACTGCTGGCGGTGCTGCTGGCCGGCCACGGCGATTATGCCGGCGCGCTGGAGCATCTGCGCAATGCCCTGACTTATATCCCGCCCGGGCCGAGCGCGGATCTCATCAAACAGCAAATTTCCCAGCTGGAAGGTGCACTGGTTTCGCAGCCGAAATAGCCACGCGAAGAACGGCGGAGATTTCGGCCACCAGCGCGTCCGGTAGAATGAAAGCGCTGCCATTCGCGCGCGTATTTCACGCCGCCGCGTGTGCAACGCGAAACGCCGCCAGACATCTCTCCGCCGTCTCCAACTCGGGAAATCGGCTTCCTTCCTGCTCCACCAAATAATATTCCACGCCGCCGCCATGCTCCGCCGCCGCGAAAACCGCTTTCCAGTCGACGACGCCTTCGCCAAACAAAACGCGATAACCCTGGTCCGCGCCGGGGCCCCAATCCTTGCAATGAATCGAGCGTATTCTCCCGGGATGCGTGCGAATCCACGCGACGGGGTCGGCGCCCGCCGCCACGCACGTGCCCACATCCAACTGCAGCATCACCGAAGGCTTCGTCGCTTCGGCCAGCACTTCCATCGGCCGGCGTCCTTCGAGCGGCGTAAACTCCGCGGCATGGTTGTGATAGCCGACGCGCAAACCGCTCGGCTCCAGCGTATCCGCCGCGGCGTTCAGCGTATCGCCGAGTTTTTTCCACTGGTCGAGCGTCGTCTTCTCCTCTGAACTCGCCATCACCATATATTTGCAGCCCAGCGCCAGGTTCAGGTCCCGCGCGCGCGGTAATTTCGCGCTCTCGAAGTACGCCGCGCTGTTGTGTGTCGAGTAGCACTTGATCCCCAGATCGTCGAGCAGCTTGCGCATGTCCTTGGTTTGGCTCTCGCTCGAATCGAAGTACGGCGCGTAAAACTCGACGCACTGGTAGCCCATCTTGGCCACGGCGCGCACCGTCGCCGCAGGAGCTTGCTTCAACCCATCCCGCACGGAGTAAAGCTCCAGCCCCACGGGAATTTTCTCTGCCGCCGCGCCTGCTCCGAAAAATCTCTTAGCGAACCCGCCCAACGCCATTGCGGCGGGCACGCTCGCCGTGAAGCCAAGAAAATCCCGCCGAGAATATTCGTTCTTCATGATTTCGCTCCATTTCCTCTGGCGATCGCCGCCCGCTACGCCATGGCATATAAAAATTCCACGTAGGACTCCACCGCCCCATCCATCCCCTTCACCGCTGGATTCGCCGACTCAATCAGATAATATTCGTTCGGCGCGTGCGCCCCGTTGCCGTGCCCCAACCCAAAATGTCCCGCGGGCAAACGCAACGGCTCGCCGGTAAACACGTAACCCGGCCAGGAACCCGCGAGGCGCGGCAGCACCACGGGATCAATCCCATTCTTGCGATACACTTCCGCGCTCCTCTGAATAATTCGCGCGTCCGCCGGCGTGCTCGTCGGGTCGTACCCGCCACTCATGTGCACCTCAATGTCGCCGAATCCCTTGCTCGCCAGATGCGCCTTGAGTGCCGCCAGCGCGCCCTCCGCAGTCATATCCGGCACCAAACGCAAATCCATCTTGGCCACCGCGCGTCCCGGCAAAATGGTTTTACCGCCCGGCCCGGTGTAGCCGCCCACCAACCCTTCAATATTGATGGTGGGCCGCGACGCCAGCAGCGTCAGCGCCTCTTCCCAGCTCACGTCATGTACCCAATGCTCTACGCCGAGCTGCTTCTTCGCGTCGCTCTCGTTCAACCGTTTCGCCGCGTCGGCGATTAATTTCTTGTCCGCGTCCGAAAGCGGCCGCACCTTATCCGTGTACCCCGGAATCGCCGGATCGTTTCCATCCGGCGTCACCAGCGTCGCCAGCGCTTCCACCAAATGCCACGCCGGACTGTCCAGCTCCGCCTTGGTGCTGGAGTGCACGTCGTGCTTTGGCCCGCGGCCCCATTTTTCACCGCTCGAAATGAGTTCCAGTTCCACCACGCCCTTGGCGCCCAGATACATGCTCACGTCGCCCGTCAATCCCTGCGACGCGTACGGCATAAACACCGCGTCGCACTTCTTCATCGCCGCCAGCACTTCCGGCTTGTGCACCACTTGCGGGAAATGCGGCGAGCCGATCTCTTCCTCGCCCTCCGCCACAAACACAAAATTCAGCGGCAATTTTTTCCCCGCGCCGCGCAGGGCGTGCAGCGCCGCAAGAAACGACGCCTCTGGCCCCTTCTGATTCACCGCACCGCGCCCCACTAGCACCTTGCCCAATCCCGGCTTCTCCACCACAGCGCCTTCAAACGGCGGCGACGACCACTCCGAAGGGTCCACCTGCTTCACGTCGTACATGTAATAAATTCCCAAAGTTCGTGGCGCGCCCGCATCCAGCGTGGCGAATACGCCCGGCTGACCGTCCGTCGGCATCTTGGTTACGCCGCTGAAGCCCGCATCTTTCAGCATGTTCATCATCAGCTCGCAGCCTTCGTTCATGCCGCGATTTTCCGCGGCGATGGATGGCTGTTTGATCCAATCTTGCAAGCGCTGCAGCGCTTCATCGTGGCGCTTCGTAATCTCCGCGCGCACCGCGTCCATATCGCCAGCAGGTAAACTGGCGCCAGTCGATGCTTCCATCGGCCACGCCGCCAAAGGCGTCAGCCCAGTCATCGCCGCGCTCAGTGCTGTTGCCGCCGCACCTTGCAGCAGCGCTCGCCGTTCCTGATCTACCGCATCGCTCTTGGGGTTCGACTCGCTCGCCATGTTTCCTCCACTCGCTGGTGCGCCGGCAATTTGGCATGCCCGCGCAGCGCCGTGAGACTACACCCGTCTCGTTCCGCCAGCAACCAGCATCGCCTTTCCCTTGCCCATCGCGCCTGTCCCCAAGGCCGGTTACTTCCACTAAAATCTTCCGTTCGTATCGTTTGACGATTCGTGATAAACAGCACATCTTGGTAACCACGCAATCGCCATGTTCGGCCTATACCATCTCTTTTATCCGTGGGGCATCTTTGTGCAGATTGCCGCGCTGGTGCATTTCTTTCGCCGGCGACCGGACGGCTATTGGTTCTACATCATCATCTTCGGCGGTGGCGTGGGCGCCGCGGCCTATCTGATTGTCGAGGCCATTCCGGACCTTGGCCTCTTGCGCGGCGTGTTCCAAGGCTTCGGCCGCCGCAACCGCATCAAAATTCTCGAAACGCAAATCCTCGATAATCCTTCGCCCGGCAATTACGAGGAACTCGGCGAACTGCTGCTCGAGCAAAAACAATTCGCCAAAGGCCGCGACGCCTTCAACCGGGCCATCTCCGTGCGCGCCGATTCCCCGCACGCGTTCTATCACCGCGGGCAATGCTCGCTCGGCCTCGGCGATTTCGCCGCCGCGATTCCGGACCTCGAACGCGTAGTCGCCAAAGACGCTAAATTTGATTATTACCGCGCCGCGGGCTTGCTCGCCGACGCGTACGCGCGGACCGGCCGCCTCGATCTCGCCGCCCCGCTCTTCGCCAGCGTCACCCAGTTTTCCACGACGCCCGAAACTCTCTACAACTACGCCAATTTTCTGAAACTCGAAAATCGCCAAGCGGAAGCCCGCGAGTGGGCGCAGAAGCTTCTCGCCAAAAAGCGCACTCTGCCGCGCTACATGCAGCGCGTCGAACGCCCCTGGTTTCGCAAAGCCAAATCTCTCGAAAGAGATTTGGCGCGCGCCTAAATCCAGTTTTTGCTTGTTTATCCTTCGGCCGTCGGCCACGCCCGCATGGCCCGCTGCGCAATCCCCAACAGTTTTTCTCGCCGCGCTCCGCCAGCCGCCTGCACGGACATGCCATGTAGCACCGCGGTGAAATAGCTCGCCAACTCTTCCGGGTCCGCGTGAACCGGCAAGTCTCCCTCCGCCTTGGCGCGCAGCAATCGCTCGCGAATCATCTCCTCCTGCGCTCCCCGGCGCGCCGCCAGTTCTCGCTGCACGCCACGCGACTCCGCCCCGCACGCCAGCGCGCCCTGTACCAGGATGCAACCATGTGGCTGCCCTGATCGGCTCAGTCCCTCCGCGCCTCCGTTGAGCAATCGCTCCATGGCGCCGCGCGCCGTAGGCTCCCCCAGCGTTTCAAAAAGTTGACCGCCGACCAGTTCCTCATACCGGCCCAGCGCTTTGCGAAACAGTTCCTCTTTGTTGCCGAACGCCGCGTACATGCTCGGCCGGTTAATCCCCATGCTGCGCGTCAGCTCCGCCAGCGACGCGCCCTCATACCCGCGTTGCCAGAAGACGCGCAGGGCCTTATCCAACGCTTTCACCGGGTTAAATCCCAGCGGCCGCCCGGGCGCCCTAACTCTTTTCCGTGCAACACTTGCGCCCTTGCTCATAAATCTTTGTATCCTTTCTTCTCTTCCCGCATCCTAACATACCAATCGGTAAGAAAACACCTGGACGGCGATTCGCCGCCCCACACATTATGTACCGATAAGTAGTGAACTAAAGGAGATCGCAATGTCCAAGAAACTGTCCAACAAAGTCGCTGTCGTGACCGGAGCCTCCAAAGGCATCGGCGCTTCCATCGCCAAGCACCTCGCCGCCGAAGGCGCTTCCGTGGTGGTGAACTATTCCTCGAGCAAGGAAGGCGCCGACCGCGTCGTGGCGGAGATCACCAAAGACGGCGGCAAAGCCGTTGCGGTACAAGCCGATGTCGCCAAGGGCGCCGAAATCGACCAACTCTTCGCCGCCACCACCAAGGCCTTCGGTAAGCTCGACATTCTCGTCAACAACGCCGGCATCTACGACTTCAAACCTCTCGAAGCCATTACCGAAGACTCTTTTCACAAGCAGTTCAACCTCAACGTCCTCGGCCTCATTCTCACCTCGCAAGCCGCGGCCAAGCACTTCGGCGCGAACGGCGGCAACATCATCAACATCAGTTCCCTCGTGAGCACCATCGCGCCGGCTAACTCCGCCGTTTACAGCGCCACCAAGGCCGCCGTGGATGCCGTTACCAAATCGCTGGCAAAAGAACTCGGCCCGCGCAAGATCCGCGTCAACTCCATCAACCCCGGCCTGGTCATCACCGAAGGTGTGCACGCCGCGGGCTTCGCAGGCAGCGATTTCGAAAAAGAATTCGTGAAGAAGGCGCCCCTCGGCCGCGTTGGTAAGCCCAGCGACATCGCCCCCGCCGCGGTGTTCCTGGCTTCCGACGATTCGTCCTGGATCACCGGCGAAACCCTGATCATCTCCGGCGGCCCGCAATAGGTCGTAGTCTGCAACCGGCTGGCAGGCGCGCTCAAAGTAGCGGAACGCGCCTGCTAGTTACGTTTGTCGCAGTTCCTCTTCTCCGAAGGTCCTTTAACGCTTACCAAAATACTGCGTCTTGTAGCTGCATAAACCCACTAACTGCTTTGCAATCTTGTATTTCCGCCAGTCCAAACAAACCGTTCGTTTTTGCCATCCGCCCACCGCTACGCCACGTAACTTTTTGTGGGAGAATGAAGTCTATTGAATCCATGCTTACCTCACTAATCCCCGTTCAGACCGTTTGCCATTTGGTCTTGCACGCTCGAGGCGCTCGATGACCGACGTCTCTCTCGCTGGCGCTTTCCTTGCCGGTCTGGTCTCGTTCCTTTCCCCTTGCGTGCTGCCACTTGTTCCCGGTTACATCTCCATGCTCAGCGGCATCGGCATGGAGCAGTTGCGACAGGGCCAAGTCCCTCGCTCTGGCCTTTTCTCTTCCGCGCTCGCCTTCGTCGTCGGCTTCTCCGCGGTCTTCATCTCTTTCGGAGCCACCGCCAGCGCCGTCGGCGGTTTCCTCAACGAGCATCGCCGCACGCTCACCCCCATCGCTGGCGCGCTGATTCTTCTCTTCGGCCTGCATCTTCTCGGCCTGCTGATCAAGCTCAGCTACCGCATGGGCATCGCGCTTGGCGCCGTTTTCGTCGCGCTGGGAATCGTCTCGCTCCTGCGCCACGCCCCGCTCTTCGC
>PMOV01000107.1:0-2979 GCA_003161195.1 Acidobacteriota bacterium | reverse complement strand
TACTCCGCGGGCTTGGCCATTCCGTTCCTGCTCGCCGCTCTAGGCATTAGCCAGTTCATGGTGTTTTATAAGAATTTCCGCAAGTATCTGCATGCCGTGGAAATTTTCAGCGGTGCGTTGCTGCTCTTCATCGGCGGCCTGGTATTTCTCAACCGCCTCACCTGGCTCACCGGCAAACTCGGCTTCCTCGATTCCGCGGTGCGCTCGCTCGAAGCTATCCTGACCACCGGAAACCACGGCCTGTGGTTCGCGCTCATCGGCGGAATCGCGTTGCTCGCGCTCATTGCCATCGTGCTCGCGAAAAACTGGTCCACGGTGGCCAAATTGCCCGGCACCAAGGCGGCGCTGATTCTCGCTGGCGTGGTCGCCATCATCGTCGTCACCGTAGTGGCCGACCGCGCCACGCGCATCCCTGGCAGCGGTTCCACGCACGCGGCCGCCATGCAGGACGTCGACACCACCGGCAAGCCCGCGCCGGAGCTCACGCTCAAAGACCTCGACGGCAAAGACGTTTCCCTTGCGCAGTACAAAGGTCAGGTGGTGCTGGTGAATTTCTGGGCCACCTGGTGCGATCCCTGCCGCGAAGAAATCCCCTGGCTCATCGAAATGCAGCAAGCCTATGGGCCCAAAGGCTTCACCATTCTGGGCCTCGCCATGGATGAAGAAGGCAAGAGCGTCGTCGAGCCTTTCGTGCAGAAGGAAAAATTCAACGTGAATGGCACGCCCACGTCGATGATTTATCCGATCCTTCTCGGCAACGATGCCGCGGCCGACAAATTTGGCGGCCTGCTTGGCTATCCCACCAGCGTGCTCATCTCTCGCGACGGCAAGCAAATCAAGCGCGTCACGGGTATCATCGACAAGGACGAGATTTCCAAACTCATCGAAGGCCAACTCTAAGCTGCCATGCTTGACGAACTGGATTTTCAACGCAAAGCCGATGCCGCCTTTAGCGAGCTGAAAAAACGCCTGCTTACCGCCGGCGACGAGCACGACTTCGATGTGGAAGGCGAAAGCGGCAAGCTCGAAGTGCAGTTTCAAGATGCCGACGAAACGAAGTTTGTCGTTTCGCCGAACACGCCGGTGCGCGAGATCTGGATCTCCGCCCTGTCCACCAGTTTCAAGCTGGGCTGGTCAGACGCCCGCAACAATTTCGTCCTCGAGAAGACCGGCGAAGACTTGCGCCAGGTGATGAGCCGCGTCATTTCTGATCAGGTCGGCGCGCAGGTCACGCTATGAGCGCCCGTTTCGCCAAAGCTTGTGCGGGAATTTGCGCGCTGGTGACCCTGTTCCTGCTGACCACGCAAAGCGCAGTGCCCCAGGTGCCCTCCGGCCGCGATGTCGTAGCTTTCACCACCTATGCTTCCGCAGAGCCCGCCGCGCGCAGCGTTCCCTTCCAGCTCGCCGTGTCCATGGCCATCCGCCCCGGCTTCCACATCAACGCGCGGGAAAAATCCGCGGATTATCTTATCGCCACGGACCTGAAAGTTGCCGATTTGCCCGCTGGCTTCACTGCGGGGGAGGTGGTCTATCCCAAGGGCACGCTGCACACGTTTACGTTTTCCAAGGACAAGCCGTTGAACGTTTACGAGGGCACCGCGCTGCTGCGCTTGCCGCTGACGGCCTCCGCCGCCGCGCCGCTCGGTCCGCAACATCTCACCCTGAAAGTCCGCTACCAGGCGTGCAGCAATGAAGTCTGCCTCCCGCCGGTGACCGTGCCGGTGGACGCTGCCGTCACGATTGCAGCAGCGGGGGCGAAGCCCGCACACGCAAACATTTTCGCCCCGAACTGAATCTAACGCGCATGCGTGCACCGCGTCCCTCTCGCGCATGGCTGATTTTTCTCTCCGCGCTGCTGCTCCTCTGCATCGTCGGGGGCATTGTGCTATGGCGCTCGCTGCACGTCGACGCCTTCACCCGCGCATGGGTCGTCCGCGCGCTCTCCGAGCATTTCGACACGGAAGTGCAGTTGGGCAACTTGCACGTCACGGCCTTCCCGGAAATGAGCGTCAAGGGCCGCGACCTCACCATCTTTCACCGCGACCCTGCCAACCTGCCATTCATTCACATCGACTCCTTCACGTTTCATTTGGGGTTTCTCGGAATCTTTCGGGTGCCTCACGAAATCCGCGGCATCCGCTTGCAAAACATGGTCATAACGATTCCGCCGCGGCATCCAAAATCGCCCGCCGCGGCATCCAAATCCGGTGCCCCGAGTCCCGCTTCACCTTCGCGGCAACCGCTTCCGCAGATCGTCGTGGACGAAATCGTCTGCGACAACACCACGCTGACCATTCTCCCCAAAGTTTCGAGCAAGCCGCCGCTCGATTGGGATATTCACGCGCTTTATCTTTATCACGCGGGCACGAGCCAGGCGATGGCCTTTCACGGCACCTTAACAAACGGCAAGCCCAAAGGAGAGATCGCCACCTCGGGCAGTTTTGGTCCCTGGAATCTTGACGACAAGGGCGCGACGCCGGTTTCCGGCTCTTATCAATTTACCGACGCGGATCTGGGACCATTCCCCGGGATCGCCGGCATTTTATCGTCGACGGGGAAATATACCGGGCAGCTCGACACGCTGGAAGTTTCCGGCATCACGGACACACCGGACTTTTCACTGGATCGCGTCGGGAAGCCCGTTCCCCTGCACACCAATTTTTCCGCCACTGTGGACGGGCTGAATGGCAACACCTACCTGCACCTGGTGAAGGCCACGCTGATCATGTCGGTGATTCTCTCGGAAGGCAGCGTGGTCAACGTTCCGGGCAAAGGTCACGACATTCAACTGACGGTTCATGCGCCGGATGCGCGGATCCAGGACATGCTGGCGCTGGCGCTCAAGTCCGAAACGCCGCTGCTGAGCGGGCCGGCAAAAATCGAAGCAAAATTATTCATTCCGCCGGGCAAGGTGAAGGTGCTCGAGAAGATGGTGCTGGACGCCGACGTTACGGTGGACCACGCGCAGTGGAGCAGCGA
>PMOV01000254.1 GCA_003161195.1 Acidobacteriota bacterium | reverse complement strand
CTGCGGCGAGTCCCTCCGCCAACCTGAACGGCGTCGTTTATTCGGAGTCCTCCAACCAGCGGATCCGCCACGCGGCAGTGTGGCTTTGCGATGCTGGTGGAAACCGTCTCCAGGAGTCCATCACTACCGATTCCGGCGAGTTCTCGTTTGTTGGAATCCCGGCCGGAGCGTTCCTGCTCAAAGTGGAGGCCGCGGACTATCTCCCAGCGAGCGTGCAGGTGGACGTGAACTTTGGCACGCAACATGGCGTCTCTGTTTTCCTGAAGCCAGTCGAACAATTCGCCAGGAAGCCGCGGGGCGATTCCGCGATTTCCGCCCACGAGTTATCCATTTCCGAATCGGCAAGGGCGCTGATGGATGCGGGAAAGCAGAAACTCTACGGGGACAAGAAGCCGGCGGAAGCGCTGCGGGATTTCCAAGCCGCGGTGGCCAAAGCGCCGGATTACTATGAGGCCTACTATCAGATCGGCATGGCCAATCTGGCGCTGCAAAATTCCGCGGAAGCGGAGAAGAGCCTGCAGAAGGCGGTGGAGTTAAGCGATCAAGCCTTCGCGGACGCCGATTTCGCGCTGGCCACCTTGTGGTTGGCTCGCCACGACGCGATGCGCGGAGAACCATTATTGCTGCGCGGTCTGGATCTGGACCCCAATTCCTGGTCGGGCTTCTTCCAGTTGGGAAAACTGGAACTCTATCGCAATCACCTGGATGCCGCGTTGGTGGCGGCCGAGAAAGCCAGAGCTCTCGCACCGGAGCAGGCGCTAATCTACCGTCTCCTGTCGCTGATCCACATGCGTCAGCACAACGACTCTGCCGCTGTCGCGGATCTGGACGCGTATATCCGCCTGGATCCGGACAGCCCGGAAGGCCTCACGGCGAAGAAAATTCGATCCGATACACAGTCGCGTATCGATAAAGCGAAGGCCGCGCCCCTCGCTGCGGCGAACCACCATTGATTGCCACGCTACAGAGAGGCATCCTTTCCTAGCTCGGTAACCCTTGCTGTCCAAACGCATCTCACGAGATGATGAATTTGCGCTACGAGAAAAGGCGAAACTGCGATGATCCCTGCGGCTGACGGCACCCGGCACCCGGAAAAACCCATTGCCATCTACTACGAGCACCCGGACTGGTTTCGTCCGCTGTTTCAGCAACTCGATGAACGCGATGTGCCGTGGCGGAAAGTTCACGCGCGTGAGCATTGCTACGATGTCGCCGCAACAGCGAACGAATACTCCCTGCTCTTCAATCGCATGAGCCCGTCCGCCTGGCAGCGCGGCTTGGGACACATGATTTTCTATACGCTCAATTACCTGGCCCATCTCGAAGCCAAGGGCCTGCGTGTCGTGAATGGCCACCGTTGTTTTGCGCATGAAATTTCCAAGGCCCAGCAGCTTACGAACCTGGAGAAGCTCGGCCTGCCTTATCCCAAAGCCATCGTCATCAATCATCCGTCGCAAGCGCTCGCCGCGGCGCAAGCCATCGGTTATCCCATCGTCATCAAGCCCAACATCGGCGGCAGCGGCGCCGGCATCGAGCGCTTCAGCTCTCCCGCAGCGCTCCGCGCCGCGGTCCACGAAAATCGCCTGTACTTTGGCATCGATTCCACCGCGCTCGTGCAGGAAGCGTTCACCGCGCGCGACGGCGTCATCACGCGCGTCGAAGTCCTCGGCGGCAAATTTCTCTACGCCATCAAAATCCACATCACCGGCGACAGTTTCAATCTCTGCCCGGCAGATATTTGCCAGAACACCAAAGGCGAAGAGCTAACGCGCATCGCTTGCCCGGTGGACGCGCCGAAAACCGGCATGACCGTCGAGGGTTACAACCCGCCGCAAAAAATTATCGATGAAGTAGAGCGAATCATGGCACTGGGCAACGTGGAAGTCGGCGGCCTCGAGTACGTCCTTGATGACCGCACCGGCCGCCAGTTCTACTACGACGTCAACGCCCTCTCCAATTTCGTCGCCGACCCCGTGCGCATCGTCGGCTTCAATCCCTATTCCCGCCTCGCCGATTTTCTAATCGCCGAAGCCGTGCAGCACGAAGCGCGAACTTCCACAACGAAAGCTTCGGCAATCTCGGTCACCGCGCCGTTCTCTTCCGCACCCTTTTCCTCTACAAAGGTCTCCGCATGAGATACGGCTACTGGCTCCCCGTCTTCGGCGGCTGGCTGCGCAACATCGTCGACGAAAATATGCCGCCCACCTGGCCCTACGCGAAGCGCGTGGCCCAGCGCAGCGAACAGCTCGGTTTTGATTGCACGCTCGTCGCGGAATTAAATCTCAACGACATCAAAGGCCCGCTCGCGCCATCTCTCGACGCGTTCTCCACCGCCTCGGCCCTCGCCGCCGTCACCGAGCGCATCGAAATCATGGTCGCCGTCCGCCCCACCTTCCATCTCCCGGCCTTGCTCGCCAAGCAAGCCGCCAACATCGACCACATCAGCAACGGACGTCTCACGCTCAACGTGGTTTCTTCCTGGTGGGCCGACGAAGCCCGCAAATACGGCGTCCACTTCGAGCAGCACGACGACCGCTACGCCCGCACCAGCGAATGGCTCGACGTGCTCGACGGCGTCTGGAAGCAAAATAATTTCTCCTTCACCGGAAAATATTATCGCGTGGACGACAACATCCTCGCCCCCAAACCGCTCTCGCAGCCCCGCCCCAGGCTGTACGCCGGTGGCGAATCGACCGCCGCCAAGGAACTCATCGCCGAAAAGTGCGACGCCTACCTGATGCACGGCGATCCGCCGGAGCGCGTAGCCGAAAAAATCGCCGACCTGCAAGCCCGCCGCGCGCGCTACGATCTGCCGCCGCTGAAATTCGGCGTGGCCGGCTACGCCATCGTCCGCGACACCGAACGCGAAGCGCAAGACGAGCTGGAGCGCATCACCGACGTCCACCAATCCGCCGCGGGCTACGCCAACTACCAGCAATGGCTGGCCGGCACGCAACTCGAGCAAAAAGTTTCTCTCCAGGATTATTCGGTAAGCAATCGCGGTCTGCGCAGTGGCTTGGTCGGCACCCCCGAACAGGTGGCCGAGCGCCTTGCCAAATTCGAGTCCGCAGGCGTCGAACTTATCCTCCTCCAATTCAGCCCGCAGCTCGAAGAGATGGAGCGCTTCGCCGCCACCGTCATTCGTCGCCAATACCCCGCGTCGATAACCAGCGGCAGCCCTTTATAGCCGACGACCCTCTCACCGGTCGTAGGGGATAAGCCGGAAATCCGCTAGGAAATTTCCCACAATTCCCCTATAATCAGTGATTGTCTATCGAGCGCATGCCCCGCCTGAGTGGGTCTGCAAGGAATCAAGCACATGAACCCGGTAATTCAGAAATTGCACGACGCGCAACTGCGCACCGATCTTCCTGACTTTCGCGTTGGCGACACCATTCGCGTGAACGTCCGCCTCAAAGAAGGTGAAGGCGAAAAGGAAAAAGAACGCCTGCAGGCCTTCGAAGGTGTAGTGATCTCCAAGAAGGGCCGTGCATCCGGCGCCACCTTCACCGTCCGCCGCGTCAGCTTCGGCGTCGGCATCGAGCGCATCTTCCCGCTCCACTCGCCCTCCATCAGCACGGTAGATATCGTAGGCAAAGGTAAGGTTCGCCGCGCCCGCCTGTACTACCTCCGCGACCTCAAGGGTAAGGCCGCCCGCATCAAGCGTGCCGACCGCGTGGTCGCTCCCAGCACGGAAGCCGCGGCCGCAGAGCCAGCCGCTGCTAAAGCGTAAGTCACGACAGCCACTCGACCGCGCCACCCCATAATTGAAGCGAAAAGACGGGCCTCGCGCCCGTCTTTTTTATCCACAACACTCTTGCGCTCTCGCCACCACCCATCGCCTCCATGCTACTATCACCTCGATGGCTCGTCAGTGCTGTTCCCGCTTCGAGCGCGCCGCACGCCAGCAAGGCTGGATGCGCATCGCCGGCCTCGACGAAGCCGGCCGCGGCGCCCTCTTCGGCCCCGTAGTCGCCGCCGCCGTCATCCTCAACCCCAAGCGTCGCATCGTCGGCCTCGACGACTCCAAAAAACTCTCTCCCGATCGTCGCGCCGAGCTGGCCCCGCGCATCCGCGAACACGCCATCTCCTGGGCCGTTGCCGAAATCGACGCCCAGCGCATCGATGCTTGGAATATCTACCAAGCCAGCCGCCAGGCCATGACCGCCGCCCTCCAGCTGCTCCCCGTCGCTCCCGACTATCTCCTCCTCGACGCCATGCAACTCGACGTCCTCATCGAGCAAAAGTCCCTCATCCACGGCGACGCCCGCAGCGTCTCCATCGCCGCCGCGTCTATCCTCGCCAAAACCCACCGCGACGCCCGCATGGAAGAATGGCACGTCGTCTACCCGCAGTATGGCTTGGCCCAACACAAGGGCTACGCCACCGCCGAGCACCTGGCAGCCCTTCGCCAGCACGGTCCCAGCCCGCTTCATCGCAACTCCTTCGCCCCAGTCCGCGACTCCCGCTGCTGGGCCGCCAACGCAGAGCAAGCTGCACTCCCGCTCTGAATCCGGCGAGCTCTCCCTGTACCGAACCGCCACAGAGTCAAAATCACTGGAAAATATTTTCCCAGCCGCTTCGCCTCGTCTTCGCCGTCAAGTTTCCTCCTCCGCACGGGGATAACTGCCTGCTCACACCCCTCCCCACGTTCGTTGACTTGCCTTTTTCCCGCCTGCTAGCCTCCCAACATGGCGTTGCGGCGCCACTAACTTCCGCAGCGATGCTCAGGAGAACGTCTCGGACGCTTCACCACGGAGAGTCCGGCCGCAGCGCGGCCGCGTCTTTCCACGTCCCGGTATTCGCATGGCCTATAACAAAAGCAAATCCGTTGAAGCCGCACAAAAGCTCCTGAATCAGGGCAAAGTTCCGCAGGCGATCAGCGAATACCAGCAGATCCTGAAGTTTGAGCCACGCGACCAGGTCACCCTCATGACCGTCGGCGAGCTATACATTCGCCAGGGCGAAACCTTCCAGGCCATCGAATATTTTGAACGCCTCGCCCAGATCTTCGTGGGCGACGGTTTCCTTACCAAGGCCATCGCCGTCTATAAACGCATTGCCAAACTGGCCCCGGAGGAAATTCGCCCTCTCGAGAAGCTAGCCGACCTCTACGTCCAGCAAGGGGTTATGAGCGAGGCCCGCCCGCTTTTCCTGCA
This sequence comes from Acidobacteriota bacterium, assembly GCA_003161195.1. Lineage (GTDB taxonomy): Bacteria > Acidobacteriota > Terriglobia > Acidiferrales > UBA7541 > Acidiferrum. Next base: position 9,079 of record PMOV01000254.1, on the reverse strand, counting down.
ACTCGCCGAAATTCATCTTAAGAACAATCGCCAGCCGGAAGCCGTTGGCCTGCTGAAAAAGCTTCTCCTCGCGGAACCGGATAATCTGCGCATTCAGGTGCGTCTCGCCGACTTGTATCAGGCCATGGGCCAGTCTCGCGAGGCCCTCGAAACCTACATCGCCGCCGCGCAACGCGCCGCCGCCCGTGGGGACCACGCCGAGTGCGAAAAGCTCGCCGACAAAGCTCTCAAGATCGAACCCCACAATCTCCACGCGCTTACCGTGAAGGCCCGTTCCGCTTCCGCGCAGGGCAACACCGCCGCTGCCGCCGGATTCCTCGAGCAAGTCCCAGACCTCGAAAAGGGTGGCGAACAGACGGAGCTGCTTCTCGACCTCTACCTCAAGAGCGCCAAGTGGGAACCGGCCACCGCCCTCGCCATGCGCGTCTTTGCGGCCGACGAAAAGAATTTCGGCCCCATGCAGAAGCTCATTGAAGCGCTCCTCGAATCCGGCCAGACCGAAAAAGCCATGGCCATCCTCGAGAAATCGCGTATTCCCATGATCGACGCGGGTGAGCATGAAATTGTCGGACGCCTGCTCAACGATCTCGCGGCCCGCATGCCCGGGCGCATCGAGCCGCTCGAGTGGCTCGTCGATAGCTACGGCCGCACCAGCGATTCCTTCCGCCTCCCCGATGCTTTGGCCAATCTTGGCGACGCCCTGGTGGCCGCTAAACAGTTCGATCGCGCCAAGGAAGTCTTCGAGCGCCTCGTCGATCGCGAGCCAGAGAGCGAATCCGCCAAGCGCAAACTTAACGATCTTCTCCGCAAGATGGGTTTGTTGGCTCCGGATACTTCCGCCCCTCCGCCTCCGGAGGTGCACGAACTCGCACTGCCGAAGGCTCCGGCGCCTAAAGTTCGCCCGGACCTCCCCGTCGAGAAGCCCGCGGCGCGGGTCAAGTCCTCGGCGCCCGCGGAAGCCCCGCTTGACGACGAGACTCAAAAATTCATCGCCCAGTCGCTCACGGACGTTGATCTCTTCGCCAGCTACGGCCTGACGCAAAAAGCCATCGGCCTGCTCGAAGCCATTCTCCGTCGCGCTCCCCGCCACACTCCGACCCTCGAGAAACTGCTCGATTTTGTCCTCGGCGCTGGAGACGATCGCCGCACCGCGGAACTCGCCTCGCACCTCGAACAAATTCATAAAGAACGCGGTGACGCGCGCAGTGCCGAGCGCTTTGGCGAATTGCGCCGCCGCTTCCAGCGTGCCGCGGGTCTCGCCGATGACGAGCTGTCCGCCGCTCCCGCTGCCGTGTCCGTCCCCGCAGCCTCCATCGATGAGCCGGAAGCCTTGCCGGAACTCGAGATTGCCACAGAGCTTGCGCCAGAGGCTCCGCCAAGGGTTACGCCGCAAGTTCCCGCGACGCCCGTCGCCGTCTCCTCCGAAGAAATCAGTGCTTCTCAGCCTGGCCCCGCGCAGGAGCTTCACGAAGTCGATCTTTCCGATGAGTGGGCCTCCTTGCTGGGCAGCGAATCCGCTGCCCCCGCGCCTTCCGCCTCTGCCGTTCCGCCCACCGATTTGCCTGCCGAAACGGCACCCTCAGCGCCAGTGGAATTTGCGGTTAGCGACGAACGTTCATCCGCCCTCGAGGAATTTTCCATCGAAGAAGAGTCGCCGTTTCCCCCTGCGGCTGTTCCCGCAACTCCCTCGGAAGTGGCGCCACTTCCAGCGCAACAGCATGGCGCGGACGCCGCGGAACTTGATATCTCTGAGCTCTCCGTCGCTGAACCTGCCGCCCACAACGATTTCGCGGACATCTCCGCCGAAATCCCCGCCCCCACCGACGAAGAACTGTCGCCCACTGAGCTTGCACATGTCGAAGAACAAAGCACTTCAGCCATCGAGCTTTCCTTGGACGACATCTTTGCCGAAGCGCTCGCGCCGGTCGAGAAGCCTTCCGAGCCCGCGCCACCTGTCGAGTCCCCAGAAACACCACACGCACCCGCTCCCCAGGCTCTCCGCGAGCTCTCGCTCGACCCGTCGGAGAATTTTGCACCGCCCGCGCCTGCCGCTGCCGAACCATCCGCGCCGGCTTTCGATGCCGATCAGCACTTGGCGGATATTCATGCGCCGGAGCACCTCGCTCCCGAGGCCCCGCTCGAACTCGAGCTGGATCAGGATTACGATCTGGTTTTGGAACCCGAGGCCCTCGTCCCCGCGTATGATCAGCGGCCGCCCGATACATCAGCTCCCGTTGCGTCGCCACCGGTCGTGCCACCCGCTGTCGCACCACTAGTTAAAGACGAGCCCGCTCCCGTAACCGCCGCCAGCTTTACTGCGGATCAGTTCCTCTCCGATCTAGCCTCGGAAATGAGTGAGCTCGGCCTTGGCGAGCTCAGCCCAGAGTTTGCCACCGCCGCACCACAACCCGCGGCCCCACCCGCACTCAAGCCCACTGCAAATGGTCAAGGTGCTCCCGGCGGTCTCGACTCTGCTCCGCTCAAGGAAGTCTTCGATGAATTCCGCGCCGAACTCGGCGAGATGGGCAGCGACGACGAGGATCTCGAGACCCACTACAATCTCGGCATCGCCTTCCGCGAAATGGGGTTGGTCGAGGAGGCCATCAGCGAATTCCAGAAAGTCGCCCAGGCCTGCGAACGTGGCCGGCCCTTCCGCTACGTCATGCAGTGCTGCACGCTCCTGGGCTTGGCTTTCATCGACAAAGGCCAGCCCGCCATTGCCGCCATCTGGTACGAACGCGCGCTCAAGACTCCAGGCCTCGAATCGGACAGCGAACTCGCCTTGCGCTATGATTTAGGGGTAGCTCAGGAATCGGCGGGTCAACACGATGCTGCGCTGAAAAGTTTCTCCCACGTCTATGCCATGAACATCGACTATCGCGACGTGGCCGAGCGCATCGCTGCTTTGCAAAAGTCCAGCCGCTGATTCCGGCGTCCGTATTTCTAGCGTTACATTTCAGGGCGTTTCGTTTCGGCCCGCCCGATTAAGCAGGTTCCGCTCTTTCATGAATCGCGTCTTTCGCGCATTGTTGGTCGTGCTCTGCTTCGAGATGGGTGCCCTGCTCCTGTATCTTCCTTGGTCTGTTTATTGGGACCAGAACTATTTCTTGCATCACATTCCCGTTCTCGTCCCCGTCCTTTTGCATCCGTCCTTCCGCGGTGCCGTTAGTGGTCTGGGTGTTCTCGATATTCTCCTGGCCATCAATCTGATTTCGCAGCGGCAAAGTCTTGCCCAGAATCCGGACACTCACGCGTAAGCCGTATCGCGCTATTCTTTCGCAAGCCGTTGTCATCCCAGGATTCGGAACTGTGCTCCTCTGCTACGTTACTGACCGCCAAAGTCTCCTGCCGCATCATCCGCCGTCCGCTGCCGCCTCTCCTCCTGCGCCCGGCATATTGCGCGACAATTCTTTCGCGCCACTCTTGCTTCACGTCGCTGCCGCCGCATCTGCGGGCATCGATTGGATTCAATTGCGCGAAAAAGACCTTGCCGCGAAGCACTGCGCCGCGCTGCTAGCTGCTGCTCGGGGACAGTGCCGCGCGACGCGCGCCAAAGTTCTCGTGAATGATCGTCTTGACGTCGCGCTCGCCGAATTCGCCGATGGCGTACACTTGCGGGAGCGCTCTCTTCCCGTCTCTGAAGTGTGCGGCTCCCTGCGGGCGTCTTCCCGGCTGACGCGCCACCCCTCGTTGCTCGTCGGTGCTTCTTGTCATTCCGTCGCCTCGGCCATCGCCGCGGCGCAGGCCGGTGCCGGCTATATTTTCTTTGGCCCGGTTTTCGATTCGCCTTCCAAGCGCGCTTTCGGTCCGGCCCAGGGAGTGTCGCTTCTCGCCCAGGTGTGCCGGGCCGTTTCTATCCCCGTGCTCGCCATCGGCGGCATCACCGCAGAGAACGCATCCACGTGCCTCAGCGCCGGTGCCGCCGGCATCGCCGCCATTCGTTTGTTTCAGGAATCCGTCGACCTGCCGGCGGTCGTGTCCCTGTTACGCTCGGCGCGCTGAACTTCGCCGCGTTCTCGCGCCCACGTCGAACGCCACCCCTGCCTTGTGCGCCTTCTTGCACTCGTACAACTGCCGGTCCGCGGCCTCCAGCAATTCCTGTGCCGTCCTGCCGTCGTCCGGATACACTCCGATCCCGATACTTGCGCTCAACTGTGGTGCTTCCGCATCCGTCTTCAGTCGCGTTTCGATACGTCGCGCCACGTGTTCCGCCATGCTCAGGTTTGAGTCGATCAGCACCAGCGCGAACTCGTCGCCTCCATAGCGCGCCGCCAGGTCTGTGCCGCGGCTCTGCTCCTTCAGTACCGCCGCCAATCGCTTCAACGCCCGGTTTCCTCCTAGGTGGCCTCGCCGGTCGTTAATGGTCTTCAAATCGTCCATATCCAGCAGCATTACCGTGAATTGCCGCAGGTTCCGTTCCGTGCGCCGTACCTCGGTTTCCACTTTGTCGATGAATTCACGATAGTTTGCCAGCCCCGTGAGCGCGTCGTGCGTGGCGCGGTACCGCACTTCCTCTTCGCTGCGCTTGCGGTCCGTGATGTCCTGCCGCACCCCCACACAACCGATAATTTCTCCGCTCGCCGAGCGCAGCGGTCCCACTTGTACTTCAAACGCGCGATCCTTTTTTTCGTACTCGAAACGCGAAGGCACTCCCTGCAGCGCCTCGTAGTGCTGCGCTACCGGCGGCGCGTGCCCATCCGGGCAATCCAGAAACTCGTGCATCGTCTTGCCCGTCAGCGTTCCCGGACGGATTCTCGACCACGNNCGCTCCAGCACTCCCACCAGCTTCTCCTCTTCGTCGCGAATAGCGTATCGCTTCGCCACGATTCGCACGCGTGTTCCGCTCTTCGTCAAGCGCTCCGTGTTGTCCCAGTGCATTAGTTCGCCACGGCAGGCCTTATTGAGCAGCGCTTCCAGCGCTGGTGTTTCATACAGCGGTACCAGTCTCCTGAGCGGCTGTCCGATCATCTCCGCTTTGGTATATCCGTACATGGCTTCGGCGCCCGGGCTCCAATACTCAATCGTTCCGTCCGGCGCAATCGCCAGCGTCGCGTCTTCGTTTGATTCCAGTATCGCGGCGAGCAACAGCTCGGAGCGCATCGCGTTGGGCATCGGATCCTGAAGGTTGTTCGGGAACGGGAGAGGTCGTTCGCGGAAGAGCTGCTGTTTACCGCGGCTGAGAGGAGGGAGCCGGCGGCTGATTCAATTCGCCGCCAAAGCCTTGGCAGCTGACTTGCCCGTCAGTCTAGCAACACTTGCCCCATGCGCAATCTCGATCCGCCCTGCCGTGTAGACAAGCAGTCACCGTTCGGAAGTACAGCGTCATATTTTGATGGCGACTCAAATTCGTACCAAGCCGCTCCTTACGCGCTCAGCCATCGACCGAACGGCTTCAACGATTCCGTATGGTCGCACACCACGCGTAGCACCGCCGTCAACGGTATCGCCAGCAACAATCCCATCCCGCCCCACAGCCAGCCCCAGAACAGCAGCGCAATCGTAATCGCCACCGCATTCAGCTGTACCCGCTTCCCCACAATGTGCGGCGCTATTAAATTCAGCGCCAGTATGTGAATCCCCAGCAGCGCCCCGGCGATCAGCAAAAACCACCCAATCGTGGCGAATTTCGTTAACGCCAGGAAAAACGCCGGCAGCCACGACAGCACCACCCCGATATACGGCACCATATTCAGCAGCCCGGAAACGATGCCCAGCAGCACCGGATATTCCAGTCCGATTGCCCAGAAAAAAATACTGCTCGCCGCAATCACGATCAGCGTCAGGATGCACATGCCCGCCAAAAAGTCCCGCAACACCAGCCGCAAATCGTCCAGCGTCTCCTTCACTTGCGTTCGCCGCGATGCCGGAAATAATCGCAGCGTGGTATGCCACACGTCCCGCTTGCCCGCCAGCATGAAAAATACCAGGAACGGCACGAACGTCACTTCCAATACCAATTCGTACAGCGAGCCCACCGCGCGCAAAATCAATCCGTGAATCATTCCCGGTTCCTGCGCCGGCGGCGCTGCTGGCTTCGCGCCCTGCTCCTGCGTTAATTGACCTTCAAACCCGTTTATTTTTCCTTCCAGCGCGCTCGTCGCCTGCCGCAGCACCGCGCTGTACTTCGGCCAGTTATCCGCGAAATTCGCCGTCCGCGACCACATCCCGTAACCCACCGCGGCCAGCGCAAAAATCAAAATTAACACCACCACCATCGCCCCGATCGTCCGCGGTGCCCCGCCCCTCTCCATCATCTCCACCGCGGGGTCCAGAAAATACGCCAGCAATATGGACAGCAGCAGCGTGATCACCACCCCCGCCGCATAATACAAAAACAAAATAATCGCCCCGGCCGCCAGGATGCGCAGGCTCGTCGTTCCCAGGCTCGGCCGCACCTTGATGATGTCTTCGTCCGTTATTTCCACGCTCACTCCGTCGTCCGCGATTTAGCCGTGGGGGCCGAGCGGGAATCGCGCACCCGCTCGCGCTCCACGGTAACACATCGCGCCAACTCTCTCGACCACCACGCTCTTGCCCCTTTCGCCGCCTACTCCCCGCCCTCCCTACTAATACACATAAACCCCTGTGCTACACTTTTCCGTGCCGCATCCTACGCCTCTTCCTATGCCCAAACAATTCTTCGGCACCGACGGTATTCGCGGCGTTCCCGGTACGCCCCCGCTGGACGACCGCACCCTCTTCGCCACCGGCCGCGCCCTAGCTGACTATCTCCACGCCTCCGCCCACTCCGCTGCCGACCCCCAGCAAAGCGCCGCCAACGTCCTGATCGGCATGGACACTCGCGAATCCGGCCCCCACATCGCCTCCGTCCTGGCCGCCGGCCTGGCCAAAAGTGGTGCCACCGTAGCCTTCGCCGGAGTCATCACCACCCCCGGCGTGGCCTGCCTCGTCCGCCAAAACGACTTCCAGGCTGGCGTTGTCATCTCCGCCTCCCACAATCCTTACCACGACAACGGCGTCAAGCTTTTCTCCCACGCCGGCATGAAGTTCCCAGACTCCGAAGAAGCCTCCATCGAGTCCAGCATCGCGCGCTATCTTGCAGAAAACGCTGCCTCTGACCAACCTCCCGCCGCCGTCCTAAGTGCCGCCCCGCCCTTAATCCCTGACGAATCCCTCGACGCCGAATACCTCGACTTCCTCCGCGCCCGTATCATCCCCGCCGCCAGTCTTGCCGGCTTCCGCATCGTCCTGGACTGCGCCAATGGTGCCGCCTTCAAACTAGCCCCACAGCTCTTCCGCTCCCTCGGCGCCCACGTCATTCCCATGGCTGACGCCCCAGACGGGCGCAATATCAACGCCGGCTGCGGCTCCATGCACCTTGCCGGCCTTCAGCAGCGCGTCGTCGCCGAACACGCCCACCTCGGCGTCGCCTTCGATGGTGATGCCGACCGCGCCCTCTTCGTCTCAGCCTCCGGCCGCATCGTCAATGGCGACGGCATCCTCCTCGCCGTCGCCCGCTACCTCAAAATGTTCGATCAGCTCCCCGGCAATCGCGTCGTCGCCACCAGCATGTCCAATCTCGGCCTACAACGCGTCCTCGCCAAAGACGGCATCACCCTCGCCCGCACTGAAGTTGGCGACCGCTACGTCCTCGAAGAAATGCTCCGCTCCGGCAGCGCCCTCGGCGGCGAACAGTCCGGCCACATCATCTTCCTCAACGATAGCCCCGCCGGCGATGGCCTCCTCACCGCCCTCAAAGTCGCCTCCCTGGTCTCCTCCTGCGGCAAACTCGAGCATCTCCTCGTCGGCTTCCAAGACTATCCCCAGATCATTCTCAACGTAAAAGTCCGCACCAAGCCCCCGCTCGACTCCCTCCCGGAAGTCGCCGCCGCCCTGGCCGAAGCCAACACCGCCTTGGGCGAAAATGGCCGCATCGTCCTCCGCTATTCCGGCACGGAGCCCTTGGCCCGCGTAATGGTCGAAGCCGAGCACGATTCCGATGTCCAGCGCTTCAGCCAATCCATCGCCGCCGCCCTACAATCCGCCATCGGCGCCTAACCCGCGCCCAGCCGTTCGCACCCGCATTCATCCAGTCTCGCCCGCTTGCCTTGTCGACACCCCTCGCAGACGTCCTCGTGCCTCCTTTTTACAAACTCCACTTAATCGATTTACTAAATTTCTTCGCCCCTTCCGCACCCTTTTCCTCCCTCTCACCCTCCCGTATCTAACTGTCAGGAATATCGTTATTCCATTTTCCCGCTTCTCCCACCACTTCCACATTCTTCTCCCAAAGACTGTAGAACCCCGCAAGTCATTATGTGGAATTTTGTATATTTTCTAACGTCTTTTCCCCTCACGAATCGTTCTTCTAATGCTAACTATCCTGATTTCAACTCCATCAACCTTCCTCCCTCCCTCTCCCCACACTGGCACACCGCTTGCACTCATCCCAGCCAACGTAGTACAAAAAATTGGCTTCCCGGGGTGGCCTGGATCGGTCCTCGACCCGCTCCTAGGCTTTTGGGGCGTCAATTTCGTGAAGAGGGGACTTGCACCAGTCCCCTTTTCCATTAGCAGNNGTTCAAACGAAGTCCAAAAGTGGTTTTTCAGGGGCGGCCTCGAACCGCCCCTTTTTTTGTTTCCTGGGAGCGCCGATCTCCCGATCGGGCCGCCTCCGCTCTTCGGGAGGGCCCAACTTCAGTTGGGCCGTACGCTAGCTCAAGTATCCCCCCCAAAAAAAATGAGCGGCCGGTGGGGGTTCCGGCCGCTCGGGCGTGGGGATTGGAGGGTGTACCCGAAGCTCAGTCCAGTTGATCCGACCGTACCGCTGCGCTCGCAAGCAGCAGTCCGACGCACAGGAGCAAACACGTAATCACCATGCTTACCTCCACCAACGGAACCAAACCTCGACTACCCCTTCATCTTGCTCCCCCACCCCTCCCCCGTCGATAGCCCGCCAGCATCATTCCCACCAGTACCAACGTACCCGTCCCTCGCGCCTCCGCCTCGCCCTTCTCAAACCAGCACTAACCTGTATCCGTTCTCTCGCGCCCCAAATCCATCCACCGTCTTCACATGTGCATAGTTCCGGTGCCGTAGACTTCCGTCCGCGCCCCAC
>PMOV01000225.1 GCA_003161195.1 Acidobacteriota bacterium | reverse complement strand
CGCCGCAAACACCATCAAGCCCCTCACGGAGGCCACCACCAACGACGCCGGCCAGGCCATCCTGAATCTCAGCAATATCATCAAGTCGCACGAACAGGTCCAAGCCCAGATCACCGTGCGCGAATGCAAAGACGGCAAAACCGTCGTCTACGTCCTCCAACAGGGCGCCACGCTTCCTCCGCAAGACCAAAAATGCGCCAACAACGACGATTGCAAGTGTAAGGACCGCGATGGCGGCTACTTTACTCTAAGCGATGGCGACACCCTCGATGTCGCCATTACCCCGCAGGCCATCGATGTGCACGTCAGGCACACAGCATCGCCGGGAAGTGCCGCGCCCGCCAGCCAGACCGTGGCGCCCAACGCGTTCGCACCCATCTTCCTGCTTCGCGGTTTTGGCGGCGTCACCTTAATCAACGGCAACGCCCCAAGCGCCGCAGGCTTCGACGCCGCTGTACTTTTCCCTCTGGGCCACCTCGTGCATCTTGGGTTTGCCTCCGGCTTCCAGTGGTCCGACTCCTCCGTCGTGAGCATGGCCGGCGGCAGCGGTGGTTCAGGTCCCTCCACCTTCATCAACACCAGCGTCGGCTTCAAGAGCGGAAACTTCGGCGGCAGGCTCGGCCTCGCTGCAGCCGGATGGGAACTCGGCCTGAACGCCGGCGTCACTGTCGATGGCTCCTCTATCACGCAAAATGAGGGCGCCTGCAACACCGGCGGCTCCGCCGGAACCGGCTGTATCGTCACGAGTACCACCAAAATGTACGACGCCATCGTCGGCCCCTATGCTGGCCCCTACGTCTCCCGTTCGATCTTTCATCACGTAGCCGTCTTCGCCGAGGGCGACTTCCGCCATCAAAAAGACGGCCACCTCTTCAACAACAATTCCGGTTCTCTCGTCGGCGGTGTCGTTCTATCTTTTGGTCGCGAGTAAACATGCCATTGCGTGGCAGACCCTCCGCCCCGATCGGAACAGAGTTTTAGCCCCTGCCTAAAATCCGCTATCCAGTCGCCCTTGTACCGGCGGGTCTTCAGACCAGTGCTTTTGATTTTGTCTTTGTAGCGGCCCCCTTCTGATGCGGTCGCCTTTGCTTTTTTTGTCTTTTTTGTCGCCTTTGCCTTTGTAGCGCCGCCTTTCAAGACGGCTGCCTTTGGCTTTGTTTTTCTTTTTTTTCCTTTTTCGTTGAAATCAAGGTCACCGTCCGCGTTACGTCCCCAATTCACTCCACGAACACCGGCCCATTTACGTACCTACGTCGCAGCAACGCGCCTTCCCAGTTGTACAATACCTGCCAGCAGGTGCTTGTCTCATGGCAACAGACATACAACAGTTCCAATTCAAGGTGAACCGTGCGCACTCCGCCCGCATCGCGGCGGAAAAGTTTGTCCTCGCAGGCGGTGACTTAAAGTCCATCGAAGCCGTGCCGTTAGGCGTCGAAATGATTGCCGCCTGGGATGACCTCGTCGCTGAATTTGTCCGTCCGATATTGACGGAAAATAAGTGACCCCACGGCGGAGGAGAGCGCCATCCTCGCTATGCCGCGATCCGGGAAATTCTTGGTCCACGGCGCAGTCCCACCAAGCATTGAAATGTAAGAATTAGGCCAATTCTATTGGAGATGTATTGGGGTGGGAGACGGGGATTGAACCCGCGACATTCGGTGCCACAGACCGACGCTCTACCAGCTGAGCTACTCCCACCATTGCCAATCAATTCCCAGTTTACGCTACTTTCCTTTTCCGCAAAAGCGTCCTCCGCAACCAATCACCCAACCACCGAAACCACGCGACACAAATCTGCGAGCAACGGTCACGCTCCGTAATTTTGACGCTGCAATACAGCCCTCGCGCACCCAAACACAACAGACCATTTTGCTAGGCGCATCCCCACCCCTCGCAACCCATTCATTCAATAGACAATGCAAGCCTCAAACCCCACCGCCGTACACCTAACCAGTTTATTTTGATAAAGATACCGAGAATGGAATCAGCCTGTTCTCTAACTACAGTAGAATGATAACGATACAAATTGCTCTCCACGCAACTCCCTTGTTTTGATAACGATATGAAATACCCATACGTATACCCAAATCCCCCAATTCTTTCCCATTTCCGGGACAGGGCAGCCTCCTGTGAGCCCGGAATTGACGATGCATCGTACTAATTTTTTCCATGCCGATTCTCCCGCCGCCGCTCCGCCGAAGGACTACAATCGCCCGGACCAGCGGTGCTGCGAATCGCCCGCAGCGGGAGCGTGCCGCGACTGGCTCGGCGTGCGATGCAGGACTCCTTCCGGGTGACGCAAATCGCGCTGCCGCGCGGAGGCGGTCGCCCCCTGCGGCGTTTTTTGTGCATCCAACTGACTATGCTGATTCGGCTTGGCTACGACATCGAATTCAAAATCACGCAGCCCGTGGCCATTGTCGCCATGCTGCTGGTGCATCCTTCGCGCTCCGCCGATTTGCGCGAACCAGACGAATTGCACATCGAACCCAAGGTAAACTCCGAAACGTATCTCGACCGCTTCGGCAATCGCTGCACGCGTTTTCTCGCGCCGCAGGGCCAGGTGCGCCTGCATAATTCCACGCTCATCGCCGACGCTGGCGACCCTGATCCCGTCAACTACTACGCCAAGCAGACTCCCGTGGAAGATTTGCCGTCGGAAAATCTCATTTACCTGATGAACAGCCGCTACTGCGAAGTCGACCGTCTCTCGCACGTGGCCACGGATCTTTTCGCCAACACCGCGCCGGGCTGGGGCCGCGTGCAGGCCATCGTGAACTGGGTTTACAGCAAAGTGCAGTTCGGTTATTCGTACGCGCGGTCCACCAAAACCGCACTCGATGTGTTCACGGAGCGCAACGGCGTGTGCCGCGATTTTCAGCATCTGGCGATCACCTTTTGCCGCTGCATGAATATTCCCGCGCGCTACGCCACCGGCTATCTCGGCGATNNTGGTGGACGTTTGATGCGCGGCACAATATGCCGCGCGTCGGCCGCGTGCTCATGGGCGTCGGCCGCGATGCCGCCGACGTGGCCATCACCACATCCTTCGGCTACGCCGAGCTCACGAGATTTACCGTCATCAGCGACGAAGTCGTCGAGTCCGCCGCCACACCGTAAGCCGCGATCTACCGTTCGCAATTGTGAGCGGCAATCCACCCGCGCGGCAAATCCAGCTCCGCGACAACTCCCGGCTAGCGACACGACCCCGCTGCAACGATGCTGCAACGCGTATGCGCAGACCTTGGCTGGTAGAACACCAGCGCCTCACCGGCATGGAAACCGCTGCTTGCATCCGCGCGGGGCTTGTTAGACTTAAGGCCTAGAGCGCGCGTTTCCGCATGAATCCCCATTCGAGCGATCAGCGATACTTCGAGCGACAGATTGTGTACGCGCGCCCGATTATTATTTTTCTGGCGATTCTGGCGCTCTTCGAGTTGCCGCCATCGCATGACGTCCGCCGCTCGGTTTCCTTCCTCATCGCGTACCTGATTCTCGCTTTGCTGGTGGTGCGACTNNTTTATTTGTTACGCGGCGGGCATTCGCTGGGGTTTTGATGGCGCGCTGCCGCTGGCGGGGATGCTGGCGCTGGGCCTCGTGCTGTTCACGGTTGGGAATGGCGAAGCGCACCTGATGCGGGTGATTGGGTGGCTGGCGATCACCGGAGGCACGTTCGCGGGCGGCGCGGGCCTGGCGTTTCTGGGCGATTTGAGCCGTCGATTTGCCACGCAGAATGCTTTTTTTTCGCGTATCAGCGCAACCATGAACGTGGAGCAAGGGCTGGCGGAATCGCTGCGCCTGCTGCTGGAAGAGCTGGCCATGGCTTTCTCCGCCGACGAAGCGCTGCTGCTCTATCGCGACACGGACTTGGAACGCATTTTCCTCTGGCGGCTGAAATCGGGGGAAAGCGAACGGCTCATTCCGGAGACGCTGCCGCTCTCGCGCACCGACGGTTTTCTGCTGGACGACATGGAAGCGACCTTGTGCTGGAACAGTTTGGTGGGCCCGGGCTCCGGGTTTGGCTGGGACCGCCGCGATGGCCGCCCGCTGAAGAATCTGCCGCGCATCCCTGGCCCGACACAGACGGAGCTGAAGATTCGCTCGCTGATGACCGTGGCGTTTGACCAGGCCGGCGCACCGGTGGGGCGCTTTTTCCTGCTGAACGGGCGCAAAGGCCAGCGGCCCTTTCAAAAGTCCGATTTGGCGTGGCTCGAACGCATCGCGCAGCACATCAGCCCGTCGCTTGAGAATATTTTTCTGCTGCGGCACCTGCGGGCACGGGCTATCGAATCCGAGCGGAGCCGCATTTCGCGCGACTTGCATGATGGCATCCTGCAGACGCTGCTGAGCGTGGAAATTCAACTGGACGTATTGCGGCGGCGAGTGCCGACCACGCCAGACCAGGCCATTAGTGGGTTGGCCAACCTGCAACAGACGGTACGCAACGAGGGCGCGGAGCTGCGCCACATGGTCACGGACCTGCGGCCATTGCGCGTGCAGAGCGCCGATTTGGTGGACCTGATGCGCGGGTTTGCCGAGCGTTTTCGCAACGAATCGGCGTTGGCGCTCGATTTATTGATCGATTCGGCGGAGTTGCAGTCCCCGGACCGCATCTGCCGGGAACTGTTCCAGATTTACCGAGAAGCACTCAACAACATAAAAAAGCATGCTAAGGCTTCCCATGTCGTGGTAAAACTGACGCAGGACGATAGCCGGTTGACGCTGGTGGTAGACGACAACGGCGAAGGCTTCAGCTTTGCGGGCAAATTTACTGGGGATGAACTAGACCGCTTGCGATTGGGACCGATTTCTATCAAAGAGAGAACGCGAACCGTGGGGGGCGTGTTGACGATTGAATCCAACCCGGGCCATGGTGCGCGTCTGACTATCGAAATACCGCTCGCCTGACCATGGCCAAAACCAAACAACAAATTCGCGTGCTGCTGGCGGACGACCATGCCATTTTCCGCGATGGATTGCGCAAGATGCTGGAATCCGACGAAGAAATGACCATCGTGGGAGAAGCGCAGAACGGCACGGAGTGCATCAAGCTGCTGGCGAAGCTGAAGCCGGATATTTTGCTATTGGATTTGCGCATGCCGGACAAGGATGGCCTGGCGGTGCTGGAAGAAGTGAATTTCGATACGCTGCCGACGCGCGTGATCGTCCTGACGGCGGCGGAAGACGATCGCGACGTGGTGCGGGCGATGCGGCTTGGCGCGCGCGGCGTGGTGTTGAAACAGTCGGCGACGGATTTGCTGGTGAAGAGCATTCAGCGCGTGTTTGCGGGAGAGATTTGGCTGGATAACCGCATGACCGCGGAAGTGATGAAGGCGTTCTCGAAGTCTTCGGAGAGCGGTCCGCGGCGCGAGAAGCCGCTGCTGAGCGACCGCGAAAAAGAGATCGTGCAACTGGTGGCGCAAGGCTTTCGCAACAAGGAGATCGGCGAGAAGTTGTTTATCTCCGAGCAGACGGTGAAGAATCACCTGCACAATATTTTCGATAAGCTCGGCGTATCGGACCGTTTGGAATTGGCGCTGTACGCGAT
>PMOV01000124.1 GCA_003161195.1 Acidobacteriota bacterium | reverse complement strand
TCGCTCGTCGTTTCCGCATGCATGTCCACAAACACCACCGCCACGTCCGGCGGCAGCGTGGCCATCAACTCGTCCACTTTGCGGAATGGATCGTCAATCGCGGGCAGGAAGATTCTCCCTTGTAGATTGATAACACAATACTTAACGCCATTCTTGACGGTTCCGATGTACAGCCCGCTTCCCGGGCTGCCATCCGGAAAATTTGCCGGCCGCAGCAGCCGCGGCTCGTGCGGCATGTACTCTAGAATCTCTCGCTTGTCCCAGCTGTGGTTCCCACCCGTCAGCACCGCTATGTCGGTCTGGAGGAGTTCCTCCGCCAGTCGCGGCGTAATGCCGAAGCCGGAAGCCGAGTTTTCGCCGTTGGCGAGGACCAGGTCGATCTTCCGCTGCGCCACCAGGTCGGCCAGACGGTCATGCACGATCTGGCGACCAGGCGAACCTACAATGTCTCCGATAAAAAGTATGCGCATAAAGGGCTTTGGAAAAAAGAGTAGAGCGTACTGCCTGGCCGTGGGGAGCTAGGCCGTGAACCTCTGATATTAGGTGGGCGCCACGAGCCAGCCGTTAGGCTTTCCTGCCCCGTTCGACTGTCCGTCTTAGCAAAGCGGACACCCGAACGGGACAGGCCGTGCACACAGGATGGCTATCCGCAGCACCTCAGAGATTCGTCATTGGTTCAAACAGCTTTCGCACCCACACCTGCTTCGAAGTACGCTCCTTGAGCATTGTAACTGTGCCGCAATAGCGGCGTCCAACCGGGCAAACAGGGTGAGGACGGCTGGGTGGCCCCCCAAGGTTTTTGCGCAAGTGTTCATTCTAAAGAAGATGAATTCCTTTGTTTTGATGCAGATTTGGAAGTGTTCATTCTGCTGGAGTTACAGAAGTTTCTCCGTTAGGAGTTGGTACTGCCGCGGGAGGCGGCAGTTTCGGCGGCGGTGAGGATGGCACCGAAGCGGGCGGCGAAAGCGCCTGGGCGGTGTGCGTTGCTGAAGCCAAGCCCGCCGATTAGAAGGATACTGCAAAGGTAAATTTGTTGTCAAGTGCCAATCTAAAGCACTAGTGGTACTGCGGTAGAGAGAAGGAGGACGCCGCAGAGACGGACAGTTTATGATGCTTGTGCAGCTACGCCGCGCAGAGGGCACCTTGTCCGATCCGCTCGCCGAATACCATAAACATCTCAGCACCTATGTCGGGCGAATTGCCAGCGAGCATCGGCGTCACATTTATCTCGGCAACGCTAAACTGGCGGCCATCGTCGCGGAAATCGGCGGCGTTTGGGTGGCCCTCGCCAGGCATCTCTTCCCGGCGTACTGGCTCCTTGTTCCGGTGGCTGCCTATATAGCCTTGGCCATCGTTCACGAATTAGTCTTGCGCGCCAAAAACCGTGCCGAAGTGGCCAGCGCATTCTATCAACGAGGCATCGCGCGCATCGAGGATCGCTGGCCCGGCACGGGCTCGACCGGTGACCGCTTTCTCGAGCGTAAAGATCTCTACGCCGAGGACCTCGACATCTTTGGCCGCGGCAGCCTTTTCGAACTGCTCTCCCAGGCGCGCTTGCCCATGGGCGAAGACCGCCTCGCCGAATTTCTTTGCGCACCGCCGGAACTCGCCAAAATTCTCGAGCGTCAACAAATGGTCGCCGAATTGCGCGGCAGCCTCGAGCTCCGCGAATACCTTGCGGTTACGGGAGAAGCTTTGCGCCCCCGGCTCGATCCGCAATCGCTCACCACCTGGGCCGAAGGCTCGCCTCTCCTCCCCGCTGGAGTCTGGCGCGCCCTCGCCGTGTTTCTGTCCCTGGCGGCTCTCGTCACATTAGCTCTATATTTTGCCAACCGGCTGTACACGCCGCTACTCGCCGTCCTCGTGGTCGAAATCCTGTTTCGCCGGTGGCTTCGCCCTCGCGCCGAAGTGGTGATGCACGGTGTCTCCTGCAATGCGGAAGGCCTGCTGCTTTTCGCGCACATCCTGGCGCGCTTCGAGGGAGAAAATTTTTCCGCACCGCCACTGCAGGCCATGTCTGCCCGATTGCGCGGCGACGCCAGCGAGTCGCAGCACGCCACCGCTTCGCATGCCATCAAAAAACTGGCGCGGATTGTGGCTTGGATCGACGGCGAGCACAGCCTTGTCGGCCACCTCGCCGAACTCCCGTTCCTGTACAGCATTCAGGTTGCGTATGTCGCGGAGGGTTGGCGCCGCCAATACGGCCGCCACTTGCGCGCCTGGGCCGCCGTCGCGGGCGAGATGGAAGCGCTGCTCTCCCTTGGCGGTTATGCTTACGAGCGTCCGCAAGACCCGTTTCCAAAATTTCAGCCGGCCACCGATCCTGCTGGCGCTCCAGTCTTCGATGGCGAGCAACTCGGCCACCCGTTAATCCCCGCCGCTCGCTGCGTGCGCAACTCCGTCTCGCTGGACGCCGCCGCACGCATCCTGCTGGTCAGCGGCTCGAACATGTCCGGCAAGAGCACTTTTCTGCGGACCGTCGGCATCAACGCCGTCCTCGCCATGGCCGGCGCGCCCGTTCGCGGAGCGTCCCTGCAGCTTTCTGAACTGGCCATCGGCACGCGCATCCGCAGCGGCGACTCGCTGCAGGAAGGCCGGTCGAATTTTTATACGGAGATTCTGCACATCCGGCGCGTCTTCGATCTCCTGCGGCAAAATCAGCGGCCGCTGCTTTTTCTTTTTGACGAACTCCTCGAAGGAACGAACTCGAACGACCGCCGCATCGGCGCACAAAGCCTGCTGGAGGGCCTGCTCAAGCACGGCGCCATCGGCATTGTCACCACGCACGATCTGGCGCTTACGGAAATCGGCAACACACTTGGCGCCCCGCTGCGCAACATGCATTTCGCCGACCAGGTCCGCGACGGAAAAATGTTCTTCGATTACCAATTGCGCGACGGCGTCGTTGCCAAGAGCAACGCCCTCGAATTAATGCGTCTCGTCGGCCTGGACATGTAGCGGAGCCGTCGCAGGGCGTACAATCTCCAAGTACACCACGTAAGGAGTTTTCATGGCCGTTCGCCACACATCCTTGTTCACAGCGGCGTTTGTCGTTTGCACCGGCCTCGCATGGCTTTCCGGCGACTCGGGCCAAGCGCAAAGCGCCGACCAACTCGGCCAGGTAAACTTCCCCGCCGGTTGCGACGCCAGCGCGCAGCCCACGCTCGAAAAAGGCCTGGCGCTATTGCACTCCTTTCAGTACACACAAGCGAAAGAAATCTTTTTGGCGGCGGCCAAGTCCGATCCGAAGTGCGCGATGGCCGATTGGGGCCAAGCTATGGCGCGCTATCACCAACTCTGGGATTTTCCGGGACAGCACACCCTGAGAGAAGGCCGCGAGGAGATCCAACAAGCGCAAAAAATCGGCGCTCCCACGGAGCGCGAACGCGCTTACATCGCCGCGGCCGCCGCGTTTTATCAGGATGACGCCGGCCTCACGCAGGAACAGCGGACCACGGCATACTCCGCGGCCATGGCGAAATTGCACGCGCTTGCACCGCAAGATATGGAAGCCGCGGAGCTTTACGCGCTTTCGCTGATCGCGCTCGCCGAGCAGGATGTGAACGCCCGCGCCAACCGCCTGCAGGCCATCGCCATTCTCAATCCCATCTTCGCGGCGCACCCGAACAGCCCCGGCGCCGCGCATTACTTGATCCACGCCACCGATACGCCGGAGTTTGCGCCGCAAGGTCTGGCCGCGGCCCGCGCCTACGCCAAAATCGCGCCCGACTCTTCTCATGCCATCCACATGCCTTCGCACATTTTCAATCGCCTTGGCCTCTGGCAGGAATCCATCGCCTCCAACATCGCCGCCTCGGCCTCCGCGGCCCACGCCACGGACATGCACACAGCGGAATCGCACTATCAAACGCACGCCATGGATTACCTGGACTACGCCTACTTGCAAAGCGGCGAAGAGGCCAAAGCCCGGGCGGTGGCCACGGCGGAAATGGACGTGCACGGCTCCGAGGACGAAGAACGCGCCCATCATCGGGCCTTGCTGGAAGCGCGTAACGCTCTCGAACTCCACCGTTGGAAGGAAGCCGCGGAGCTAAAAGTTCCGGACGTGCGCGAGCTCTGGCAAGATACCACTTGGTGGGCCAAGGCCATCGGCGCCGCGCGCACCGGCGACACGGCCGCCGCGAAGACGGACGTTGAGAAATTTGCAGAAATCGTGGCGCAGCGCGAAAAGCAGAGCCAGAACGAAGGCTACAAAGCGTCCGCCGAGAAAGCCACGGATCTGCGTGAAGCGGAAGCCTGGCTGCTATTTGCGCAGGGTAAACCGGAGGAGGCCATCGCCGAGCTCAGTGCCGCGGCCCGGCACGAAGAAAGCCGGGGCGTCGAATCCGTGGATATTCCGGCGCGCGAAATGCTTGCCGACATGTACGCCGAAGGGAAGAAGCCTGCGGAAGCGCTAGCGGCCTATAACACCGCGCTGAAATTTTCGCCAAACCGCTTCGACGCCCTCTACGGCGCAGGTTTAGCGGCCGAAGCGGCCGGCGATGCCGCAGCTGTGCAAAACTATTTCGCGAGACTTAGCTCCATCGCCGGCCCCGATGCCGACCGTCCTGAACTGACCGAAGCCAAAACCTACTTGGCCCGCAAATGAGTTCGGGAAAATGATTGCCCCGAAACCACCTCTAGAAGTGGAAGCCCAACTCCGCCGTCAACGCGCGCGGCGTCACATAGTGCGTCCCGCTGAAGGTGGACAAAAAGTTGTACAGCGCCGTCTTGTCCGTAATGTTGATCGCCGTCAGCCGCAAACTCCACTTGTACTTGTCTCCGCGAAACAAATTGTCTTCTCCCACGGCAAGATCAAATAAATTGCGCGACGCAATGCGCGGAGGGTTCTTGTCGTCGTTCTCCGTCCCTGGGGCGGGAATGCTGATGTACTTCGAGCCGTACTGCGCCGCAGGGCAGAGATTCGCTCCCGCCGCCGAACTGATCGGCGTCGTGGGTGTCGCAAACACGCTTCCGCAGAACAGCCCGGCCTGAAATTGCTGATCCGGCGTGATCCCTGAAACGTCGATCAAGTTGTCCGGGCCGCCTCCGCCCGGTCCATTGGCGCACGATTCGCCGCCAAAGCACGGCACCGGCCCGGCGACAAGTCCGCTGTCGTATCGCCAGTTCAGCCCCACCCACGGCCCGGCCTTCCACGGCTGATACTGCACGTGCGTCGTCTGATTAAATTTCTCGTCATGGTCGATGCGAAACACCGTACTTCCGCCGCCCGCAACCGGCGTGGCCCCGATGCCGCTCACCTGCGGCGTAAAGAATCGCGCCGCCACGCTGGACATCACCACAAACGCGGTAAGCCCGTGAAAATCCGGCACCGTCGCGCGGATCGCATAGCCCGGAATCTTCGAGCTCTGCCATTCGATGGGGTAGGTTATCGGGGTATCTCCAAGGACGCTGAAGTCAAACGCCTTGTGCGTGTACTTCCAGATGTACTCCCCGTCCACGACCAAATATTTTCCGAACGCCTGCTCGAGGCCGGCGTGAAATTCGTTGCGGTGCCCTGGGCTCAGCGGTTGTATCGAAGAAGAAACGCATTGCCCGCCGGCGACCGATTCCTGCAAATCGAAAATCACCGGATTGTCGCAGCCGGTGCTGGCCAGAATTAAGTTTTCGTTGAACGGCGTCTCCATGGTGCGCGCGTACGAAACGCGCAGCACCGTTCCGGTCTTTTTGATGTTGTAGGACGCCCCGAGGCGCGGTTCGGCCTGCCCCGCGCTGGTGATCCCGTTGTACACATCCCCGCGCAAGCCCAAATTAAAACTCCAGTTCTTTAGCGTGATGGTGTCCTGCACGTACACCGCGAACTCTTTTACGTCCGTGTGCCCGTTGAACCGATAAACTCCGCTGGTGGTTTGTCCCGCGGGGCAGCCATCGCTCGCCGGCAATGCCGCCGAGCGGGTCAAATCGTAGCAACCCAGCAACGGGATAAATGCCGGCACCGCACCTTGCCCGGTATTCGCCACCAAAGAACCCGCGCACTGCACCGGATTGGTCAGCGCGGGATTCGTGTCCACGCTGAAGTCCGCCGCATTCAGGCACACTGCGTTCGCCGTGGGATCCACCAAGCCGAATTGATCATGCTCGGTCAGAAATGTTTGGTCGTAATTGATCCCCGCCTTGATGTTGTGCTTGCCACGCACGTAGGAAATATTCGCCAGCAGTCCCGCGTTGGTCAGCGAGCGTTGCTGCGCCACCGTTTCCAGTTGCAGATCCGGAGTGTAGTCGGCAAATGGATTGCCGCTCGGGTAGTAGTCGTATTCATCTTTCCGCACATACGCCCCCGCGGTCAGTACCGTGTTGTTGTTGAGCAGCCGCGTCCAGTTCGGCGCAATGTTGAACGTCCCGATTTTCGAGCGCTGATCTTGCGAGCCTACCGGGTCGCCATTCGGTCCCAACCCGCCGCACGATCCCAGTTGCCCGGCGGGACATACCGGCGTCGGCGCCAGCAATCCCCAACCGGTCGCATCTTCAGCGTCATACGAATTGGGCGTCTGAAACCACGATCGCGTATAGCCGAGATTCAAATGCACCGCGTCCTTCGCCGTCACCTGGTAGTCGATGCGGTCGAACACGTTTTCCTGATTCCCTTTGTCGTGCATCACGCCAATTTCTGGGCCGTCCAGAAAGCGTCCACTGTCCAGACCGCTCACCGCGATGAAATTACCGAGCTTCTGGCTGCCATACGCGAGATCAAATCCTGCGTTGGTCGTTCCAAAGCTGCCGTACGACGTGGTTAGCTGGCCGTGCGCCGGATTTACGCCCAGGCCGGAACGCGTTGTGACCTTGATGATCAGGCTGGTCTTGTCACCAAATTCCGCCGGCGGTGCACCGGAAATCACCTCCAGGGACTGAATCGAATCCTCCGGCACCTGATTGCTGAATACCTTGCTTTGCTGGTCGGAGATTTTCTGTCCATCCACGGAAAACGACGTCGACGCGTGGTCTCCCAGTGGGTGAAACAATCCGTTCGAGTCCGCCGAGACGCCCGGCGTCGTTAGCGTCACCATGGAACTCACCGAAGACGAGCCGCCCACCGGCAATTTGTCGATCAGCGCGCGATCGATATCCGTGTGAAAGGTCGAATCGTTTTCCACCAAGTCTCCGCTATCCGCGGTTACCGTCACGCTGGATTCCGCCGAGCTGACCTTCAGCGCGATCTGCAGCGTTACCGGCACTGTGGAGCGCAAATCCACATCGTGCGTGTAGGTGGTAAACCCGGGTTCGGTTACCGAGAGATGGTAGGGATTAAACGGCACATTGGGAAAGCGAAACGTTCCGTCCGCGCCGGTGGTTTGCGTTCGCGTGTAGCCGCTCACCGGATTTAGGATGGCCACCGTAGCTCCGGCAATCACCGCGCCGGAAGGATCCTTCACCGTGCCTTCAATCGAGCCAGAATTACCAGTTTGTCCCCCTGTCGCTCCGTCCGCCCATGACCCTGCCGTTGCAAACAACAAGCTGCTGCCCAGAAAAATCCACTGCAAAATGTGCCATCGCCGCTTCATTATTTTTCTCCATCCCCTGCGAAGGGGCCTGGTAGGAGACCAGGTATGCGCGTGTTTCGAGGTTGTGAATCGGTGCCGCCGAAAAAAATGGCGTTAACGCGGGCACGAAGCCGACGCGTTAGAGAAACTTCAGTTCTTGCGAGGAGTTACGCTACTTATGCGAGAGGGGGGGCGCGGGAAGGGCGGTGCAGCGAAAAGGAATCGTTTGGCGCGACATGCAGCGGGGTTGACGCTAGCCAGACAATCGGCGCCGGCGCCACGGCAAACGCCACGCTGGCCGTCGCCAGTGCCGGCATGTGCAGCGTCTGGCAAACGTGGCACGGCGTTTCGGGGCCGTTGGTATGCTCGTGCAGCAGCGCGCCGCCGCACGCGAAATACAGCAACGCGAAGCAGGCAAACAGTGCCAAGCCGCGTCGCAGCCCAAGTCTTTCGCGCGTGAAGGACCTTTGCATTTCCGAGGGCACGGTCGGTGCGAGTACACCTTTCCGTTCCAGCTTAGACGGAAAACGCTCGTTTTTGGTTGCAAGCGTTGTTTGCATGCATCCCAATCAACAATCCGTTGCATCCCAATGGGCAGCGGGGTAGTGGGTCAGTTTGAATCTGAGGGAGTTTTGAAAGCGGGCCAAGCCGCAAAAAATGCCGTCGCACTGATCGCCCCGAAAAGAAAGCCATATATGGCATCTACGTGCGGAACCGCGACGGGATGAAAGTGGATTAGGCGGTACACGGAGAAGACCACCGCGAAATTTACAACTCCGACAAATGCCGAAATTTCCAGCCGCTTCTTCACGCTCCCATCTTCTCAGAAGCTTAGGAGAGGAGCAACCCTCATAAATTTCAAACTGACCCACTACCGGCAGCGGACTAGAGATTTTCGGACCCCGCAGAAATCGCTCCGGAAAGGATAATTTGGACCGCTGGCGCCGGTTCGGCGTTCCGGCCTCCCTCACCGCGCTTGACCCCTGCCGCTGTTACGGCCTATTCTTGCCAATTCAACCACCCATGCCAAGTCGCGCACGACATGTTCGATTGCTGGCACTGTTGCTCGGGATCCTCTTCCTGGGTGCGCAACTGCACTTTTGCGCCGATTTGACGAGCGCACCTTCCGGCACCCACATCTGCCCGGTATGCTCGGCGATTGGTGCAGCGGTGCTTGCGCCGTCTCCCGGCATCGTATTAGTGGCCTCGATTAAGCCGCTCGAAGCGCGGACGCACGCGTTCGTCAGCTCTCCCGAAATTCCGCGGGACACTTCCCCCCGCGCCCCCCCGGCGTTTTCTTAGCCCGCACCCCCGTCCATCGTCACGCCCCTGATTTGCGATTGGTCCCCCTTGCGGGACCCATGAGGTTTATTTCCATGGAGAAAGGATCGGCCCCGGCCACACTGTTTGTGGCATGTGTAGTGTGCGCAGCTCTCGCTGTGCTGATGCCCGCGCCCGCGTTGCCACAGGCGATTGCCGCTGCGCAACAGAATCCCCTGCCGCCGCAGCCGGCCAACCCGCCGCGCGCGGACACCACGCAGCCGCCTCCGGTGCGCATCACGCTGGACGATGCGATTCGCCTGGCGCTGCAGCATGATCACGCACTCGCCGCCGCGCGCACCACCATCCTGCAAAATCAAGCGCAGGAAATCACCGCCAACCTGCGCCCCAATCCCGTCATTTCCTGGGACTCGCAGTTCTTTCCGCTCTTTCATCCCGAGGAATTTGGTACCAGCTATCTGAACACGCAGGCGCAATTTGATATTGGCATTGGCTATTTGTTCGAACGCGGTAGGAAGCGCCAACATCGTCTCGAAGCTGCGCGCGACCAAACGGAACAAACCCGCGACACCGTCAACGACAACCAGCGCCAGCTCATTTTTAATCTTTCGCAGCAATTCGTGGCCGTGCTGCTCGCGCAGTCGACCATCGACCTCGCCAATCAGGATCTCGATAGCTTTCAGCAGACCGTGGACATCTCCAACGAGCGGTACAAACTCGGAGACATGAGTGAAGGCGATCTGCTCAAGATTCGCCTGCAATTGCTGCAATTTCAAAGCGACCTCTCTTCCGCGCGCGTTGCCAAGTTGCAGGCGCTGGCTTCGTTGCGCCAATATCTCGGCTTCGAATCCGTGCCCGATAACTACGACGTCGCTGGCCAGCTCGCCTACGACCCCATTCGCGAAGGGCTCGACGATCTGAAGGCTTTGGCGTTGCGCTCGCGTCCGGATTTGCAAGCCGCCCAGCAGGGCGTAGTCGCCGCGCGCAGCCAGGAAACTCTTGCCGAAGCCAACGGCAAGCGCGACCTCAACGTGTCCTTTGACTACACGCACACCAACGGCCAAAGCAGCGGCGCCTTTTACTTCAACATCGACTTGCCCATCTTTGACCGCAATCAGGGCGAAATCGCCCGCACCAAATACGCCATCACCCAGGCGCAGGAACAGCAACTCGAGGCCGCCCAGCAGGTCCTCACCGACGTCACCAGCGCCTTCGCCAATCTCAAATCCAACGATGAAATTATCCGCCTCTATCAGGGCGGCTATGTCGATCAAGCCAAGGAATCGCGCGACATCAGCGAATACTCCTACAAGCGCGGCGCCGCCAGCTTGCTCGACTATCTGGATTCCGAACGCACCTATCGCGCCAACCAATTGGCCTATCGCCAGGCGTTGGCCAGTTACATGACCGCGGTCGAACAGATGCGCCAAGCCGTGGGGACGAGGGTCTTGCCATGAAATTTTCGCGTACTCGACACTCGTTGCATCCGCGAGCAAATCAACTAGCGGCGCCCGCATTTCTCGCTCTCGCCATAATCGTTGCGTCTTGCCTGCCATTGGCCGGCTGCGGCTCCGGCGCTCCCGGCGAATCGGAATCCCAGATGACCTCGTTCTCCACCAACGACAGCAAGAGCGACACTGCCTCGCTCTTCACCGTGCCGCAGGAACAAATGGCCCACGTGCAGGTCGTGCTGGTCGAAAAATCCCGCCTCCCGCGCGTCCTCCGCCTTACCGGCGCCGTGGCCTACAACGCCTTCGCCACCACGCCGGTTTTTTCCGCCATCGGCGGCCCCGTCGAAAAAATTCTCGCCGATCCCGGCCAGGTCGTACATCTTAATCAACCGCTCTTGATCGTCAGCAGCCCCGATTATTCCGCCGCCCGCTCCACGTATCTCAAATCCAAAAGTGTTTATCTCCTCGCTGACAAAAACTACGACCGCTCCAAGGATTTGTTCGAGCACAAAGCCATCGCCGAGCGCGACCTGCAGCAGGCGGAATCCGACCGCGCCGCCGCCCTGGCCGATTTGCAATCCAGCGAAGACGCCCTCCGCGTCCTAGGCATTAAGGATCCCGAAAAATTTGCGGACACCAAGGCCACTTCCGAAGTCCCGGTGCTCGCTCCCGTGGCCGGCGAAATCGTAGAACGCCTCGTTGGCCCCGGCCAGTTGCTGCAGGCCGGCGCCACGCAGTGTTTCACCATCTCCGATATGAGCAACGTCTGGGTGCTGGTCAACGTCTATCAGAGCGATCTCGCCTACGTCCATGTTGGCGACCCAGTGGAAATCGACACCGACAGTTACCCGGACAAATTTCACGGTAAAATTTCTTATCTCGCCCCTGCGCTCGATCCCACCACCCGCACGCTGCAAGCTCGCATCGTGGCCGCCAATCCTGGCAGCAAGCTCAAGAAGGACATGTACGTTACCGCCGTAGTGCAAGCGGGAGCCGTGAGCGACGCCCTCAGCGTTCCCGACGCTTCCGTCCTGCACGATTCCGAAAATGTCCCTTTCGTCTATCTGCAGGTCGACAGCAACAAATTCGCCCGCCGCATCGTGAAAATCGGCGCCAGCAGCGACGGCCGCACGCGCATCGAAAATGGCTTGCAAGCCGGCGACAAGGTCGTAGGCGACGGCAGCCTCTTCCTGCAATTCAAAAATTCCCTGGAGCACTAGCACTAACCACCAGCGACGCAAAAGAAACGTGCCCATGTCTACGAGCCAAACTTCGTGATCCATCGCATCGTCCAGTTCGCGCTCAAGCAGCGCTTCGTGGTCCTGCTCTTCACCGTCCTGGTGATCATCGCCGGTGCCATGTCCTTCCAGCGCATGCCCGTAGACGCCTACCCGGACCTCTCCCCGCCCATCGTCGAACTCATCACCCAGTGGCCCGGCCACGCCGCCGAAGAAGTGGAGCGCCTCACCACCCTGCCGCTCGAACTCGCCATGAACGGTACGCCCAAGCTGCGCGTCATGCGTTCCATCTCCCTCTACGGCCTCTCCGACGTCATCCTCACCTTCGAAGACAACACCGATCCCTATTTCGCACGCCAACAAATTTTTCAGCGCATCTCCGACGCTTCGCTGCCGAGCGGCGTAACCCCCAGCATGGCCCCGCTCTTCAGTCCCAGCGGACTCGTCTACCGCTACGTCATCGATAGCCCGGACCGCAGCCCGCAGGAATTGCACACCATCGAAGCCTGGGTTCTCGAGCGCGCCTATCGCAGCGTCCCGGGCGTCGCCGACGATTCAGGCTTCGGCGGCCCGACGATGGAGTACCACGTCCTCCTCGATCCGGTGAAGCTCAACAATTTTCATCTCTCCGTGGTCGCCGTCATCGCCGCACTTTCCGCCAACAATTCCAATACCGGCGGCGGTTTCTACACGCAAGGCGGCCAATTTTATTACGTGCGCGGCATCGGATTGCTCACCAGCGTCGACGATATCGGCGAAGTCGTGGTCGGCAGCGCCAATGGCGTCCCCGTGCGCCTTAAGGACGTTGGCCGCGTGGAAATCGGCCACGCCCCCCGCCTCGGCATCTTCGGCTACGAAAAGAACGACGACGCCGTCGAAGGCGTTATCTTGATGCGCACCGGCGAACAAGCGCAAACCGTCCTGCGCGGCGTCGAGAAAAAAACTGACGAACTCAACAGCGGCATTCTTCCCCCAGACGTAAAAGTCCATCCCTACTACGACCGCAGCGACCTCGTCCGCGTCACCACTGACACCGTCGAGTGGAACCTCATTCGTGGCATGGCCCTCGTCCTGGTAGTCCTAATCTTTTTCCTCGTCAGCCTGCGCGCCGCGTTAATCACCGCTCTCACCATCCCCCTGGCCCTTCTCTTCGCCTTCATCTTCCTCCACGCCACCGGCGAAGCCGCCAACCTCCTCTCCATCGGCGCCATCGACTTCGGCATCTTGATCGACGGCACCATCGTCATGGTGGAAAATATCTACCGCGAACTCGGCCTGCGCCACGGCCAGTCCTACAATCTCCGCGAAGTCATCCTGCTGGCCGCCCGCGATGTCGATCGTCCCATTTTTTATTCCGTCGCCGTCATCATCGCTGGCTATCTCCCCATCTACGCCCTCACCGGCGCTTCCGGAAAACTNNTGGTTCAAAAATGGCGTCACCGATAAACCCAACAAAATTTTCGATTGGGTCCGCGACTCCTACGGCAAGCGTCTCGAGTGGTGTTTGCAGCGTCCGCGCACCACGCTGCTCGTCAGCACCGCCATTTTCGCGGCCACCCTGCTACTCATTCCGCTCATCGGCGGCGAATTTCTTCCTCACCTTGACGAAGGCGCCCTCTGGGTCCGCGCCACTATGCCCTACACGATTTCTTTCGAAGAGTCCGCCAAGTTCGCCCCGAAAATTCGCGACCTCCTCATGCAATATCCGCAAGTCACCACCGTCGCTTCCGAACTCGGCCGCACCGACGATGGCACCGACCCCACCGGCTTTTTCAACTGCGAATTTTACGTGGGCCTCCGTCCCTACGGCGACGCCGCCTGGAAAAAATCCTCCATCCACAACAAGGAACAGCTCGCCCAAGACCTCGAGAAGAAGTTCGACACCTATCCCGGTGTAATTTTTAATTTCACCCAACCCGCCGAAGACGCCGTGGACGAAGCCCTCACCGGCCTCAAAAGTTCACTCGCCGTGAAAATCTTCGGCCCCGACCTCGACGTACTGGAAAAAAAGGCCGTCGAAATCAAACAAGTCCTGGACAAAACCCCCGGCTTCACCGAACTCACCGTCGTCCGCGAACTGGGCCAGCCCAATCTCCTCATCGAAGCCGATCGTGCCAAAATCGCCCGCTACGGCATCAATGTCGCCGACGTGGAAGCCGTGATTCAAGCCGCCGTCGGCGGCCAAGCCGCTACGCAAGTCATCCAGGGCGAAAAATTGTTCGATTTGATCGTCCGCATGGAGCCGCAATATCGCTCCACCGCGCACGATATCGGCGACCTTCTCGTCCCTTCTCCCACCGGTCAGGCCATTCCGCTTTCCGAGCTCGCCACCATACGCGAAGCCAGCGGCGCCTCCTTCATTTATCGCGAGGATAATTCCCGCTACATCGGCATTCAGTTTTCCATCGTGGGGCGCAACCTGGAAGGTGTCATCAATGATGGTCAGCGCGCTATCAAACAAAAAGTTTCCCTGCCCCCGGGCTACACGCTCAATTGGGGTGGCGAATATAGCGAACTGCTCGAAGCCAAAGCGCAGTTCGCGGTCATCGGTCCTCTAGCGCTGATGCTGATTTTCCTGATTCTCTTCGCGCTCTACGGCAATTTCAAATTCCCCATCACCATCGCGCTGGGCGTAGTGCTCACCGAACCCGTCGGCGCGCTCATTGCCCTCAAACTCACGCACACGCCCTTCAGCGTTTCCAGCATCCTCGGTCTGCTCGCCCTGCTCGGTGTCTCCGTGGAAACCGCCGTCATCCTCGTCAGCTACATCAACAAACTTCGCCTGGAGGGCAAATCCGTCCGCGAAGCCACCCGTGAAGCCTCGCTCCTCCGCCTCCGCCCCATCATGATGACCGCCCTGGTCGCCTGCCTCGGCCTTCTCCCCGCCGCCATTTCCACCGGCGTAGGCTCGGACACGCAAAAGCCCTTCGCCATCGTCGTAGTGGCCGGCCTCCTGAGCCGCCTTCTCCTGGGCTTCTTTGTTAACCCCGTCCTCTACGAAGTAGTGGCCCGCGAAGGCGACGTCCTCCAGGTCTAAGTAGCATCTGCCTTTCCAGGGGCGCAGCATGCTGCGCCCCTGCTGCCCGCACTGTAACCCATTCGCCGCATTTACTTGGATGTTTCGCCCTGCGCTTTTCGGGCGCAAATAAACAACGCCGCGACCAAAGTCTACTCCGTCGCGGCGTTCGCCTTCAGTAGCACCTGCACTCCTGCCTGTGCACCCTCAAGTCGCTATCATCTCGATCCGTTCGCCTACCTCGCTCTTTTATTTCTTTGGCTGCGCCGATGGCGGCAAAATCCCGCTCAACCGCAAATAAATCGCCTCCGCACTGTAATGATCGTTCCACCCATCGCTCAGCGCAATCCACGCCACCGCCCGTGGCAGCAAGCGGTCGCCAAAAATCTGCATCGGCTCCCCCAGCTTCCCATCATCCAGGTTCGCCAGCGACGTCGAGCAATAATCAAACGACGCCTTCAGCGCCGCCACCAGCTTATCTTTCCCATCCGCCTCGTCCAGCTTCACCTCCGGCACCGCCACGCCCGCCAGCTTCGCGCACAGCGTATTGTTCGATTGCGTGATGTGCACGATCAAGTGCCCGAAAGACATCATCTCCGGCGTCGGCTTGAATCCATACTTCTCCGCCGGCATGGATTCCGCCCCCGCCACCATGTTCTTGCCGTAGCGCGCCATCTGCGTCTTCACCGTGCTGCTCACCGGATTGGCCACCGGCTCTGCCGGCGCCGTCTGCGCTTTGCCGCCCACGGCTCCCGCCGTCAGCAAAGCCGCCGTCATCACGCACATGCCAAATGTTTTCCGCCTCATCGCATCCTCCATGATTTTCTTCCGCCGAGCTGCCCACCGCACGCAGCATACGCCGCGGCGCCGCATCGAACAACCCGGAACGGAGCGCCAGCACAAACCAAATTGACGCCCGCCACCCCAGCTTCTACCATGGGTTTCGGCCATCATGACGCTCCCGAAACCCTCGCAACGCCTCGCCCAAGCTTTCGCCGCCGCCCTTTGCTATCTGCTTCTAGCGGCCGCTCTAGCTTCCTGCTCCCGCGCTCAATCCGCCGAAGATCTCGTCGCCAAAGTCCTCGCCGCCCGCGGTGGCCCCGACAAATTAAAAGCCATCCAATCGCAGCGCGTCACCGGCAAAATCTCCTTCGGTCCCGGCGCCGAAGGCCCCTTCATCGTTCAGTTTCAGCGCCCCCTGAAAATGCACATGGAAATCACCGTCGCCGGCCAGACTCTCGTCCGCGTCTACGACGGTAAATCCGCCGGCTGGATCATCAACCCCTTCTCTCCCGATAAAAGCGTCCATCCCATGGACGACACCGACCTCCGCACGATCACCGACGAGGCCGATTTCGACGGCCCGCTCCTCGACTACCAGTCCAAAGGCAACAAAGTCGAGCTCGCCGGCAAAGAGGAAGTCGATGGCAAGCCCGTCGTCAAACTGAAGCTCACCAGCAAAGCCGGCGACGTCCGCACCTATATCTTCGACGCGTCCACCTACCTGCTCGTCAAGTGGGAAGGCCAGCGGCAGATCGATAATCAGCAAGTCCCCATCGAAACCGTCTTCAGCGATTATCGCGACGTGGGCGGCGTTAAATTCGCCTTCGAGATCGATTCCAGCTCGCCAGGCGTCAACGCCCGGCAAAACATCACCATAGAAAAAATCGAGCTGAACCCGCAACTCGACCCCGCCGTCTTCGCCAAACCGCCGTCGCCGCCCTCCGCCTCCATCGCCGAGCCATCGGCCGCTCCCAGGCGCACCGCGAACGACTCGCCACTCAGCGCTCGCCCCTTGTTTACCCTGAGGTCTGCGACCGAAGGAACGCTTCTTTCAACCACAAACGATTCCGCCGACAGCGACTCGATTTAGGGCCGAAATCGAATAATGCCCATCACCAAACGCCAGGAACAAGAACAATCTGCCAACGTCGGCCTCTGCCAATCCTGCGCCCACTCCCGCAAAATCACCTCCGCCCACGATTCCGTCTTCTACCTTTGCCAACTCGGTTTCACCGATCCCGCCTTCCCCAAATATCCCCGCCTCCCCGTCCTCACCTGCGCCGGTTTCACCCCCGTCCTCACACAGTGCTGAGCCAACCGAACAACGCCAAGCCAACTAAACATCACTCGCTATCACTCGCCCCTCGCCACTTCTTTTTTATTTAAAACAACTTCGCTGCCAGCACTTCGATTTCGGCGGAAAAGCATTACCCAACCACTCCGCAGGCGAAGCTTCGCATAATAGCCAAGCTATATGCGCATATGGTAAAGTCTCGCTGGGTCCCATCCTGACCGCCGTGAGGTGCCCATGCCCTTCGCCTCTCGCCTTGCCACTGCATTGCTCCCGATAGCTCTGCTCGCCGCCCTGTGCGCCGTTCCCGCCGCCGCGGAAAAACTCCGCATCACCAGCAACCCGCCCGGCGCCGCCGTCTCCATCGATGGCATCGCCCAAGGCGTCACGCCCTTTGAAAAAGACTATCCAGGGGGCTACTTTCATCGCCCGCACACCGCCTTCGGCGCCCGCCTCGAACACCCCATGACCATCCGCATCAGCCTCACCGGCTACGCCTCCCGCGAAATGTCCATCACCGAAGGCCCCATGAACTGGATCGCCCTCAACGGCAAAAATCACGGCGACTACTTTCTCTTCAAGACCGACCATTTCCACGTCAATCTCGACCCCGTCGCCGGCATTTTCGATGGCTCCATTGCCGAACGCGTGCCCCCGCCCGCAAACTCCGCCGCGCAAGCATCCATTGCTGCCGCGCCGCGCTTGCCGGATTCCGCGGCCGCGGGCGTCACCCGTATTCCCAACGCCAGCGCAACGAACTCCACCGCAATCCCCTCCACCGCAACCAGTGCGTCGCCAGTCGGATCGCTCTCCCTCGAAGACCTCGTCCGCCGCACCAAACCCGCCGTCGTCTATCTCAAAGGCCTCAACAAAACCGGCTCCGGCTTCTTCGTCACCGAAACCGGCGTAATCGCCACCAACGCCCACGTTGCCCGCGACGAAGAAAGCTTGCTCGCCGTCCTCCCCGGCGGTGTCGAACTGGAAGCCAAAGTCGTCTACCTCGACCCCGAACTGGACATCGCCTTGCTAAAAGTCACCGGCGCCAAATTCCCCTGCCTCACCCTCACCGACTCTTCCCTCGTCCAACAGGGCGAAAGCGTCTTCGCCATCGGTAACCCCGGCGATGCCATGCTCTTCAGCGTCACCAGGGGCATCGTCAGCGCCGTCGGCAAATTTCCCAGCGCCGGCCCCGGCACCTGGATCCAGACCGACACCCCCATCAACCCCGGCAACAGCGGCGGCCCACTCGTCAACGCCCGCGGCGAAGTCATCGGCATCAACACGCAAAAACTTGTCAAGAAAAACGTCGACAACATCGGTTTCGCCCTCTCCGCCACGGATCTCCTGCGCGTCCTCCATCCTTTCGACCCAGGCAGTACCACTAGTACTTTAAATTAGCACTTGACAATTCAACTACATTCGCGCTAGTCTGTAGTCGGGGGGCTTTCGTTTCAGCCATTGCAAGGTGCGGCTTTGCGCCGTATTCGCAAACCCTCTCAGGCGTTCTTACCGCCTGCATCGGCGTCACTCTCACCTCGACGCCGTAACTACCGCATCCCGCGGTAGTTACCAACTTCTAACGGGAAAANNGGGGGGCCCCACCCACCCCGATCATGGCCGTGGCCCCCAAAATTCCCCTCGCACTGTTTGCCCTCGCTCCCTCCCTGTGCTAGCATCCGCCTCGTCGGCCCTCTTCTCGGACCGCACAAACGTCGGAGAGCGCTCAGGGTTTTGCTCGTCCTTCGCCCGGCACCCGCCGGACCCAGGTACAACAGGACACGTTCTCCCCCAACATCGCATTGCCAGGCTCGCTGGTCGCCGTCTTGCGCGACGCTTTCGCCACGCAGACCCTCGCCGCGCAGCCCGCAAGCGAAAGGAGAGCTTTCCATGAAAACCTATCTCACCAGGAACCTTCGCAACGTGGGCATTGTCGGCCACGGCGGCACTGGGAAGACGCAACTGGTGTCGTCGTTGCTGTACACCGCGGGCATGACCCCACGTTGGGGCAAAGTCACCGAAGGCACCACCACCACCGATTGGGATGAAGAAGAAATCGCGCGCAAAATATCCATCCAAACCGGGCTCGCCTACGCCGAGTGGCCTTGCACCCTCTGCGGCCCAGTTCCCGATAACAAGGTCAAAATAAATTTTCTCGACCTTCCCGGTTATTCCACCTTCATCACCGAAAGCAAAGCCTCGCTCATCGCCGCCGATGCCGCGCTCATCACCGTGGACGCGCACGTCGGCGCGCAGGTCACCACCGAAAAAGTCTGGGATTATTGCTGCGAATACGATATTCCGCGCGCCTTCGTGCTCACCTGGATGGACCGCGAACTCGCCGACTTTGACCGCGCGATGGAATCGTTAACCAGCGTATTTGGCCGAACTGTCGTGGCGCTCCAGCTGCCCATCGGCTCCGAACGCGGCTTCCGCGGCGTCATCGATTTGGTCTCCATGAAAGCGCACTTCTACACCGCCGATGGCGACGGCAAACCCAAGATCGAGGAAATTCCCGACGCGCTCATCGATGAAGCCAAGGAAGCCCACGAAAAGATCGTCGAAATGGTCGCCGAAGGCGACGACGAAATGATGGAGGAATTCTTCCGTGAAGGCACCATTCCCATTCACGACCTGATTCCCGGCGTGCGCAAAGCCATCGTCGCGGAGAAGATTATCCCTGTGTTAATGGTTTCCTCCTTGCA
>PMOV01000376.1 GCA_003161195.1 Acidobacteriota bacterium | reverse complement strand
ATAAAGTGGACCCCATTGTCAAGACCAAAATTCGGGGTCAATAAGTTATAGACTGGCGGGTCTGATTTTTATGGGGCAGCCGAAGCCGCCCCCGCCATTCCGGCGCTTGAGTCGGCGCTCGGGTCGCACCTCTGCGTTGCCCTATCTTCCGCTCAAGTGCATTCATTGTAATCCAAACATTCTGGCCCGAAAGCGTTAAACCTCGGGGGCTTGGGGGCAGCGCCCCCAAGTTCAGCAATGCCTCCTTCCTTATTGATTCCGAGTCCTCATCCCCGGTACAGCTGCGTCGGCGTCCGGTAGCCCAAGCTCTGATGGGGCCGCTCTTGGTTGTAGTAACGGAGCCAGTTTCCGATGCCTGTTCGCGCCTCGGGCACAAAGTTGTAGTCGTGCAGGTAAATCTCTTCGTACTTCAACGAGCGCCACAGGCGTTCAATGAAGATGTTGTCGAAACAGCGCCCACGCCCATCCATACTGATCGTGATCCCCCGCGCCTTCAACTCGCCGGTGAACTTCTCGCTAGTGAACTGCGAGCCTTGGTCGCTATTGAAGATTTCCGGGCGTCCCCGGCGGAGCGCCCGCTTCAACGCCTCAATGCAAAAGTCCGCCTCCATCGTCACCGACAGCGACCAGCTCAACACGAACCGGCTATACCAATCCAGGACCGCCGCCAAGTACACAAACCCGCTCGCCATCCGGACGTAGGTGATGTCTGTGCTCCACACCTGGTTGACGCGCGTCACTTCGACGCCCTTCAGCAGGTAGGGGTAAATCTTGTGCCCTTCGCCACGCTGGCTCAGCTTCGGCTTTGGATAAAGGGCCTCAAGCCCCATCACATCCATCAGCCGGCTGACTCGCTTCCGGTTTACCTCATACCCTTGGCTGCACAGCCAAGCGGCCATGCGCCGGCTCCCAAAAAACGGATGCCGCGTGTACTCTTCATCCATCAACCGCATCAACCTCAGATTCTCTTCGCTTTCCCCCCTTGGCTGGTAGTACAGCCCCGACCGGTTGACGCCCAGCAGATCGCACTGGCGCCGCACACTGATTTCCGGATGTTCCAGCTCCACCAGTCGCCGCGCTTGCTCAGTCGAGAAGGCCGACCTTTTTTTTTAGCCAGTCCAGCTCTACCTTCAGTCTGCCGATCTCCTCATACAGCGCGTCCTTTTCCACCTCCGCACCGGAGGGCTTGCTCTTGCGACCATCTAAGAACAGATCCGCCAACTGCTCCAGCGCCGTCTTGCGCCACTGGCCGATTTGCACCGGGTGTACGTGAAACTGCGAAGCCAACTGGCTCAGCGTCCGCTCCCCGCGGATCGCCTCCACCGCCACCTTGGCCTTGAACTTCGGGCTGTACTGCTTTCGCGTTGTCGTCATCGCCTCTCCTTGCGCTTCCGACTCCGCCAAATTCTAACTTATCGCCTGGTCTGAATTCTGGGGACCACTATAGACAGCCGCGATTCGGGCTCTCGAAAAGCAAAGGGGAGCAGGGCCTGCGTTTACGGGCTGGCAGAATGCGCCGCTTAATGTTCTGGACTGCGTCTTATCTCTCAACAGGCGTTACGAGAAATTCTGCTTGCCGCGTGTTAAGCGGTTTGCGGCTAACCGCTCAAATATCCAACAACTCGCGGACCTTCGGGGCCTGATAATGGGCTACCCGACTCCGCTGGCATTCAGCGAGTTGGAATTGGACTATCGAGACGAGCGACGCGCAGGCGTTGTGCTCGGAGTCACCGAATATTTGTTACGCGTGCTCCACGCGTTTCCTGCCACGATTGGCGGACTGTCCGGGCCTGACAGCGAAATGGCGCGACTTGGTGCCTGGGCTCGATCAGCCACGCCCAATGATGCGTGGAGCACTGGAGTTCGCGGATTTGCTCTGGCAGGCTTTCAGTACCTGCGGATGCTATTCGGGGTCCAGACTGCCAAACCAGATGTCCACATCCGGCGCTTTGTCTCGGAGAAGGTTGGACGTAAGATTAGTGACGCGGAGTCGCTCGCGCTGCTCGAAGCGGTTGCGATACAGGAGAACTTGCCGCTGGCAGACCTCGACTATTTAATTTGGTTAAAGCGCTCGGGGGCGGCCCACCAGTCCACCCGCGTTCCGAGGAGTGCCCATGGCGGGGGCCACAAGACATCCGTTTGATTCCAACTGACGTATAACGGCCGACTCGCTGATATGCCCCAGCCCACGCGAGCAAGAAGTCCGGTTCTGGTAAGTTTGCCGTAGGCAAGGCTCATGCCTGATGTCGGACATTATCGGCACTAATCGGCACTCAGTGCAAGGCCATATCCGCGACTAGGCCGTTTCCCGTCAACTTGGGCACTAACCGTTACGTGAACGAGATGAAACGGTCGTTATTCATCGGCGGATTCCGCGTCCTGGAGCCACTCCGTCTACGAGCTTGCCATCTCGCACGACAAAGACGCCGCCCACCAGAACGTATTGAATTCCTTCGGAATATTGAGCGGGATTATCATACGTCGCGCGGTCGATCACGCGCTTCGGATCGAACACGGCAATGTCGGCGTCGGAACCCACTTGCAAGCGGCCCTTGGAGTGAATGGCCAGCAGTTGCGCAGGCAGGAGGCTCATTTTTCGCAAGGCCTCCATCAAAGATAGTGCCTGCTGTTCTCGAACGTATTGGCCTAACACGCGGGCGTAGGTACCAGCGGCGCGCGGGTGTCCTTTGCCATTCTCAATAATGCCGTCGCTGGCAATCATCACTGTGGGATCAGCCACGGCGAGCCGTGCCATTTCTTCGGGTATCATGTGCATTACGACAATGCCACCCTGCTTGCGGTAGCGCGCGAAAGTATCCGCAGTCAGCCGTTCTCCGGTTGCCGCCCATTGCAGGTCGCCGTAATCGATGCCAGCACGCGCTTGCCAGCCATCGGCAAGTGCCTCTGATGCGATGTCGGTCGCAGCCGCGCTATAAGGGTAGGCTTCCGTGGTGACGTCAAAGCCCCTGTTGCGAGCCTCCTCGATCATCTTGAGCACCGTACTGGTCTCCTGGCGCCCAGTGGTTGTTATATGCGCAACATGGAGTTGCGCACCGCTAAGCAGTACGTCCGCGAGCACCTCCTGTAAAGCAGCGATACCGCCAGGCTCAACGGGCCCTCCGCTGCGGACGTGGACATAGACCGGTACGTGTCGCTGAGCCGCGAGCTCGAATAATTCGAGTACCTGTCCACGTGGCACCTTGGGTGTGTAGGCAAGCCCTAAACCGATGCCAAGGGCACC
>PMOV01000169.1 GCA_003161195.1 Acidobacteriota bacterium | reverse complement strand
GTCCTCATCGTCGATGACGAACCGATCGCCCGGCGCGGTATCCGTCGCTATCTGGCCGAACACGACGGCATTGAACTTGTAGGTGAGGCGACGAACGGAATAAACGCTGTGGAGCAGATCAATGAACTTCATCCCGACATCGTTTTTCTCGATGTACAGATGCCTGATCTGGATGGTTTTGGAGTCATCGAGAATGTGGAACCAGTGAACGGCCCCGCTCCCATATATATCTTTGTCACGGCTTACGATGTGCATGCCATTCGCGCATTCGAAGTGCACGCAGTCGACTATCTCATGAAACCGTATGATAAGGAGCGATTTGCCAAGGCCCTGGTTCACGCACGCCAGGTCCTCGAACAGCGCAGGGAAGCAAATCGAGGTCTCGAANNTGTGGATCGAAGCCACGGGAAACTACGCCTGCATACACACCGCCAGCGATCGTTACCTGTTGCGGGAAACCATGGCGCACCTCGAAGGGAAGCTCGCGCCACACCACTTCATCCGCGTGCGGAAGTCGGCCATTGTGAATGGTGCCTGCATTAGCGAGATTCGTCCAATGTTTGATGGGGTTTACGACATCGTATTGGCTGGAGGAGCGGTGGTCACGTCGAGCCGTAGATACGCTCACAAGTTACGGGCGCTGCTGGAATCCTAGTCTTCTACGTCAATCGTGATGGTCGGTAAGTGACAACTCGCCAATGCGCAATGAGCGGTTTCATCTATCGGCTACCTCAGATACTTTGCAGCTTCACGGCGAATAACCGTCTACTCGGAAGTTACTGGTTGTTCAGGAACTGGTCCACGCCATTTGGAGAATCAGTACCCATAAGTTGGCTTGCAGGAAGTTATCTCCGCGCTTGGCATCTTTTCTAGACGAATTAGTCGCAACCCCGAAACGATCGACGTGCCAGTCCCATCGAGACATCTAGGTCGACTCTCTAGACGCGACCTTCTCGAGCATCCCTGCGATACAAATTCGGATGGTTGCAGCGTTTGTCGAAGTTATGGGAAGAGAAGAAAATTTTGGTCGCAGAGGCTTGATTTGAACTGACGATCCCTTGTTGCAGAGCCCGTGCTCACTATGCAA
This sequence comes from Acidobacteriota bacterium, assembly GCA_003161195.1. Lineage (GTDB taxonomy): Bacteria > Acidobacteriota > Terriglobia > Acidiferrales > UBA7541 > Acidiferrum. The sequence goes on along the minus strand of PMOV01000169.1, from coordinate 6,918 downwards.
AAGAGCCATCTCTATAAGACCCTTCGCTTCCTTTGGTTTCTAATGTTGTCAGCAGAAAGCAGTTTGCCTACAAAAGCACGGACGCGCTGTACCAGAAATGGTCCCAAGGGATCGCTACGGATTAAGGGGTGGATCAGCCCGCTGCCAATTTCGGGCACGGCAAGTGTGGGCCTGTTTCGAGCAGAAACATGGAAACATGGGGCGAAGCGCTGTCCGTTTTTTTTCGCGGCTACAAGGACCGAGTGAACGCCAGAACCAAGAATCGTGCGAACCAGTTTCACCTTGGTTTTCACTGGAGACTCGTTCGCAATGACCTCCAAGCCCCAATGTATTCAAATACTTAGCCGGGGGTGGTGTGCAAAAATCGCCGCGCTTGGGCAGTAGTGACCCCCGCTTTGTTCGGCATAGCCGCCCTACGCCTTCCGGCGCAGAGAGTCGCTGCCGCCCAAGTTGTTCATGCAATTCTCTAACTCCCTCTCCGACAGAAATCGTAGACAAACAATCCAAACGATTGGAATCTAGGACATGGCTCTCGGTTTACCTTCCGCCAACCGTTCTCAAAGTGGCGGAGATCTCATGCTTTCGCAAGAAGAGCAACCCGCGACCAGGGACATTTGGGCTACTTTGGCTGTCAATAATTTTTCTAAGGTTTGGCAGTGTCTAGTTGATCTGGGTACGCAAAAGCGCAGCGCCGTGGGGCGGCAGGGTCAGTGAAAGTGAAGAGGCAGCGGCGGATGTTTTGTGCTCCCAGAGGTCGCGCCAAGAATAACTTGCTTTCGGTAGGCCCAATTCCGTCCACTCGTAGCGTACTTCTTGTGGAATGTTTTCTAGATTCAATATTGCCAGATAATATTCACTGCTGCCCTCAGGACGCGCCGTCCATACGACGGTTTCGTCTGTGGCGAGCACAGGGCGATTGTCCGTCGAGTGCTGGTCAACTGCGAGCACTTCGGGGTTGGTCAGCAGAACAGTCGTCCAGGTATCGCTCATGGTTAGATTTGCGCCGATCATTAGCGGCGAACGCGCGACGCACCAAAGCGTCATTAGAGTGCGTTGTTCGTCATGTGTGAGGCGTGATTGACGGGCTTGACCCCAACCAGGTGCCGGCCCGAGATAGCCGATCGGCAGCATGTCGGCGTCTGGCCAATGACCGGTTTGAGCCATAGCGGCCCATTTAGCGACGCGAGGGAACTGGTCCCCGATGCCTTGCGGATAGGCTACGTCGCTATGCCAGAGATCCCACACATCGTCCGAAATGCGCCACATCTCGGCGTATCTGCGCATTTCGTCGGCTTTCTCGAGGGGCGCGGCGCCTGGCGAAAGGCTGAGAACGATGGGGCGACCCGTCTTGTTGAGCGCCACGCGCAGCATACGGATGTCGTCGCCTTTGTAGGGCCGACTGCTGATGCAATCCACCTTGATAAGGTCAACGTCCCAACTGGCGTACAACCGGGCGATCGAGTCGTAATAGGCTTGGGCGGCGGGATGGCTGGCATTGGTGCCGTAGTTGTCTGGATTCCAAGGGCAGAGGTCGGACGTATCCGCAGCTTCGTCTGCGGTCAAGGATGAGCCTTCGATGGGAAGATGATTCGCGACCGCAAGCTTGGGAACCCCGCGCAGGATGTGAATTCCAAATTTCAGACCGAGGGAATGAATATAAGCTGCAAGAGGTCCAAAGCCGGCGTTATTGGCGCTCGACGGGAAGCGTTGCGGGGCAGGCGTGTGACGACCGAAAGCATCGAGGATGAATTTGGAGTCTTTGGAGCTGCCAGCCGGTGTAGGGTTGGCGACGAACCACTCAGCGTCGATTACTACATACTGCCAGCCGAACCGTTTAAGATGTCTGGCGAACCATTGGGCATTGGTTCTGAAGTCGGCCTCGTTAATGGTTGTGCCGTAGGAATCCCAGCTATTCCAACCCATGGGAGGCGTACGAGCGAGAAGATCGGGGTCGTCACCATTTTGCGGCGGTGAAAGAGCGGGGCGAAACGGGGCAGCCGTCGTGGGCTCACCGGTCCGACCGGACCTGCAGAAGCCGCCGAGAACGAGGCACAGGACAATAAACGGGAACTGGCGCATGAGCGGCTCGTGGATTCAGAACTGGAGAGAACGATTGCTGACGGAGGTCACGCTAATGCAGGGGAAGCCCTGCTGTCAATTGCAAAAGACTTTAGGATGAGAAATCCGAACGAGAAGAGGCTAGTAAGCGTTTGCTCAAAATAGCCTCTTTTGGGTCGGTGATTGTGCTATTCTTCCTGCCGATTCGGTTCCAAATCAAACCACGCTCCAAGGGTGGGTGCTCATGGCTGCGATCTTGCGACGGCGCTTCCTGCAACAGTCGATGGCGGTTGGAGCGGGCATTTCGGCAGAGCTGGCGCCGGGGAGATGGCTGCCGGCGCAAAGCACTAAGGCGAGCCCGGCGATGGCGGCGCGAGTCTATGTGGATACCAAACGCACCATCGCGCCGATCGACAGGAACCTCTTCGGCTCATTTCTTGAGCATCTTGGGCGCGCGATATACCAAGGAATATACGATCCCGGCTCGAAGCTTGCTGATGCCAACGGATTTCGCAAAGACGTGCTCGAAGAGGTCCGGGCGCTCGGCGTACCGATCGTTCGCTATCCAGGAGGAAACTTTGTTTCGGGATACAACTGGCTGGACGGAGTGGGGCCGAAGCAAGGGCGGCCCAAGGTTCTAGATAAGGCTTGGAACTCGCTCGACAGCAATCAGTTCGGGACCGACGAGTTTATGGCGTGGTGCAAAATAGTCGGCACTCTGCCGCTGATGGGATTGAATCTCGGCACCGGAAGTTCCGAACAAGCGGCAGCGTTAGTGGAATATTGTAACGTGGAGAAGGGCACGCAGTGGAGTGAACTGCGGCGGAAGAATGGGATCGCCGAGCCGTATAAGGTCAAAAACTGGTGTTTGGGAAACGAGATGGACGGCCCGTGGCAAATCGGGCATATGACCGCGACACAGTACGGATTGAAGGCGCAGGATGCCGCGCGGCAGATGCGGTATGTGGATCCGTCGTTGACACTCGTGGCGTGTGGTTCGAGCGGACCATTGATGCCGACATACCTTGAATGGGACCGCGAAGTGCTGGAACAGTGCTACGAGTACGTCGATGCGCTCTCATTACATCGCTACATCGGAAATACCCCGGCAGAGACGGGAAGAGACAGCGGGAAATTCCTGGCCATGAATCTGACCATGGACCGGCAAATCGCGGAGACCGGGGCAGTTTGCGATTACGTACGCGGCCGCATGCGCTCGCCGAAGCAATTGTGGCTTTCGTTTGACGAGTGGAATGTGTGGTACCGGAAGCGGAACGGGGACGACATGAACGGGCGCGAGAAAGAAGCGCCGCCGCTCTTAGAAGAGGTGTACAACCTGGAAGACGCGCTGCTGGTAGGCGGGATCATTAACACACTGCTGCGAAACGCAGATCGCGTAAAGCTGGCGTGTCTGGCGCAATTGGTGAACGTGATCGCGCCAATCATGACTAGCGCGAATGGGCTGTATCGACAGACGATTTATTACCCTTACAGCTGGGGATTGCAGATGGCGCGCGGCGAGGTGCTGAATGTACTAACGGATTCGCCGTCCTATGAAATTACGGGAATGGGGAAGGTGCCGTACCTCGATGTGACGGGCACGCTCTCGAAAGAAGATGGAAAGGTGTGCTTGTTCATTCTGAATCGGGACCTTGCAGATGCACACGAAGTGGAGTTGGTGTGGGAAGACGCGGCGCCGGCGCGCGTCATTACCTCGACGGTCTTAACGGGCAATGATTTGAAGGCGACGAACGGCTTCGATGCACCAAAGCGGGTTGTGCCGCAAGAACTGAGCAAACCTGTGACGTCTGGCGAACGCACGAAATTTGAGGTTCCGGCCCGTTCGTATACCGCGCTGCAGTGGAGTTTATAAGTCCAAATACGCACGCGACATTCCCCGGGTATGCACATGCGAGCAAACTTTTACTCGGATCAAACGATTCGAATCGCGAGGATTTATCCCGCATTGGACGCATTGGACTCTAGGAGCTCGCGCTATGAAAAATAAATCCCGGAGGAAATTCCTCAGCTCCGCAGGCGCTGCGACCGCCGGCTTGCTTGCAACTCGTTCTTTACCCGCATGGGCCCGGAAAGTCGTCGCTGATCCTTCCGTTCCTCTTCCTCTGTTTAGATACTCAGATGTAGAACTCCTCGACGGCCTCTTCCACGACCAGTTCAGACAAAACCACATTCCTGAGTCTCGACGAAGATGCCCTGCTCAAACCATTCCGCCAACGAGAAGGCTTGCCCGCACCCGGGCCGGACATGGGCGGCTGGTACGACAATGCCACAGACTTCAACGAGAAAGATAATTTCCACGGTTTCATCCCCGGGCATTCCTTCGGCCAATATGTGTCCGGACTAGCTCGCGCATATGCCATAACTGGCTCCAAGCCCACACAGGAAAAAGTGCAACGACTAGTTCGCGGTTTCGCGGCTGCCGTGGCGCCGGATGGAAAGTTCTACATTGACTACCGCTTGCCCGGCTACACCTTCGACAAAACCTGCTGTGGCCTCATCGACGCCCATGAACTTGCGGCCGACCCCATCGCTCTAGACGTGCTCGGACGGGCCACAGATGCTGTTTTGCCGCACCTTCCAGAAAAAGCCCTCAGTCGCGAGGAGCAGGAAGCCCGGCCTCACAAATCTGTCGCGTATACGTGGGACGAAACCTACACGTTACCGGAGAATTTGTTCCTTGCATACCAGCGCAGCGGCGCACTGCGTTATCGCGATCTCGGGCAGCGTTTTATCTATCACGAGTATTATGACGCGCTGGCCGAAAATCACAATGTCCTGCCTGGCAAACATGCCTACAGTCACGTCAACACCTTGAGTTCCGCCATGCAGGCCTATCTGGTTCTGGGCGACAAGAAGTATCTTCGCGCCGCAACCAACGGTCTGCGCATGGTGCAAGAACAAAGCTTCGCCACCGGAGGGTGGGGACCCAACGAAGGTTTCGTGGAACCAGGAAGGGGACTGCTCGGTAAGAGTCTGGAAAAGACCCACGCCAGCTTTGAAACTCCGTGTGGTGTCTACGGTCAGTTCAAACTCGCGCGGTATCTGCTGCGCGTCACGCGTGACTCTCGCCATGGAGACAGCATGGAGCGAGTGCTCTACAACGCCATCGCCAGCGCGAAACCAATCCTTCCCGATGGCAGCAGCTTCTACTATTCCGATTACAACAATGCGGACGCCCGCAAACTCTATCACCGCGATAAATGGCCCTGTTGCTCCGGCACCTTCCCGCAACTAACCGCAGACTATGGTATTAGCGCATACTACTTGGCCGCAGATGGCATTTACGTCAATCTTTATCTCCCCTCGCGCGCAAGTTGGACGCAAGGGCCGACGCGGTGCACGGTCACGCAGCAAACCAACTATCCCGCTGCCAACACGGCGCAACTCGAGTTCGCCATGGCGCGCCCAGAAAGGTTCACCACTCATCTGCGCGTTCCCGAGTGGACCGATGGTAAGACGCGAATTTCTGTCAACGGCAAGCTTGTTGAGGGTAGTATCACCCCCGGCAAATTCTTCGCTCTGCCGCGCACTTGGAAAAACGGCGATCGAATCGAGTACGAAATTTCCATGCCACTCCGGTTGCAGGCCGTGGACCAGCACAATCCTCAATTTGTGGCTTTGCTCCGTGGCCCGGTTGCCCTTTTTGGCGTAGGAAACTTGCCGGCGGTCGTTCCACGTGCGCAACTGCTTGCCGCTTTCCCCGTTTCTCAATCTTCTGAGAGTTGGATAGCACAGGCCCAAAATGGGCAAATCACTTTACGCCCCTTCGCGGCCATTGACGCGGAACCTTATCGTCTCTATCACAAAGTCGAAGGGTAGTCTGTCCGAAGTAGAACGTTACTCGATCCCGCGTTAGGTTCGTCAGGCGTCTCTAGTTCGGACTCCGCGCCAGATGCATCAGTGTAGGCAATATCCCGCCAAGCTGCGTCTTTGCCGGCTGGCCAAAAACAAAATAAATCTCCCGATACATCTCATGCAGCGTGTCGTAAATCTGCTGCGCGCCCGCTTCCGGCGCAAACACGGCATGGCTCGGACAAATCTTGTCCTGCGCCGCCTCTACGGTTTTAAAGACTCCGGCCGCCAGAAACGCGAAAATCGCCGAACCTAAACTGGTAACGCTCTTGCTCGGCACCAGCACCGGCCGCCCGAGCACATTGGCGTAGACCTGGTTCAGTACATTATTCTTTTGCGGAATTCCACCCGCATTAATCACGCGTTGGATCTGCACACCGTGTTCCGCCATGCGGTCCAGAATAATTCGCGTGTGCAATGCCGTGCCTTCGATCGCGGCGAACAGTTCGTCTTGAGCGGTGCTCTGTAAATTCCAGCCCAACGTCATTCCCCGCAAATTAGGGTTTACCAGTACCGTTCGGTCTCCGTTGTCCCAGGTCATACGCAATAGTCCGGTTTGACCCGCGCGATATCTTTCGAGTCCCCGACTCAGCGTCGCGACATCCGTTCCAGCGCGGATGGCGATGGCATTAAAAATATCTCCAACCGCGGAAAGCCCCGCTTCGATTCCGGTGCGCTGCGGGTGTACGCTCCCCTGTACCACGCCACAAACACCAGGCACCAGTTTCGTCGACGGCGTGATGCCAATGATGCATGTGGACGTGCCGATGACGTTCACCATATCGTCAGTGCGACAGCCCGCCCCTATGGCATCCCAATGCGCATCGAAAGCCCCAACGGGCACAGGGATCCCGGTTTTAAGCCCCAGTTTTTCAGCCCAGAACGCGGAAAGCTTTCCGGCAATCTGCTCGGAGGTCGCATATTCTCCCTGCAATTTTTCGCGCACGCCTGCTAATAAGGGATCGACCTTGCAGAGAAATTCCTCCG
>PMOV01000146.1 GCA_003161195.1 Acidobacteriota bacterium | reverse complement strand
CTATGCCGAAACGCATCACGTGAACAATCGCATCGCGGCGTATATGCTGGCGATTGACCGCGTGGCGAATGCGCTGAAGCTGCGCGGCATCTACGCTTAAAAAGCGAAATGGGACGGATGGGCTGAAGCCCATTCCTCTTTTTCTTTTTGCGATTACGGCACGACTGAAGTCGTGCCCTCGACGACATATGTGCCGGCCCCCGGCACACCCAAATTTTACATTTTCGTGCTGGCGCGGGCGAAGTGAAGTGTGTATGCTTCCGCTCCGCAGCGCGGGAAACCCGCCAACGCGCTTGCGACTAGCGCCCATGGTTGAACATTCGGTAATACCCGGTCACGCCAAAAGTGAGGACCAGCACCGCCGCGAAATTTGCGCGACGGGATGCTGGATGTACGAGCGGGGATACATCGTGGCGTGCGATGGTAACGTCTCCGTGCGGCTGCCGGACAATCGCATTCTTACGACGCCTACGTGCATGAACAAAGGGATGCTGTCGCCGGGCGACCTGGTGATTACGGACCTGGACGGGCGACAAATTTCCGGGGAGAGAAAATTCTCTTCCGAGCTGGCGATGCACCTGCTGTTTTATCGCATGCGGCCGGACGTGCAGGCCATTTGCCACGCGCACCCGCCCACGGCGACGGGCTTTGCGGTTGCCGGCCGCGCGCTGGACCAAGCGCTGTTGCCGGAAGTGATCATCGGATTGTGTCAGATCCCGCTGGTGCGATATGGCACGCCTGGGACGTCCGAACTGAGCGCTGCGCTAGAGCCGTTCGTCTCGCACTATGATGCCATGTTGCTGGCGAATCACGGCGCGGTCAGTTGCGGACCGGATTTGTTGACGGCGTTTTTTCGCATGGAGACGATCGAGCACTGCGCGAAAATCACGCTGGCGGCGGAGCTGGCCGGCACGCCGGAGCTGCTTTCCGGGCGGGAAGTGGCCAAGCTGATGGCGGCGCGGTCGCGCTATTTTGTGGAAGCGCCTCCAGGCGGCGGCGCGGAGCTGCCCATCACCTGCGACAGCGTGGACAAAGAGGACGAGTCCGTGACGCTTTCGCGCAGCGAACTGGATGCGCTGATTGATGAGGCCGTGCGCAAGGATCGCGCGCGGAGGTAGAAGTTTCGACGTGCGCGCCACCTCGCGCGATACCCCGCCATGTATCCCATGCTGTTATGCCGCCGCTGAGTGCCTGAATCCGGGCGGCATAATTACAAGTAGAATGAGCCCATGGACAAGGGGCGCCTGGAAGCCTTCAGCGACGGCGTGATCGCCGTCATTATCACCATTATGGTGTTGGAGTTGAAAGTGCCGCAGGGCACGGATTGGGGGGCGCTGCGTCCGGTGCTGCCGGTGTTCTGCAGCTACGTGTTGAGCTTCGTGTATGTGGCCATCTACTGGAATAATCACCACCACATGCTGCAGGCGTGCAGCAAGGTGAATGGGCGCGTACTGTGGGCCAACCTCCACCTGTTGTTCTGGATGTCGCTGGTGCCGGTCGTGACGGGCTGGATGGGGCAGAACCATGCGGCGAGAATTCCAGTGGGACTGTATGGGGCGGTGCTGCTGCTTACCGGCTTCGCCTATCTTTTGCTTGCGCGCGCCCTGATCGCGCTGCATGGGCACGATTCGCCTTTGGCTGTGGCGCTTGGCAGGGATGACAAAGGAAAAGTTTCGCTGCTGCTCTATGCGCTGGCCGTCACCGTGTCGTTCGTGAATACGACGGGTGCGCTGGCCATCTATGCGTTGGTCGCGGTGATTTGGATCGCGCCCGACCCGCGCATTGAACGGCGCATTGCCGCCCGGGAAGCGGCGCGGCCGGAGTAAAGAGATGGCGCACAAGACAAAGGCTAAGGATTCTCTCGGTGATGAGGTCGCTGTGCTGGTGGGCGACAGCAAGTCAAGACGAAAGAGATCCGCTATGCCCGGGGCAGATTTAGCGGCGTACACGTGTAAAGAGCTGTCAAAGGAGACTTGGGAAGATTTTGCGAAACTTTTCTCGCAGGGCAACGGTTGTGACCATTGCTGGTGCATGCATTTTCAGCGGGCTTGTGGTCTGCCACGCGAGCAGAGACTAACGAGAGCAGCACGCAGCAGAATCAACCGCCGAGAAAAGAAACGGCTCGTCGAGCTAGATCGCGCACACGGGATTTTGGTTTACGCTGGAGGAGAGCCGGTGGGCTGGTGTCAGTACGGTTCGCGCGAAGAGTTGCCGCGCATCGACAACAGCCGTAAGTACCGGTTGCCGGCGAATACAGCGGTTGCGAGCGGGGATGGCCAAAAGCTATGGAGAATCACCTGCTTTACCGTGCTGAGGACGCAACGCAAACGGGGCGTCGCCAGTGCGGCGCTGAACGCAGCGCTCAAAGCTATACAAAAAAAGGGCGGCGGAATCGTGGAGGCCTATCCCATTTCGCGCTGGGAGTCCTACGCGTTCGGAAACGAGTCGACGCACGGAACCGCTTCGATGTTCGAGAAAGTTGGCTTCGAGACAGTCGCATCATTTGGCAAGACGCGCTTCAGCACGCACGTCTTAATGCGCAAAACGGTGCCGCATGCGAAATCGTGAACGCGCAACCGCGCCGCGTGGCCTGCTTCGATCCGTCCGCCTGCCGACTATGGCTGGCGGCCGCCGGGCATTTCGCTGGCGTGCAACGGCACGTTGATCTCGCGCACCGGCAAATCGATCTCGCCCGGGCGGGCCGGCGGCTCGAGGCCGTCGGTCAGCAGTAACCCCTGCAAGGTAATGGCGTTCACCCACAACTCTTCGAGCGCCGCAATGTAGCCATCGTGCAGCTCAAAAAGCGTTTGCTGCACTTTGAGCACCTGCGGGTAGGAGGCCAGCATCAACCCATACTTATTCGAGACCAGCTCGTAGGATTTTTGCGCGCGCGGCAAAAGTTGACTGGCGTATTGGTCCACCATAATGCGCGCATTGCGGTACGTGCCCATTACTCCGGCGGAGCGCGCGCGCAACGTCAACTCCACGCGTCGCGCCTCGGCCTCCGCTCGCGCGATGTCGCTATGGGCCGCCTGAACGTTCCCCTGATTGCGATCGAAAATGTGCAGCTGTACGCCCACTTCCGCGAAACCGATCAAGCCCACCGCGCGGCGCGTTACGGGATCGAGATATTCGCGATCTTGCGCCAGGCCGGCGCGGAACTGCAGGTCCGGCAGGGGCTCGCGCCGCGCGCGTGTCAGCACGGCGTTGGCGCGTTCCACGCCGGCTTGCGCGATGCTCACCGCCGGGCTGTCTCGTAGTAACGATTCCATGGCCTGAGCTTCATCCACGTTCGGCAAATCGCGGTCCAGGTATCCAACCAGCGTGCCTGGCTCCAGGGTTGGATTGCCCACCACCGCCGCGAGCGCGTGCCATTCCTGCCGCAGCATATTTTCCTGCAGCATCACGTCCATCTGCATTTTCTGCTCTTCTACCTCTGCTTGCAGCACTTCGCTCTCATCCGCCTGGCCCGTGTTGCGCAGTTGCCGCGCGGTCTTGACGGTTTCCTCCAGGATGCCCAGCAAGTCGCGCTTCGCGTCCAGCATTTCTTGCGCCGCCAGCACGTGGTAGTACGCGATGCGCACCGCGTTCATTACCCGCAACTGCTGTTCCTGCGCTTCCATCTCCGCGATGCGCACGTCGTGGCCGACAATTTTTTTGCTCAGTCCCAGCTTGCCGCCGCTGATCAGCGGCTGGGACACAAAAACGCCTTGTTCCCCTCCCCCAAACGCGCCGCCGCGAATTTCGTCTCCCGCGTAGCCCACCGTGGGATTCGGCGGCAATGCTGCTTGCAGTTGGCGCGCTTTGGTAGCGGCAATTTCCGCCTTGGCTTCCGCCAGCGTGGGATTTTTCTCCAGCGCCATTTTTTCCAGATCTTCCAGCCGCAGGAGTTGCCCGACGGGATGCTCTTGCGCACGGCCCAAGCGCGGCAACTGCGGCCTGACCACCGGGATGTCTCCGTGGTGGTGGTGCATTTCCATCCCCGGCATGTCCTGCGTGGGCACCGCGGAAGCAGGTGCTTGCTGGGAAGGCGCCGGCTGTCCGGCGTCTTGCGCCCATGATCTTTGCACGCCCAGCGCGAGCACCGCGCATGCGGCCAGCAGTAACATTTCGGCGATTCGCTTCATCGGTGTTCTCCTGAATTCCTGGCTAGCTCTCATCGTTTGCAGCGAGTCTCGTGCTGGGCGGAAGGCAGTCTGCGAAGACTGTTCCTATTCGCGATTATTCGTGGTGTTCATGATCCTGGTGATGATGCTCGGGCGCAGGGGGCTTGGACTTCACGCCGCGCCGCTTCCTATCCATGATTTCGTCGAATTTTTCTGGCGGCAGCACGCGCACCAGCGTCATCATGCCCATCATGTTGGCGCTCCAATTTTCCGCCAAGCCATAGGTCTCCGGCTTGGCCACCGCTTCGTCCATGCCCATGTCCATAAACGCATCCTGCGGAAACCCGGCGACGGAATTGGCGTTTTCCGCGATGGGCGCGTGGTGCACGTGCTCAAACGGGACGCTGTTCGCGAGCGTCTGCATCTGGCTCAACGCCTGCGCATCGTTGGTCGCCGCGGTCATCACGCTGCGATCTTCCACGACCGCGCCGTTCAGCAGCAGATCGGACATGCTGTTCATCATGTGATGTGGCAGATGGCAATGCAGCATCCAGTCGCCCGGATACTTGGCCTCAAATTCGATGTCGCGGGCTTGCGCCACGCCCACCAGCACGGTGTTCTCGCGCCGCCAGCACGATTCCGGCGAGCGCCCCGCTTCCGTGCCGGTCACGATAAATTGATTGCCGTGCAGGTGCATGGGATGGTGATCCATCCCAAGATTCACGATGCGGATGCGCACCCGGCTGCCCAGGCGCGCCAGCAGCGGTGTGGTGGCCGGCGCCGCAACGCCGTTAAAGGTCAGCCAATTAAACTCCATGTTCGCGGTGTTCGGCACATTGCTGTCCGGCAGAATGGCCCACTCCTGCAAAATGATGCCGTAGTCGTGGTCCACGCGTGGTTCGTAGGGCTTCGCGGGATGCAGGATGAACATGCCGATCATGCCCATCATTTCCTGCATGGCGCCGTGCGAGTGATAAAAGTACGTCCCTTCCTGGTGCAATGTGAATTCGTAGAGGAAGCGCCCACCCGGCGGCACCGGTTGCTGCGTCACGTACGGCAGCCCATCCATCTCGATTGGCACTTCCAATCCGTGCCAGTGAATGGTGGTCGACTCCGGCAGATGATTCTCAAAAATGATGCGCACGCGGTCGCCTTGATTGGCCTGAATTGTGGGCCCCGGACAGCTCCCGTTGTAGCCCCACACTTCCATCATCTTGAAGGGCACGATCTGCCGCTTGACCGGCTCGGCGATCAAGTGAAATTCCTTCACCGCGCCATCCATGCGAAAGGGAAGATCTGGCACGTCCGGCGTTTCCACGAGCAGCGGAGACGCGTCGCCGAGCTCGCGCGCCAAATGCCGCGCTGGCCCGCCGTGCGCCGCCTTGCCCCGCGGTTCATCGGCAGCCGCACGCGCATCCGCGGCCACCAGAGTCTTGCCGGTTGCTAGCGCTCCCGCGCCCGCCAGGAACTTCCACAAAAATCCGCGCCTGCTATTCATATGTTTTCCTCTCGAATGCGCCACGCCGGAAATCGCGAAGCGCGCATCGTGGTGACCAGCACGGGAAGCGGACAGGCGACGGCGAGTCGCTGTCGCTTGTAGGTTAAGAAGATGGACCGATTGTAAGAGTGTTTTAGATGCGAAGAGTTACTGGGAAAATATTGGGGCTCGCGACGCCATGGGAAGTGTCCGTCGGACACCAGGGATCGCGAATGCCGACGGCGTTGAAGCTGTGGATAGTATGAACTGCGCTTGGAAGCGCGGGCAGCGACGCCACGTCTCGCTGCACGGTAAGGGAAAACGAAGGTTCAACCAGCAAGTCCAGGGGCCGCAAGTTCGTACAGTCGGAAGCTCGCAGCGAGTTCTCGCCGGCTCCCGGCGCGCAGGCGGTACAGGCCGCGTCTTGCGACGCAATTTCGACCTGCGATGCCGGACGATCCTGAGCGGGAACGCTTGCATGCGAACCGCAGCGAGCAACACACAACCAGGGAAGCCCGGAACTGGCCCCGAGCGCGACGATCAGCAATATCCCCACCCATGCATTGAGCCGCATCGGATTTGAGAATACACGGGCGCTAGGCGCCATTCAACCGTTGCTGGCGGAGCGCGCCTTTAGCGACAATGGGCTGTGCCCTCAGGAAACGCAGACGGCTTTAAGCGTGGGGATGAGACTTGTCGTAGATATCCATCAACTGGCGAATCGAAGCGTGCGTATATTTTTGTGTAGTGGAAAGCGATTGATGCCCCAGCAGTTCCTGAATGGCCCGCAGGTCCGCGCCATCCGCCAGCAAGTGCGTGGCAAATGCATGACGCAACGAGTGCGGGTGCAAATCCCAATTCACGTTGATCAGCCGCACATACTTCTTTACGATGCGCCCCACGGAGCGTTGCGTGAGCCGGCGACCGGCATAGTTTAGAAACACCGCGGTGGTATGCGGCGCCGCGCCACGGCTGGCTCGCGTGCCCACGGTTTGCAGCAGCAGCTCTTCACGAAGCGGCCAGTATTTTTCCAGCGCTTCCTGCGCCTTGCTGCCGTACGGCACGATGCGCTCCTTGTTGCCTTTGCCATGCACGCGCAGCATGCGTTCGCGCTGATCCATGTCCGCCAGGTTCAGGCCCGTCAACTCGCTCACGCGCAAGCCGGCAGCATAGAGCAACTCCAAAAGCGCGCGGTCGCGGCGCAACAGCAGTCCTTCGGCAACCAGATTTGCGCTTCCGCCTTTGCGTTTGGCCGCACGCACTAACTTGTCGCCGGCCCCCACAGCGCCGGCCGCCGGCGCCAGTTGGTTCAGAAACGCATTCATCTCCTCCGCCGAGAGCACGTTCGGAATCCGTTTCGGCAGCTTCGGCGTGGGTACCAGCCGCGCCGGGCTCTCCTTCAACATGCCTTCGCGCACGCAATATTTGAAGAACGAGCGCAAAGATGCCAGCTTCCGCGCGATCGAGGACTTCTGCAAACCCTGATCATGCAGATGCCCGACGAATTCGCGGATGACATGGTGCGTAATTGCGGTGAGCTTGGGCGGCGTCAGGCCCGGCGGCGAAAGATAGGCCACGAATTGCGCGAGATCTTTGCCATAGTTGGAAATGGTATGCGGAGACGAGTTCTTTACGGACTTCAGGTACGCGAGATAGTTTTCGATGGCCTGGATCATGGACAAAGTCACGCCGCAGCTTTATTCAGTATAGATGCAGTTTTGCGGCGGCGCGTCTATCGCGGCGGTGTGTTTCGCAGGCCGCAGCGCCAAAGAGGCAATCTGGGATAGCGGAGGTCAACGCGAAATCAGGACTTTACTCCAGCGGGAACCGGCTCTTCCTGTGGAGCAGCCGGTGGCGCCGCCGGTTCCGGCGCCAGCTTTTCCCAATCGCAACCTTCGGTCAGGCAGGTATGGACCGTCCCGATCTTCGACTTTTTCTCCACGATGAACGGCGCGCCGCACTTCGGGCACGGCTCCGGAATTGGCATGAACGGCGTGGTGAAATCGCAATCGGGATAGCGCGAACAGCCATAGAAAATGCGCGGCCGCCCGCGACCGCCCTTGCCGGCACTGCCGCGCCTCACAAACTCGCCCTCCTGACACTTCGGGCATTTGATGCCCATGGTGATGGGCCGCGTGTACTTGCACTTCGGATAGCCCGAGCAGCCGATAAACTCGCCAAAGCGGCCGTGCTTCTTCACCAGTTGCTGTTCGCACAGGGTACACTTTTCTTCGAGCAACTCGTCCGGCTGCCGGGCGATGCGCGTGCCTTCCACTAGCCGGCGCGTGGTCTTGCAATCCGGGTAGCCCGTGCAGGCCAAAAATACGCCAAACCGGCCGCGCTTGATGGCCATCTCTTTGCCGCAATTGTCGCAATACTCGACTTTATTCTCGTCGCCCGGCTCGGAAGCCAGCTCCGGCGCCATGTCCTGGATAAAATCGCAATCCGGATAGCGCGAGCAGCCTAGGAAAAATCCGAAGCTGCTGATGCGCTCGAGCAATTCGCCTTCGCCGCATTTCTCGCATTTCTTCCCGGTGGGAATGCCCGCCTTGTAGGAGATCATCTCATCGCCGGCCTTCTCCAAATCGACGATGAATTTTTCCCAGAACTCCCGCACCGCGTCGCGCCACGGCAGTTTCCCTTCCTCGATTTCGTCCAGCTCTTCTTCGAGCCGCGCCGTGAAGGTCACGTCGAACACGTCGTCAAAACTCTTCACCAGCAGGATGCTGACGCGCTCCCCCAGCATGGTGGGCGTAAAACGCCCCTGGTCTTTGCGCACATACTCACGTTCCACGATCGTGGAAATGATGGACGCGTAGGTGGATGGGCGGCCGATGCCCTTTTCTTCCAAATCTTTGACCAGCGTGGCTTCCGTGTAGCGCGGCGGCGGCTCGGTAAAGTGCTGATCTGGACGAAGCTCGTCCAGCCGCAAAATCTGCCCCTCTGTCACTTGCGGGAGCGCATTGCCTTCGCCTTCGTCGCTTTTCTCGTCGTCTTCGCGGTCCGCGGCCGCTACCGGGAGTTGATACACGCGCAGGTAGCCGTCGAATTTCTGCACCGAGCCGCTTGCGCGGAACGTATAGTCGCCCGCGCTGATATCGATGGTCGTTTGATCAAAAATGGCCGGTAGCATCTGCGAAGCTACAAAGCGCTGCCAGATCAGTTGATAGAGCTTGAAAAGATCGTCATCCAGATACTTGCGCACATCTTCTGGCGCGCGGGCCGCGTCGGTGGGCCGCACCGCTTCGTGCGCTTCCTGCGCATCCTTCTTGGACTTGTAGTAGTTCGGCTTCTCCGGCAGATAATTCGAGCCAAAGCGTTCCGGAATCAACTCGCGCACGTGCTGCAGCGCGTCGCTCGAGACGTTCACCGAATCCGTACGCATATAGGTAATCAGCGCCACGGATCCTTCGTCGCCCAGCTCCACGCCTTCATAGAGCCGCTGCGCCAGCGCCATGGTGCGCTTCGCGGTATACCGCAGCCGGTTATACGCCGCCTGCTGCAGCTTGGAAGTCGTAAACGGCGGCGGCGCATTGCGCTTCTTCTCGCGCTGCGTGACGCTGGCCACTTGCCATTTGGCCTTTTGCACCGCCGCCACCACGGCATCCGCGGCTTCCTTATTATTTACGGCAATGTCCTCGCCCTTAAACTTCGCCAGCTTCGCTTCAAACTGCGGCGGCTGCCCGGCGTCCAGCATGGCGTGAATCGACCAATACTCGACCGGCACGAACGCGCGAATTTCCAGTTCCCGCTCGACGATCAA
>PMOV01000106.1 GCA_003161195.1 Acidobacteriota bacterium | reverse complement strand
TGCCAGCCTGGACGGCCTGGACCGATCGGCGTCTCCCAGAAGTGTTCACCGGGTTTTGGGGCTTTCCACAGTGCGAAGTCGCGCGCACTCTCTTTCTCGTAGCGATCGTTGTCCACGCGCGCGCCGGCTTGGATGCCGGCCACATCGATGTGCGAGAGCTTTCCGTAGGCGGGAAACTTGGCGATGCGGTAATAGATAGAGCCTTCGCCATCATAGGTGAAGGACTTCTGTTGCAGCTTGGAAATCAGATCCACCATTTCGGGGATGTGGTCGGTCGCGCGAATCCAGTGTTCGGGAGATTCGATGCTCAGCGTGCTGCAATCCTGGAAGAAGGCTTGCGCGTACTTTTCGGTGTACTCGCGGATGCCGACACCGGCAGCGGCGGCGTTGGCGATGATGCGGTCGTCCACATCGGTGAGGTTCATGACGTGGAGCATCTTATAGCCGCGCAACTTCAGGAAACGGCGCAAGACGTCCTGGAAGACGAAGGTACGGAAATTGCCGATGTGCGCGTAGTCGTAGACGGTGGGACCGCAGGTGTACATGCGGACTTCGCCGGCGTTTTGCGGGACGAAGGGTTCGGTCGCGCCGCCCATCGTATTGTGCAAACGAATCGGATTCGCCATGAACCGCTTTCCAGTGCCTTCCTGCGCGCTAAATGAGGCAAACCAAAACGACGATTGTAACCGGAAGGACTGGGAAAACAAACCTCGATGCTGGGGCAGGTGTGGCTACCCCTACTTTTTTTGTAAGTGTTCATTCCATTGGAGATGAAATCCTTTGTTTTGATGCAGATTTGGAAGTGTTCATTCTGCTGGGGTTAGAGGGCTTGGCTGTTTATAGAGTGGTTACCTTCTAAGGGTGATGTTTTCGATATCGGATTCCGCATTTTTTGATGCGCTCGGGCGCTCTGGTAGGTCACGGAGTGGCGAGCCGGGTAGAGGGTGTGGGGTGGCGAGTGGGAATTGCGCCGGAGCTGAAGAAAGGCGCACAGACTGAAGTCTGTGCCACCTAAACCCAACGATACCTATCGTTTATGCCTCCTTCAGTGAATTATCGGGGGGAACGAACTGGCTAACGGCAGTGCAAAATATTTCTTATTGACCTCGGAAGCTGACGGATGATTTGGGGCAAATTTGCGGGTGTTAGGGATGTTAAGAGTTGGCGAATGATTGGGTTACCTGTGGCGGAATGCCGGTGGGCGGGCGTAGCTTTTTACGGGTACAGATCACCGCGACTATGGCGTGGTTGTCACTCAATATTTTGCTTATTTTTTTGGCGCTAGGAGCCTTCCCTTTATGGCGCTACAGCAGCGGCACGGTCCCGCGTGGGCGGGATGCCCTGCGCCCAAAAGAATCGCGAATTGACGTGGGGGAACGCGGCACTTACAGTTACCGTTCTTGAGACACCGGAGGGCTTACTGATGAGAGTGGTC
This sequence comes from Acidobacteriota bacterium, assembly GCA_003161195.1. Classification (GTDB taxonomy): domain Bacteria; phylum Acidobacteriota; class Terriglobia; order Acidiferrales; family UBA7541; genus Acidiferrum. The sequence continues at coordinate 13,156 of PMOV01000106.1, read as the reverse complement.
ATGAAGATACGCGGAGTCTTCTTGCTGTTGGCGGGCGGGGTTTTATATCCCGCCGCGATGGTAGGCCAGACGCCTCAGACGCAGACGGGGCAGACGGCTGTGTCGCAGGCGGGTCAGACGGCGAAGGAGCTGACGCCGGAGGGGGCGGTGGATTTGCGATTTATTTCGGATTTGCAGGCGGCGCCGGATGGGCAGCGGGTGGCGTTTGTGGTGACGGAGCCGCCCACCGCGGATGGCCGGGCTACGCACATTTGGATATATGACAAGCGCGGGAATACGGTGCGGCAGTTTACCTACTCGAAGAAGTCGGAGAAGGAGCCGCGGTGGTCGCCGGATGGGACGGAGTTGGCGTTTCTCTCGAATCGTGGAGAGGAACAACAGATCTATCTCATGCATGCGGGCGGGGGCGAGTCTAGCGCGATTACCAAGGGCAAGCGGTCGATCAATGCGTTTGAGTGGGCACCAGATGGGAAGACGATTGGGTTTTTGGCTCCGGAGGCGAAATCCGAGGCCGAGGAGAAGAAAGAGAAGGATAAGGACGACGCGCATGTTGCGGATAAGGAAGACAAGCACGCGCGGCTGTGGCTGCTGGATGTGAAGACGCTGGAAGCGAAGGCGCTTACCAATGCGAACTGGGAGTTGAGCGAGATGGCGTGGATGCCGGACGGGAAGGCCCTGATGGTGGAGGCCACGGATCACCCGGAGTCGGATCAAAACACCAATCGGATTTTTCACGTGAACGCCGGCAACGGGGCGATGCGGATGGTGGCGGCGCCGCGCGGGCCGTTTGGCAGCGTGAAGGTGTCGCCAGATGGTGCGGCGCTCAGTTATGTGGGTGCGCGGGAGGATGGTCCATCGCCGCATGATTTGATGCTGGTGGAGTTGCGCAGTGAGGGGGTCCCCAACGGGGCAGGGGCGGCGAAGAATTTGACGGCGTTGACGTTGGACCGGGCGATTTTTGATTACAAGTGGAACAAGGCGGGCGGGCAAGTGATGATTGTGGCGGACGGCTTTCATACGCGATTTCAAGCGATGGACGCGCATGGAGCGCTGACGGACGCGGGAAGTTTGGAGGAGACGCTGGGGACGAATCCGGCGGCATTTGCGCTGACGGGCGAGGGGATGATTTTTGTGGGGCAGACGGCTACGGAGCCGCAGGAGTTGTATGCCTGGGACAATCACGGCAAGCCGGTGCAATTGACGCACTTGAATTATGCGTGGACGCAGTATGCCTTGGTGAAGCCGGAAGTTTACAAATACAAATCGTTTGACGGGTTGGAGATCGAAGCGGCGCTGCTGAAACCTGCCGGATATGACGGTAAAGCACCCTTGCCGATGATTACGCTGATTCATGGAGGGCCGACCGGGGCTTGGGAAGACGCCATCGAGACCTGGGGTCAACTGCTGGTGGCGCGCGGGTACGCGGTTTTTTATCCGAATATTCGCGGGTCCATCGGCTATGGGCAGAAATTTGTGGAGATGAATCGTGGGGACTGGGGCGGGAAGGATTTCAAGGATGTGATGGCTGGGGTAGACGATTTAGTGGCCAAGGGCATCGCGGACGCGAACCGGCTGGGGATTGGAGGATGGTCGTACGGCGGGTATATGTCGGAATGGGCGATTACGCAGACGACCCGGTTTAAGGCGGCAGTGAGCGGGGCGGGACTGTCCAACTTAATTTCGGAATATGGGACGGAGCGCGGGCCTTCTTACGATGAGTGGTTTTATGGGTTGCCGTACGAGAAGCCAGACGGATTTTTGAACAGTTCGCCATTCCTTTATTTCAAGAATGTGAAGACGCCAACGCTGATTTTACAGGGGGATGCGGATCCGGTGGATCCGCTGGGGCAGAGCCAGGAGTTGTATCGCGGGTTGAAGCGGTATGGGGTGGAGGTGGAGATGGTGGTGTATCCGCGGGAACCGCATGGATTTCATGAGGAGAAGCATTTAATCGATCGGCTGAAGCGGATTTTGGCGTGGTATGACAAATATTTGGGAAGCAGTGCGAAGGCGGCGGACAAGAAGTGAAGGACGGCGTGGTCCGTGACAGAGCAAGGCGGGAGCGTTTTAAATTTCAAAGAAGTGGCAAGTGATGAGTGGCCCTTCGCGTGGAACGCTCAGGGTAAACGAGTGGCGAGTCAAAAGCGCGTGCAGTCACAGAGTTGGTGACCGTGTGATTGTGGTGTGTCCTCAGAAGGCGGCCACTACAAAGGCAAGATAACGCTACACGTTGACGCCGCTTAGGAAGCCGCCTAGGTGGCCGGTTAGGCCGATTACGGCTACGGCCAGGAGTTCTAGTGGGATGCGGATTTGCGGGAGAGCGACCGCTGGATTGCGCAGTGTGCGCAGGTGGATGTAGCCGACGATCCAAAGCAACAAGCTGGAGATCAAGCCGAAAACCAGGTGTAGCAGGAGGATGCCTTTGAGGCGCTCCCCTTCTAGCGCCCACTGCCAGGCTAACAGGCCAGTGACGATGACGGGGAAGGCGGAGAGCGCCGCAGCGACGAGGTTCCACGAGGCCACGGCGCGCAAGGTGGGCTGCTTGAGGCAGCGCGAGGCGAGATCGAAAGCGACCCCGGTGAGGAAGAGCGCGATGGGGAAATGGATGAGCACGACGTGTTGCGCGTGGTGGGCGAAGAAGATGGTGCGCGGATCGAAGGGGTTGGTCATGCTCCCCAGTAACGCCGGGGTTCCCAGCAATAACGCGGCGAGTATGGTCATCGCCAGGCTCATTGGACGATGACCTTGCCGGTCATTTTGGGGTGGACGGAGCAGAAGTAGTCGTAGGTGCCGGCTTTGGTGAAGGTGAAGGAAAATTTTTCGTCGGTGTCGAGGACTTTGGATTTGAAGATGCCGTCGGTGCTAACGACGGTGTGAGGGATGTCGTCGCGGTTGGTCCAGATGACGGTGGCGCCGACGGGGATGGTGAGGACTTCGGGGCCGAATTTGAAATTGTCGATTTTGACTTCGATAACGGCGGGCATGGCTGCAGGAGCGGCAGACGGAGTGGCGGCGGACGGCAATAACTTTTTGCCGCTGGCTGCTTTGCCGTAGCTCACTGTCGCTAACAGAACTGCTCCGAAAATGAACATACTTCTGCGCATTGTTGTTCTCCCTTTTTTTTGAAGTTTCCTGAGGGGCTAAAGCTCCTCGCTACAGGAAACGTGCGCGGCTTCAGCCGGTGCGTGAGAAAAGCCGTGCCGAACCCTTCGGGGCTCCCGCGCGAGCCCCGGGGATTGGCATCTAGGCCGTACTACATGGCCTAACTCGTGTGCGCCTGCGGCGCTGAATTGCGCCAATCAAAGGTCCGTCCAGCAGGCCGGTCCAGCGCGGTTACTAGTAGGCGCTTGGACGTTCGGCGGATTTGGGTTGATCGCTGAGCGATTCGTCGGTGACGGCCAGGCCGTGATGTTTCTTGACGGAGTGCACTTCGGTGATGCCGAGGAGGCCGCGCAACTGGTCGGCTGGAACTTTCATGGGGCCGGGGGCGTCGGCTTTGCCTGGCGCGGGTTGCGGGAAGGCCGTGGAGCATGCGGTGTGGAAGGTGACGTTGCCTTCGACCTTTTGCATGGTCTGGTGAATGTGGCCGTTGAGCACGGTGACGGAGCCGAATTTTCTGAGTTGCGCCAAAGCTTGCCCGCTGTCGTCCGTGCCCCAGCCCCATTCGGGGTAGACGGTCCAGAGCGGGATGTGGGCGAACACGACGATGGGCGTGCTGGGGGTAAGGGATTGCACGTCTTGCGTCATCCAGGCGATTTGTTCGGCTCCGAGGGAGCCGAGGCCGCCGGCTTTGAGGTTCTGGACATTGACCAAGCCGATGAAGTGGACACCTTTTTTATCGAAGCTGTACCAACCCTTGCCGTTGTTCTGCGTGGCGTAGCGTTCGAAATATTGCTTGCCATCGTCGTTGAGGAGATCGTGTTCGCCAGGGACAAAAAAGACGTCTTTGGCGGGGGCGCCTTTGAGGATTTGGTCGACGGCATCGAACTCTTCGGGCTTGGAGAGGTGGCTGATGTCGCCGGTGTGGAGAAGGAACTCGGGCGCGACGGGGAGCGCGTTGATTTTGCCGACGGCGGCTTGCAGGGTGGCGGCGACATCGGGATTGGCGGCTTTGCTGAAGCCCATGTGGCTGTCGCTGATTTGCACGAAGCTTAGTTCGCCGGCGGAGACTTTGGCGGCGTGGCTGCCGGCGGTACCGAGGGCATAGGAATTGAGCACGCCGCCTTTAATGACGCACAGCGCGCCTGTGCCGGCCCAGGCCATGCATTTCAGAAAGCCGCGACGGTCGATGCCGTCGTGATTGTGGTCATGCAGGATTTCGTCTGGCGGGGCGATGCGAATTTTGTTTGGCATTTGGTCTCTCTCCTCAGTGAACGAGGTCTGCGTTGCGTTTCAGCGAGTAAGACTGCGCCTGTGCGGTTTCTATTCCGGACTTGGCGAAAAAAAATTAATTCGACTGGCGGGTCATCTTCGGGAATAAAGTGGGAGGTGCGGCGGTCCTTAGTTGTGACATCGCGTGGTGCCGCCGGGCGCTTGGCGGCGACCTGTGGACGCTGCCGGGAAGGTTTACCTTTTTGCTGGAACCGGACGATCGGGCACGATTCGAACAGGTCGTGCTGCCGCATCTGGACGCTGCGTTCAACCTGGCGCGCTGGCTGCTGCGCAATCGCAGCGACGCGGAGGACGTGGCGCAGGAGGCGCTCCTGCGCGCGTACCGCTTTTTCGGCGGGTTTCACGGCGGCGTTGGGAACGAGGCGCGCGGGTGGCTGCTGCAGATCGTGCGGAATACCTGTTACACGTGGCTGGAGAAGAATCGGCCGATGGAATTTATGCCGGAATTCGATGAAACACATCATTCGCCGATCAGCGGGGCGCAGACGGGTAGCTCGCCAGAGGCTTTGGCGATTGCGAACGCGGACGGCGAGCGATTGACGCGCGCGCTGGAGAAATTGCCGCCGCGATTTCGCGAGGTGCTGGTGCTGCGCGAGTTGGAAGGGTGTTCGTATAAGGAGATTGCGGCGATTACGGCGGTGCCGATGGGAACGGTGATGTCGGCGCTATCGCGGGCGCGGAGGCAACTACAGCTGGCGCTGGGGGCGCCGGACTTGGCGGCGGGGGATGCGACGAAAGCGGCGCGCGCACCACAGGGAGGTACACCGTGAACTGCGAACTGCGCGGTATATCGCTGCACGGGTACCTGGATGGCGAGCTGGATGCGGTGCGTGCGGCGGAGTTCGAGCGGCACCTTGAGGGCTGTTCGGAATGCCTGGCGGAACTGGAAGCACAGGAGGCGCTGCGGGCATCGCTGAAGCAGGCGCAGTTGCGCGAACGAGCGCCGGCGGATTTGCGCAAGAAGGTGGTGAAGAGTTTGCCGAAGGCGGCGCGAGCTGGTGGCTTCGCGTTGAGTTTGTCGTGGCAACGGCTAGCGGTGGCTGCGGCGGTGGTGCTGCTGGCGGGATTTGCGGGCTGGCGCGTGGTGGGCGAGCGGCTGGATGTGGCGGGGGAGCGACTGATGGCGGCGGAGATTGTGGATGCGCACGTGCGGTCGCTGCAGCCGGGGCATTTATCGGATGTGATTTCGACGGATCAGCATACGGTGAAGCCGTGGTTCAACGGGAAGGTGGATTTTGCGGTGCCGGTGCGGGATTTCACGGATGAGGGGTTTCCGCTGCAGGGCGGGCGGCTGGAAGTGATCGATGGGCGCACGGTGGCGGCGCTGATTTATGGGCGGCGGAAGCATGAGGTGAATCTATTTGTGTGGCCGGTGAGTGCGGCGGGCGATGAAGCGGCGCGGGCGAGTGGGCTGCGCGGGTATCAGTTGATCCGGTGGCGGAAGGGCGGGATGGAGTATTGGCTGGTATCGGATTTGGCGTTGCCAGATTTGGAGAATCTGCAGAAATTGGTGGCGCAGTAAGGCGATAGAACGACGATGGAACTGTGCCCGCTAAAACCCGCCGGCAAGATGCCAGCGCTGCAACGGCGCTACAGTATGGAGTCTAAAGCAGACGGTATTGTGGTTTGTGCAAAAGGGCCACTATTCCTAGGGTAGGGCTTTACAGCGGGAATCGTGGCATGCTAGTGTTCTCTCCGTACCGCCATCCTTTGCGCCAGGCGGCTAGGGCCTCTGATCGAGAACCTGCCAAACGTTCGCTTCCACGTGTGTATTGCCGCGTGCGGAGTCGACAACCGCGTCAACGCGGTTGCTATGTTGCGACCACGAGTCGCGAACCCAAGTCCCTCTTCGGGAATACTAAGTCGTCTCTCTTGTTGTGCTTGCGCGGCCTATTGTGGGGCGGGCGGGCGTCTGGGGAGAGGCAAATGAGGTCACCTTGCTAAAGCTGCGAAAAGTGGAAATTACCGGGTTTAAGTCGTTTTTCGAGCGGACCACCGTGACCTTTAGCGGCGCGGGGACAACGTGCATCGTGGGGCCGAACGGGTGCGGGAAGTCCAACGTGGTGGACGCGATTTCGTGGGTGCTGGGCGAGCAGAGCCACAAGTCGCTGCGCGCGGGGCGGATGTCGGATTGTATTTTTAATGGGACGCTGAAACGGCCGCCGCTGGGGCTGGCGGAGGTGACGATCACGCTGGAAGACCCGGAGCTGGCGGAGGCGGCGCGGTTTGTGTTGGAAGGGGCGGACGCTAGCGAGGCTGCGGGATCGAATGGCCCGGCGGATGTGATTGATTTGACGGCACCTCCGACGGAGCAGTCCGGCGATCAAAGAATGGGTGGCGGCGAGACGGAGCAAAATCCTTACACAGAGAAAAACGTCGAGGGCGCAGAGACCACAGAGACGGCGACGGAAAATTCTGCGGCGGAGGCGGAGAATGCAGCGCCGGAATTTCTGAAGGGTAAGCGACGCAAAAAGAACGCCGACAAATTGACGCTGGCTACCAAGCCCGGCGAGGTGGTGGTGAGCCGGCGGCTATATCGCTCCGGGCAGAGCGAATACTTGATTAATGGACGGCCGGCGCGGTTGCGCGATATTCAGGACATGTTTATGGGCGTGGGGCTGGGGCCGGATTCCTACGCGATTATCGAGCAGGGGCGCATCGGGCAGATATTGTCGACCAAGCCGATGGAGCGGCGGGCGATTATTGAGGAGGCGGCGGGCGTTACGAAGTTTAAGACCAAGAAGCGGCTGGCGGAGGCGAAGCTGGAGTCGTCGAAGGTTAACTTGTCGCGCGTGAACGATATTGTGCTGGAAGTGGAGAAGCAGCTGGGGTCGCTGAAGCGGCAGGCGGCGAAGGCGCGAAGGTACGCGGAAGTGCGCGCGCAGATGCGCGCGATTGTGCGGCAGATGCTGGCGGGGAAAGCGCGCGAGTTGGATGCGGAGGCGGAGCGCGTGGGGGCTTCGCTGGCGGAGCTTACGTCGGCGGAAGCGCAGCAGGCGGCGGCGATTGCTACGCAGGAAGCAGAACACGACCGGGTGAACCAGCGGATTTATGAGGTGGACGCGGAGCTGAAGCAGAACCAGAACGTTTTGAATTTGACGGCGCTGGAAGCGGACCGCTGCGAGAATCGCGTGGCGTTTAACCGGCAACGCGCGGCGGAACTCGGCGGGCGGCGCGAACAGGTTTCCGTGGAGATGGCGCAGGCGGTGGCGCAGGCGGCGGAATGCGCGGGACGGCACGCGGCGCAGCGCGAGGCGGTGGCGGCGGTGCGCAGCGAGACTGCCACGTTGCAGACGCGCGCGGATGAGTTGACGACGCGGGCGCAATCGCGCAACGCGGAAATTGCGGATTCCGAATCGCGGATCGCGGCGCTGCGGCGTTCGGCGGCACAGGCGGGGGAAAGTTTGTTACGGCTGCATGGGGAACAGAAACAGGCCGAGGAAGCGCTGGTGCACCAAGCGGAAGCGTTGCGGCGGCTGGAGAATACGGAGCACGAGCTGCTCGAGTCTTCCATTCGAGTACGCGATGATGCGGACCAGGCGGCGTTTGAGTACGAAGCGGCTAGCTCGAATCTAACGGCGTTGAAAGAAGATGCGACGGCGCTGCAGACCAGCCTCGCGGAATACAAGCAGGAACGCGAAGCCACCGGCAAGCTGGCGGATGCGGTGCGCGACGCGCTTTCCAGCGTGCGGGCGCGGCATGGCTCGCTGACCAACATTTTGAACGACCGCTCGTATACCGCGGACGCGGTGCAGAAGCTTTTTGCGGCCAACGAACGCGGTGGCGGCGAGGATTTTCGCGCGGTGGGCGTGCTGGCGGATTACGCCGAGGTTGAAGAAAAGCACGAGGCGGCGCTGGAGCAGTACCTGCGCGAGGAACTGGAGTTCGTGGTCGTGGAAACGTATGACCACGCGCGAGCGGGCGTTTCCATGTTGCGAGACGAGGTCGGCGGGCGGGCGACGTTCTTCGTAGATTCGCTGCGCAATCTGCGATTGGGCGAGTACGAGCCCATCGCGCACTTCCGTCCGGAAGACGGCGTGATTTCTCGACTGGACAAAATCGTGGAGTTTCGCGAACCGCTGGGCGCGGCGGCGAAGCAGTTTTTGCCCCGGCTGCGTTCTGCGTACCTGACGGAAAGCGCGGCGGCGGCGGAAAAGCTGGCGCGCGAGAATACCCAGTATGCGTTCGTAACGCCGGATGGCACGTGCTATCAGGGGCGCATGGTGACCGGAGGGCGGCCGGACGAATCCGGTCCGCTGGGCATGAAGCGTGAACTGCGGGCACTGGATGCCGAGCTGATGCAACTTGAACACGACCTGGGCGAGAAGCAGGCGGCGCTGCAAGAGATGGCCGCGCGGATCGTGCGCACCGAGGAAGCGCTGGAAAAAATTCACGCCGAGCAGCGCGACGTGGAGCGGCGCGTGATTTCGAGCAAGATGCGCCACGACCAGATGCAGAGCGAACTCGCGCGCCTCGGGCTGGATTTGACGGTGTGCCAGAGCGACCTTACGCGCATTCGCCACGATGTGGACGCTGCGAGGCAGCGGGCGCAACGCGCGGAGCATGAACACGTGGCGGCGGCGGCGACGCGCGCCGAAGCGGAAGCGGAAACGGTGCGGCTCTCCGAAGGGCTGGTGCAACTGCGCAACTCGATCCAGAGCGAACAGGACGAGTTGACGGCGGCGCGTGCGGAGCTGGCGGCGATGAGCGAGCGACTGACGTCGGCCGAGGCACTGGCTCAGCGACTCGACCAAGAGTCGCGCGAACTGGAGCGGCGCGAAGCCGCGCTGCGTCAGCAGGAGCTCTCCATTGGCGATGAGACAGCGGCGCTGGCCAAGCAGAACGACGAACTGCAACTGCAGCTCGAAGGACTGCGCGGCGAGAAGCTGCGGCTGGAAGTGCGGCAGCGTGAACTCGAACAAGAGTGGGACGCGGGNNCAAGCGGAAATTGCGCGCGCGAAGAACGATTCCGAGCGGGCGCACCTGCGCGAGACGTGCATGGCGGAAGTGAATGCGCAGCCGGAAGATTTGATCGCTACGGAGCAGGCATTTATGTCCGGAGAAGAGCTGGCGGTGGCGGAAAGCAACTACCGCGAGATGAAGCAGCGCGTGGAAGCCATGGGCCCGGTGAATATGATGGCGCTCGAAGAGTTCAACGAGTGCGAGCAGCGCTTCACGTTCCTGACGCGCGAGCGCGACGATTTACTGCAGTCCATTCGCGACACGCAGCAAGCCATCGCGGAGTTGGACCAGATCTCCAGGGAGAAATTCGAGCAGGCTTTTCATGCCATCAACGCAAATTTCTCGACGGCGTTTCACACGATTTTTGGCGGTGGCATGGCGGAGATGCGGCTGACGGAAGTGGACAGCTCCGGCGACGCAGGCATCGACGTGGTAGCTTCGCCGCCGGGCAAGCGGCTGCAAAACGTGCTGCTGCTGAGCGGCGGAGAAAAAGCCATGGCCGCGCTGGCGCTGCTCATCGCCATTTTCCGCTACCAGCCGAGCCCCTTCTGCATCCTGGACGAAGTGGATGCGCCGCTCGACGAAGCCAACGTGGGGCGCTTCACGAAGCTGATCACCGAAATGAGCGCGCAGACGCAGTTCATCGTGGTGACGCACAATCGCCGTACCATGGAGATTGGCGACGTGCTGTACGGCGTGACCATGCAGGAGCCGGGCGTCTCGAAACTGGTGAGCGTCCGCTGGGAAGGCGCGGAGAGCGCTACGCCGAAGCGGCGCCAGGCAGCCGCCACCGCGGCTTAGCCGGCAAGCAAGATCGCGATCCGACCCGGTCGACAAGAATGGTCAGAGGCATTTCTCTCAAACGGCACGGATCAACAGGACGCCGACGACTAGCATCACCGCGCAGGTTACGCCATGAATGAAGAACGCTTTCGACTTCGACCCGCCCGACCCCAAAACATTTGACATGTCGCCCAAAGGGACGATGGCAAGAACGAGTACAGCTATGCCTACCGTCCGCGTGTCCGTGGTCACCATCAACGTCAGCACGAGCAATCCAGATACCACGTCCCGAATTCCTTTAAGGCGCAGCCAGGCACGAGTGTCCGCATCGGGTGCGGGCGGCTTAAGACCAAATGATCCTGTCATTCGTGCAGGAGATAAAACGTAGAAGCCACCGATGACAATGACCGCCACAGCCAGCAGAGCAGCTAGCGAAAGCGGGATGGCGTTATGCATAAAATGCTTTTCTCCTGGAAAAACTGGCAACACTATATCAGCTGTCGAGCTCTTCGCCGTCCCAAGATGAAGCGGCACAGGTGGTGAAAGCGTGCTCTCGTCTTTTCACGAACTAGGCGAGATGAGTCCTCACAAACGCGCTCCTCGCCAGTTTGCTCCGGTCTGTCTCAGGACGCTAGCGTACGATGTTTGACGTTTGGTGTAATGATCTCAGCAAAACGCAATCGTCCATCGAACTCCGAAATATATTGGGGCGTGAGAACGCCTTTCCATCCGAGCGACGTCACCTCCGCTCATTGCAGAATGCAAGCGAGACAAATTCTTCCACTAATTTCCACCGACTTGCGGTTGGACTTCACGTTGGCGTGCGCTAGAATGCGTCTCGGTTCAGGGGAACGCTTTTCGTGGCTGCCATTCCATCCACCAGCACGCTTCGCGAGACGCACTTCGCGGGCCTGACGCCCATGGCGCGCGGCAAAGTGCGCGACATCTACGATCTGGGCGACCAACTGCTGATCGTGGCCACGGACCGCCTGTCCGCCTTCGACGTCGTCCTACCAACGCCCATCCCCGATAAAGGCCGCGTCCTCACGCAACTCTCGTTGTTCTGGTTCTCGCAATTGCGCGACGTCATTCCCAATCACGTGCTGCGCTCCACGAATTTTCCGGCGCCCTTCGCGACCCACACCGAGGAACTCGCCGGACGCTCCATGATCGTGCGCAAGACGCAGCCGCTGCCCGTCGAGTGCGTCGTGCGCGGCTACTTATCCGGCTCCGGCTGGAAGGATTACAGCGCCACCGGAAACGTGTGCGGCATTGCATTACCGGCGGGTTTGCGCGAGTCGGACCGTTTGCCAGAGCCGCTGTTCACCCCCGCATCGAAAGCCGCGACCGGGCACGACGAAAATATTTCCTTCGCGGAGGCGGCAGCGCGCATCGGCCAGGAACTGGCGGAGCGTGTGCGCGCGGTGAGCATTGAGATTTACAAACGCGCCGCAGCCTACGCCGAACCGCGTGGCGTGATCCTGGCGGACACCAAGTTTGAGTTTGGCCTGCTGCCGAACGCATCTGGGAACGGCAAGACCGACGGCGGCGGCGAATTGATCTGGATTGACGAAGCGCTCACGCCGGACTCTTCGCGCTTCTGGCCCGCGGCGCAATACACCCCCGGCGGTCCCCAACCCTCCTTCGACAAGCAGTACGTTCGCGATTATCTCGAAAGCATTCGCTGGGCCAAGACTCCGCCCGGGCCGGAATTACCTGCGGAAGTCGTCGCCGCAACGCGCAACAAATACCGTGAGGCGTATCGCATCCTCGCAGGGCACGAACTCGAGTAAGTCCCCTTTATCCCTTTTAGAAAATTGCAGAAGAGTTTGCGGAGCGTGGCAACGTGAAGGACCAACTCGAAGGACTGGTGGTGCAGATGGTGGAAGACGGGATTCTCTTCGATGAAGCGGTCGGAGAGTTTGAAAAGCGGTTTATCCGCAAGGTGCTGGAAGGCGCCAGCGGGAACCAGTCGCGCGCCGCGGAAGTGCTCGGCATGCACCGCAACACGCTCAGCCGGAAGATCGAAGAGTACAAGCTGGACCACAACGGCCACCGGCGGAAGCGCGCGCGGTAATCACGAAAAGCGCACAGAAGTGTGGGATCCGGCGCGCAAACCAAGGAATACGCAAGCTTCTCAAACATAAGCGACGCAAAATAAAAAAAGCCTCGCGGGGGCGCCGCGAGGCCCGGAAAAACTGCGAGCCAAGCTTCAACTGGGCTTGCGATGGACGGGCGGCTTCTTGCCCTTTTCCTTCGGAATGTCCTCTTCGTTCACTTTGCCCTTTTCCCAGTGCAGCATGAAATTGGGATCGGGATCGTAAGAGGTTAGCGTGGCGGTGAACCGCACAGCGTTGTCTTTCTCCACGCGCGCGGCATCCGGCTGGCCGACGATTTTCACATCCATGTTGGGCACGGTGGCGGCATCGAACTCCGCATCGCTAGTCACGAACGCAACTTTAAGTTCCGTCAAGTCCGCGCCCGGGGTCACTTCAATGATCTTCCCAGGCACGTCCGGGAACTCCAGTCCACAAGCCGCCAGCCAGGTCACTTTGCCCTTGTCGCCTCCAGCTTTCAGATCGGTGATTACGGAGGCAATGGTCATATCCTTTTGCGCCGCGCTCAGGTCCGTAGCGGATGGCAATTTGTAGCTGTCCGGCCGCGTCGGCGAGGCCGCGGCGAGTTGCAGCATTTCGTTGAACTCCGCGTCGGTCAAGCTATCGCAAGCGGCCTGCTGATAATTGGCGATCAGCTTGCGCAGATAGGCCTTCAATTCCGTGGCCTGTTTTGCGTTGGCGGAAGGCGAGCTGGCTCCGCGCGCGATGTCCCAGAAGCCGTCGAGAGTCGCAGGGGGAGTTAAGTTCAATTCGGCCTGGCCGAGCTTGAATTCCATAACGGCGTCGTCGGGCTTCAGCCCGAGGTCCGACTTGTAATAGGTGATGGCGTCGGGATAGTCCTTCTGAATCAACGCGGCCTGCGCAGCCACGCCATAGAGAAAAATCTCCAGCTGTTTTTTCTG
>PMOV01000136.1 GCA_003161195.1 Acidobacteriota bacterium | reverse complement strand
CCTGGAAAAACTGCGAGCCAAGCCTCAACTGGGCTTGCGATGGACGGGCGGCTTCTTGGCGCCCTTTTCCTTGGGAATATCCTCCACGTTCACTTTGCCTTTTTCCCAGTGGAGCATGAAGTTGGGATCGGGATCGTACGAGGTCAGTGTGGCAGTGAAGCGCACAGCGTTGTCTTTCTCCACGCGCGCGGCATCCGGCTGGCCGACGATTTTCACATCCATGTTGGGCACGGTGGCGGCATCGAACTCCGCATCGCTCGTCACGAACGCAACTTTAAGTTCCGTCAAGTCCGCGCCCGGGGTCACTTCAATGATCTTCCCAGGCACGTCCGGGAACTCCAGTCCGCAAGCCGCCAGCCAGGTCACTTTGCCCTTGTCGCCTCCAGCTTTCAGATCGGTGATCACGGAGGCAATGGTCATATCCTTTTGCGCCGCGCTGAGATCCGTGGCGGAAGGCAATTTGTAGCTGTCCGGGCGCGTCGGCGAAGCGGCGGCGAGTTGCAGCATTTCGTTGAACTCCGCGTCGGTCAAGCTATCGCAAGCGGCCTGCTGATAATTGGCGATCAGCTTACGCAGATAGGCCTTCAATTCCGTGGCCTGTTTTGCGTTTGCGGAAGGTGAGCTGGCTCCGCGCGCGATATCCCAGAAGCCGTCGAGGGTCGCAGGGGGAGTTAAGTTCAATTCGGCCTGGCCGAGCTTGAATTCCATAACGGCGTCGTCGGGCTTCAGCCCGAGGTCCGACTTGTAATAGGTGATGGCGTCGGGATAGTCCTTCTGAATCAACGCGGCCTGCGCAGCCACGCCATAGAGAAAAATCTCCAGCTGTTTTTTCTGGGTGTCGAAGGCGTCTTGCGCTACGTTATCCGGCTTCTTGAAATTGTCGAGCGCCTTCAGCGCGGCGACGGCGGCGGCCTGCCCAGACTTGGCCAGGACCGCATCGGTGGCCATGGTCTTGTTCGTCGGATCCGAGATGAGCGCATTGTAGCCCGCGGCGTGCGCATACAGGGCCGCGTACTTGGCATTGGCATCGACGCAAGGCAGCGCGGCGGTCTTGTCCGCATATTCAATCATGCGCTGGTAATTCTTTTGCGCGCCGTAGTTTTGGTAATACAGCGGGTACACGTAAATGAGCAGCGCGGAGTTGGGATATTTAGAAACGAAGTCGTCGAGCAGTTTGATCTGGCTGGCGGGATTTTTCTCCGCCGCCGCGGCCGTGTAGGCGTTGTACTCCGCCATGGTATACGGCTGCTTGTTGGCGGCGGCGACTGCGCAGGGATCCTGTGCCCCGGCCGGTGCTGCGGCCGGTGCAGCCGTCTGTGCCTCCGCCGACCCGGCTCCCAGCAGCATTCCCCCGACACCCAAGCTGAGCGCCGCAACCATCGCGAGGCTCACAAATTTTGCCATTGCTCTCATTCCCACTCTCCTAGAACGTTCACCGTGTATGTACGCTTATTTTTTCCCCGGGGTGCGGCGCCCGGGTATCGCCCGTGCTCAGGAACTTTGGAAGTATAGGGAAAGCTTCGGGGACTTCGCAAGCCGTAAGGATACCGGAACGCCTGTATTTTGCTATGAATGTTCCCGCAGTGTTGCAGCGCTTGCCAGTCCGATGCCCCGTGTGCTCTCCAACCTTCGGCAAAACTCCCCGATGATACGATGAGTGTCGCATAAAAACAGTGGTCTGCACGAGGAAGAATTCTCATGACACCAATAAGCGAAACGAATGAACCTGTTGTTGCAAAGCGGTCACTTACAGCGCCGCTTAAGGGTGCGGTGGCGCTCGTCACCGGAGGCAATCGTGGCATCGGCCGGGCCATCGCCTTGCGCTTGGCGGTGCTTGGAGCGGCGGTTGGCATCTGCGGCCGCGATCAAGCCACGCTGGACGAGACGCTCTCCGCGCTACAAAAGATTCAGACACCAGCGCACGCGGAAAGTGCCGATGTTTCGCAAGCCGCCGAGGTCTTGCGCCTCGTCGCCAACACCGAGGCTGCGCTCGGCGGTATCTCCATCCTGGTGAACAACGCTGGCGTGGGCTTATTTGGCCCGATGCAGGAGAAGTCCGAAGCGGACTGGGACCGCGTGCTGGACACCAACCTGAAGAGCGTGTTTCTGGTGTCGCGCGCGGTGGCTCCCGGGATGATCAAGCGCGGCGCCGGCGACATCATCAACATCAGTTCGCTCGCCGGGCATAACGCGTTTGCCGGCGGCGCGATTTATTGCGCGTCCAAGTGGGGATTGCAAGGACTCACCGCGTGCCTGGCGGAAGACCTGCGCGGGCATGGCATCCGCGTCAGTTCGGTCTGCCCGGGCAGCGTAGCCACGGAGTTCGGCGGCAACTTGCAGAAGAAAGCGCACGCGCTTCAGGCGGACGATATCGCGCACGCGGTGGAAATGCTGGTAACGCAAGCGCCCAACAGCTTCATCAGCGAGATACAGATGCGGCCGCTGCGGAAGGCGTAAGCGGGGCGACCGTGGCCCTCCGGTCCCGGCGTTGTGGCGGACGGCCCAGACGCATTTTTCCTCTTGACAACAGTTGTTGTAACGACTATATTCTGGGCATGGCGTCGCGCTCCAGCAGCTCCCGCANNCACCGCGAAACGGCCCGCCCATTCGCTCCCACAAGAGGTTTTTATCTCCGTGCTCAAGCTGGCCGACGCCCTCACCCGCCAGGCGGATCAGCTGATCCGCACCGCGGGGCTCTCCGGCGTGCAGTACAACGTCCTGCGCATCCTGCGCGGCGCCCAACCGCATGGCCTGGCCTGCCGCGAAATCGGCGAGCGCATGATCTCGCATGACCCGGACATCACCCGCCTGCTGGACCGTATGGAAAAACGCCAGCTGATCACCCGCGAACGCCAGACCGAAGACCGCCGCGTCATCAAAACGCGCATCACCGCAACGGGCTTGGCCGCGCTGGCAGGGCTCGATGAACCGGTTAGTGCCCTGCACAAGCGCCAGTTTGAACACATGAGCGCCGCGCGCCTGAAAATGTTTTCGGAGTTGTTGCGGGAATCCGCGCCCGAAGGTTCGCAAAATGCAGCAGAAGTTTCTGATTCTTGATCGCATAAAAATTAAGGAGACACCACCATGGGCCATTGCATTTCTCGTATAGCATCGTTCGTAACGCTTGCCGCCGTTCTTTCTCTACCAGCCGCCGCCGCGACCACCACCTGGCAAATCGACCCCGCGCACACCTCGGCAAACTTCTCCGTGAGGCACCTGATGATCTCCACGGTGCGCGGCGAATTCAAAGGCGTCACCGGAACCATCGTGTGGGACGACCAGGACATCACCAAGTCAACCGTAAACGTAACCATCGACACCACCACGGTCACTACCGGCGAGCCGAAGCGCGATAACGACCTGCGCACCAACCCAGACTTTTTCGACACCGCAAAGTATCCCACCATCACGTTCAAGTCATCCAAGGTTGAGCAAGTGGCGCCTGGTAAACTGAAGGTCACCGGCGCGCTTACGATTCGTGACGTCACCAAGAACGACGTCGTGCTGGATGTCGAAGGGCCGTCCGCTTCGGTGAAGGATCCCTGGGGCAACACGCGCAGCGCGGTATCCGCGACCACGAAGATCAATCGCCGGGAATACGGCGTGGTTTGGGATAAAAAGATGGACAACGGCGGCGTGGTCGTCTCCGACGACGTAAACATCAGCATCGACCTGGAAATGACCAAGCAGAAGTAAGCGCCCGCACTCAGCGCTTGCCGGATCAACCCGAAAGGACTGCCCTATATGCAACGGCCCGCACCGACCGACCATCCCATCGTCGACCTCATCAGCCACCGCTGGAGCCCCCGCGCGTTTGACAAAAAGCCCGTGCCCCACGCGGTGTTGCGCAGCCTTTTTGAGGCCGCGCGCTGGGCGCCCTCCAGCAGCAACGAGCAGCCGTGGGCGTTTCTCGTGGCCACTGCTGAACAGCCCGAGGA
>PMOV01000339.1 GCA_003161195.1 Acidobacteriota bacterium | reverse complement strand
GAGAAACCGTTGAGCGCGTAGAGGGCTACGGAGTCGCCATCGCGGCTGAAATCGCCCATACCGGAAAAAATTCCGGTGGCGCCCGGCAACGGCAGGCCCAGTTGCTTCAGCTTGACGGTGAGTTCTGCGGTTAAGATCGCGCCAGCCGATGTGCCGTAGATGCCGATGTGCGCGGGCTTATAGGTTTTGAGTAGTTCCTTGTAGACAGCCACGGCATCGTCTAGCCCCGCGGGAAAGGGATGCTCAGGCGCCAGCCGATAGAGCACGGCGACCACCTTGATGCCGGACAGATTGGCCATCGGGATGGTTTCCGTGAGCGATCCGGAATCGGAATTGAAGCCGCCGCCGTGTAGATTGATGAGGACGCGGTCGCTTTTTTCCGGCGCGGGATGCAACGGGGTGATCACGCGGACGGGCACGCCGGCAATCGTGTCCGAGGCGATGTTAACGGGATAGATTGTTCGGAAATGTTCACCCGCGCCCGCTTGCCACTTGTCCGTCCCGGAGCGGCGTTCTTCGAGGGACTGGTGTTCGGGAGCGTCGGACTCCCAGCGCGCGAGCATGTGCTGGGCTTCCGGGCTGACGGTTTTCGGAACGGGCACGATGCGAGTTACATAGGCGGTTCCATCCGGCCCAATGTTGCTGCTGTTCTCCACCTTGACCCCCTCTTGCGCTTGCTGCGCGCCAGTTGGCAGCGGCAGTATCGACGCAAACAGCAGCGCTGCCGCAATTCCCCAGCAGTATTTTCTCGCGAAAGGCGCTCCGGGCATACGTGCCTCCATCCACCGCCAGGCTACAGCAGCCGCCATAACTTATCCCGGCCACGGGCGTGGCCGGCGTCACGTGAGGGCGGCTCAAGATTAAGTGTACGTTTCCCACCAAAGAATTAACAGCTAGCTATCAGAAATAAAAGAGGTTAACAGCCAATTTGCGCGACTGGCACGTCCGTACAGTAGACGGCCGAACTGCGGGGCTGAAGACTAGTAAGCGCGCAGCAACAGAAAGCTGCAGACGACCCCAAGGAGGGCCTACGATGTTCTCGAATTTCACGAAATGTTTTACAGCGGGCGCGCTGGCCATTGTGAGCGTTGCGGCGATGAATGCCGCGGCGCAAACGAAGACCCGCAGCGGTTCCAGAGGGACGGCCAGCGCCACGGGTGCGGCGGCGCCGAATAAGCAAGGCGGGGTTACCGCAGTGGGAAGCGCCACGGCCACCGGGACCAACGGAGCGACAGCCTCTGGGCATGCGTATGCCAGCGGGAACGGACAAGGGACCGGGAAGTCCTCGACTACGACCAGTTTTAAGGGCGCCAACGGCGCGAGCGGGAGTTCCCAGGGAAGCGCGAAGTGGAGCAATGGAACGGTGAACCGGCAGGGCAGCGCGCAGGCTTCCGGGACGAAAGGCTCTGTGCAGTCCAGTGGATCTTCGCAGGTGAGCTCGAGCGGCAAGTTTTCTGGGCAGCGCAGCACCACGGCCAAGGGGACAAACGGGAGTTCGTACCAGGGAAACACCAGCTACCAGAACGGGTCCGCCACGCACTCGACCGAGGCGACGAACAAGAGCGGCGATTCGTATCAGGGGAGCACGACGGCGACGAAGGGGCAAGGCGCAACGCACACCGGCACGTGCAAGAACGCCAGCGGCAGCGTAATTCCGTGCAAGCAATAAACGGCGATGAGCAGCTGGACGCGCGGTTAAAGTCCGCGCTTTCCTGAAAAATGCAAACGCCAGCGTCGCAGAACGCTGGCGTTTTTTTTTCGAGCAAACCGCAAAGGCTATACCCGGCGTTCGACTTTCGACGCCAGAACTTGCGCCGTGGCTACATTCCCTTCGCGCAACGCGTCCCATTCTACCGGGGCGACTTCTCCGATCAGAAAGAGCCAGGAGGCCGCGCCTGCCAGGGCTACGCCGATCATGATGGCGAAGGCCCAATAAAAATGGCCAGTTTTTTCGAGAACCAGCCCGGTAAGCCAGGGCGCGGCGATGCCGGAGAAATTTCCGCCGAAATTCTGGAACCCTACCCAGCGGCCGGCGGTTTTCGGTCCTGCAAGGGTTTGCGAGACGGCCCAAACGTTGGAGCCGGAAGCACCGAAGAGGATGACGCCGAGGACCAGGGCGATCGGCAAGTACGTAGTGTTCACTATCGCCACAAAGCCGAGCACAATTCCCGCGAGCGCGAGGCCGCCGCCGGTGAACGTCTTGCGCACCAGCGTGGGTGTCGCGCCGGAGGCAATCCACACATCAGAGAGGCGTCCCGACAGCATGGCAAAACATGCGCCGAGCAAATAGGCAAGGCCGCCGAGCTTGGCCATGGCGGTCATGGAGAAGCCGCGATCGCGCACGAGGTAATAGGGGAGCCAGGTGATGAGGAAATAGCTGACGTAGTTGGTGCTGAAGAGTCCGACGCAGGTGCCCCAGGCGGAACGCAGCCGGACAAGGTCGAAGAAGCCGATCTTCAGCGATTTCTTTTCAGGCGTGGGGCGAGCTATTTCGGGCATCCAGGCGATCCAGGGAAGTACCCACGCGATGCTGACCGCGCCAAGCACGACGAAGAACGATCGCCAGCCGTAGCGAGCCATCAGCAAGCCGCCGAAGAGCATGCCGAATCCCGGGCCGAGTAGCAGGCCAGCGGTGAGCACGGAGTTAGCGGAGCCGCGATGCTCCTCGGTGAAATTGAGCGCGATGATTTTCGAGTAAGACGGAAATGCAACCGACTCGCCGAGGCCGAGGAGTAAACGCAGGGCGAACAGCATGGCGAAGGTGTGGGTGAGTCCGGAGAGCGCGGTGGCCGCGGACCACAGGACAAAGCCTGCAGCGAAGACCCAGTTGACGTCGACCAGCCAGCCGGCTGGGAGTTGGGCGCAGGAGTAGGTCCAGAAGAAGCCGCTGAGGAGGAGGCCGAGTTTGGAGGGGCTGAGGGCCAACTCGTCTTTCAGCATGGGGGCGGCAATGGAGAGATTGCCGCGGTCGATGAAATTGATGAAGACGGAGATGGCTAAGAGGGCTACGGCGATTTTGAGGCGGGCGGGAATGCCTGG
>PMOV01000073.1:9387-20638 GCA_003161195.1 Acidobacteriota bacterium | reverse complement strand
TGCACTCCCATGAACGCATCGGCGTCACCCGCAGCGCGATGCTCTGTTCGGCGAACCACATCCTGTCCGGTCAACTGAAGCTAATGTTTATCCGAATCTGATGTTCAGCCTTGGCGAACGCATTGCCTCAGAGCCCATTTCCCGCCCAACAATTTCCACGGTATAATCAAGGGCTATGCTGGCCGTCAATAACATCACCATGCGCTTCGGCGGACGCATCCTCTTCGAGGACGTCACCACCACCTTCATGGAGGGCCGCCGCTACGCCATCACCGGCCCCAACGGCGCCGGCAAATCCACGCTGATGAAAATCCTCACCGGCGAGCTCGAACCCACCAAGGGCAACATCACCCGCCCCAAGAAACTCGGCGTTCTCCGCCAGGATCAGTTTGCCTTCGACGATTTTCGCGTCATCGATACCGTCATCATGGGCAACGCCCCTCTTTGGAAAGCCCTCGAAGAGCGCGATGCCCTCTACGCCAAGCCGCACGACGAACTGACCGACGCCGATGGCATGCGCCTCGGTGAACTCGAAGGCATCGTCGGCGAAGAAGGCGGCTACACCGCCGAAGCCGACGCCGCTGTCCTCCTGGATGGCCTCGGCATCGAGGTCAGCCTGCACGAACGCAAAATGCGCGAGCTCCAGGGCGGCCAGAAAGTCCGTGTGCTCCTGGCGCAGGCGCTTTTTGGCAATCCCCCGGCTCTGCTTCTCGACGAACCCACCAACAACCTCGACCTCGATTCCGTTCACTGGCTCCGCGAATACATCCTCGAGTACACCGGCGTGCTCATCGTCATCTCCCACGACCGCCATTTTCTCAACAGCATCTCCACCCACACCGCCGACATCGACTACCAAACCGTCATCATGTACAACGGCGGCTACGACGACATGGTCCTGGCCAAGACGCAAATTCGCTCCCGCATCGAGGCCGACAACGCCGTCCGCGAAAAGAAAATCGCTCAGCTGCAGGACTTCATCGCGCGCTTCTCCGCAGGCACGCGTAGCGCCCAGGCCACTTCGCGAAAAAAAGAGGTCGAGCGTTTGCAAACCAGTGAACTGGCGCGCTCCAACATTCAACGCCCCTACATCCGTTTCCAGATCAATAAGCAGTCCGGCCGCTTGCCGCTCGAGGTCAAGCGCCTTTCGAAATCCTATGACGAGCTAAAAGTTATTCAGCATTTCTCCGCCAGCGTCACCCGCGGCGAACGCATCGCCTTGATCGGCCGCAACGGCGCCGGCAAATCCACGCTCCTCAAATCCATCATTCACAACGCAGGCCAATTCGTTTCCGACGCCGACCGCGCCTTCCCCATCAACGCCGGCAACGTCGTCTGGGGCCACGAAGTCACCGTCGGCTATTTTCCCCAGGACTTCGCCGACGTCATCGACAAAAGCAAGGGCGTCACCGCCATCGAGTGGCTCTGGCAATTCGATCCGCAATCTTCCCAGGAGGAATTGCGCGGCTTGCTTGGCCAGATGCTCTTCAGCGGCGACGACGCGCTCAAGCCCACCAAAGCCCTCTCCGGCGGCGAAACCGCCCGCCTGCTCTTCTGTAAACTCATGCTGCAAAAACCGAATTTCCTGGTCTTCGACGAGCCCACCAACAACCTCGACCTCGAATCCATCAATGCCCTAAACATCTCGCTCCAAAAATTCGAAGGCACCGTCCTCCTCGTCACTCACGACGAGGACGTAATCGAAGAAGTCGCCACCCGCATCTGGCACCTCACTCCCCACCACATCGAAGACTTCAAAGGCACCTATGAGGAATTCGAAGCCCACACCGCCCAAAAAAATGCCACTCCCGTCCCTGCCTCCAAATCCCGCAAATAATCTCCCCATTGCCGGCGGCTTTGCTTTCCCTCGGGAGCGCTAATCTCCGTATTGGGGGTATTGCATCAGCATCGCTCCATTCCTCCGCCCCGCGCCGCCTCTGCAAAGTCTGCCGACTTGCAGCTCGGCCAACCCCAACAAGAGCCCCAAATTTGCCCCACTACACAGTGAGCTTAACCCCAACAAAATGAACACTTACAAAAAAATGTCCCGCAAACCCATTAGAATGAACACTTACAAAACTAATCCGCAGAATTCTAAGTAAGGATTATTATAATGAATAACTTAGGCCTGACACCCCCACCCCCCATGGCCCTCGCACGCCCGGGAAATGCGTGCCGCTGGTTATGTCTGGCTTGAAAGATGTTGTTTTTGTTGGTGCCGCTGACCGCCTGAGGAAACTCGCCGCGCTAACTCCCCGACCCCGCCCCGCCATTCTTCCCGTGATGAAAGAGCGCCTTGATTAAATCCGGATAATATTCCGACAGCACGTTATACGCACTGAAGCCCACCAGATCCAGCCCCCAATTCGAGAACACTCGGCTTGTCGCGCGGTCAATCTCCGGATAGTACGCCGTCGAAATCGCGCAAGACACCAACTGTCCGGACACCGTTGAATAGTTGAAGCGCTGCGTCCCGTTATCTCTGCGTGTCACAAATGTGCGCGTAATTGCATACCACACGCGCACCGGCGGCGAACCCTTCCCGAGCCGGAAATATCGCGGATCGTCATGCAGCAGCGAGGGAAAAACTCCATAGATCAACCAGCTGCTGCTCATCTGGTCGCCTTCCGCGGCCGCAAATCGTTTCCCGTACGCGCCCCAGCCTTCACCATAACGTGGCTGCCCATTTCCCCACTGTTGCAGGCCCGCGGCAAAGGCCGCGCCAACATGCGCGCTGAAGTCCGTCGACTGGTGCCACGCAAGCACGTACTTCTCCCGCACGCTCAGCGGTTTCTGATTCACCGGTGTATTGTTGGTGTTTTCAAAATCCGGAATCATGCCAAACATGCGCTTCGGCGGCTCTTCTTCCGTCTTCGCGTCCGTCTTCGCGGCGCTTCCGTCACCCGTCACCGGCGGCGCGCTTGCGGATGTACCGGCGGGGGCTGGGGTCGGCGACTGCATCGTGGCGCTGGTGGAATTTGCGGCGCCCGGGGTATTCGTCGCGTTCGTTTGCTGCGCCACGTCCAGTGTTTCTTCTCCCGCCGTCATTTCTCCCAGCAACAACGCTTGCACGTCGCTGGGCGCCAAGTCATCTTCGACCAGCCAACTCAGCGTCACGCGCGGCTCATCCGCATCCGTCACGACGCTCCCACCCCCCGGCGCGCTCGACCGCGCTGCCGCACCGCGCGCCTGCCAGCCGGCACCCAAAACCATTGCCAACCCAACGCTCACCCGAAAAACCTGGCCCAAGTAATTCACGTGGCATCCCCCGGCGAAAACGCGCACCCACCAATAGTACCGCTGCTTTATCTTCCGTAGCGCAGACTCACTGCTAGATGTCACCCCTCAGTGAACAGGTTGTCCGCCACCGTTCCGCTCTGTCCGTCTGCCAAGCTTTCTAGTCTCTCCACCTCATCCTTACCAACCTTCGCAAGGTTAGTTCCTGGACCGCGGGAGTAGCGCACCGCCGTGCGCTCACAGTGCTTTCTGCGTTCCGAGGCAGGCTTGCTGTTCGTCGTCCGCGTCCGGCACGCAGCGCGCGAAATCCGGCACCTGGGCCGCCTTAACGGAGTATTATGCTTCCCAGCGATTCCGTCACAGGGGATACCACGTGTCACTTGCTCGCGGCCGTTTTTTCGTTGTGTCCGTCTCTCTTGCCGCGAGTTTGGCCGTGATTTCAGCGCCCCTTTGTGCCCAATCCCCCGGCCCCGCCGGCGTCGGCACTGGACTTGCTATCAACGTCAAAATCACGAACTTCGAGATCCATCTCAAGACTCCGGCCGGCGCCCCACCCATTCGCCGCGGCATCGTCAGCGTTGTTAGTCTTGTCGGTAAAACCGTTAAACAAGCCGACGCCAACTCCGATCACATCCTCATGTATGAACTCCCTCAGACGGAATACAACGTCCACGTCACGGTGCCCGGCTATCAACCCGCCGTCCTCCACGTGGATGCCCGCACCAATCTCACAAAGCTGGACTTCGAGCTGCAGCCCATGTCCACTGAGGACGCGGCCTTCGCCACGCAACTCGCCACGCTTCCGTCCAAAGCGCAAAAAGAAATGGGCAAGGCCATGGCCGCTCTGCGCGATAGCCAACCCGCCAAGGCGCAGAGCCATCTCGATGCGCTGCAACGCCTGGCTCCCAATTCCGCGGAAGTGAATTACCTGCTAGGGCTCTACGCTTCCGACACCAACGATGCGCAACACGCGAAGTCCTATTGGAACCGCACGCTCGAACTCGACCCCAAACACTTACGCGCACTTTTCGCAATGAGCGAAATTGCCCTGCACGAAAATAATATCGACGAGGCACTGCAACTTTCGCGCCGCGCCGTAGAGGCGGACCCGTCCTCGTGGCGCGCGCACGCCGTCCTGGCCGGCGCTCTGTCCGAGCACCACGACTATGACCAGGCGCTGGCGCACGCCCAGCGCGCTCTGGAACTCGGCCATGCGCAAGCAGAGGTCATGGAGCCATTCCTGGCCAGCCTGCTGGCTCGCGACGGTGAAAAAGATCGCGCCATGGCTATTCTCCAGTCCTATCTACACGAGCATCCCGCGGATGACGCCGCGCAAAAGGAACTTGCCAGCATCACCAGCGGAGCAACTACTGCCAGTTCTCTATCCGTCAACGACTCCGCCGTGGCCTCCGCCGCCACCGCGCTTCCGCCCGTGAACAACTGGCTTCCTCCCGATGTTGACGAAAAAATGCCGCCCGTCGAAAAAGCTGAGGCGGGCGAAAAGGCCGGACCCGGCGCCGCTTGCGACATTGCCACGGTGGTCGCGGGAGTTGGCAGTCGTGTCCAGGAATTGGTCGGGAACGTGGACCGCTACACCGCTACCGAGTCCCTGTATCACGAAACGATCAACAAGTGGGGTACGGCATCTTCCACGGAAACGCGCAAGTTCAATTACCTGGCATCCATAGGAGAAATTCGTCCCGGCTACTTCGACGTAGAGGAGTATCGCGACGCGAGGGGCGCAGCGGTGGGATTCCCGGAGGGCATCGCCACGCTAGGGCTCCCCAGCATGGCCCTGCTCTTTCATCCGCACAACGCCGAGAGCTTTGATGTGGTCTGCGAAGGATTGACGCACTGGGACGGCGTGCCCGTCTGGCAAGTCCATTTTCGTCAGCGCCCCGATAAACCCAATACGATGCGTTCGTACCGTGAGGGAGCTGAGGGTCAGTCACGCCCTGTGGCCATGAAAGGCCGTGCCTGGATCGCCGTTGACAGCTATCAACTGGTGCGCCTCGAGACGGACCTCATCGCCCCGCTCCCCGAAATTCAGCTTTATGCCGACCACACCATCATCGACTACGGCCCCGTGCATTTTCGCGGCGGTTCCACCGAACTGTGGCTCCCCACCTCCGGCGAAGTGTTCTTCCATTGGAAAAACCATCGCATTCACCGCCGGCACACGTTCGACAAGTTCCTGCTCTTCTCGGTCGACGACAAACAAAAAATCTCCGCGCCCAAAGGGGTCGAGAAAACCGCAGAAAATCTGACAGATAAGCCAGTCGCCGATATCGCCGAGCAGCCGGCTGACACCGCGAGCGGCAAGAGCACAGCCCCGGAAGCGGCGTTACCAAACCCCGCGCTTCCAGCTTCCGTCGCATCGCCTGTCCCGCCGGAAACTCCTCCCCACAGTGAGCACGCAGGACCGCGGTCCTGACCGTCACACGCGCTAGACTCGCTTTTCCATCCGCACGACCGGCAAACCTTGTCCTCCGCCAATATCCAGCTCAATTCGTTCGACCGCAAAATAGCCGCGCGCTGCGAACAGCTTGACCCCCGTTAACGTCGCGCCCATTTCAAAGCGGCGAAAACCCTCCGCAAACGCGGCATCCTCGCAAGCCTGCAAGATCCGCGTCCCCACGCCCATGCGCGCCCAGCCTGGCGCAATGAAAAACGCGCGGATTTTCGCCGCATCCACCGCCGGATCCAGCATGCCAATCCGCTCCGCCGTCCAGGCGTCCCCGCCATACAATTTCTTCCGCCGACTCCACCCGCCGCAACCGGCAATCACCAACTCTTTGCTGCTCTCTTTCTCACTATGCTTTGCGCCCTCGACGTTCTCTATGCCTTGTTTGTTTTTCCGAGGCACCATCGCCTCCGCCACCAAATAGGTGCCGTCCGCAATTAGCTGGCTGTCCACTCCGAAGACGGTCTTCAACGCATTCTCAATCTGGGTCGCCGAATAGTCCCCNNGCCAATCGAATACGGATCTCCATGGTTTAACTCCGCGTTCCGCGAAAGGCGCTGCCTATTTTTTCGCGGCGTCCCCTACATACCCCGGCCCACGCAATGGCCGCCCCGGCCGCTCCTCGGTAATCTTTCCCTCCAGCACCACCGGCCGCCCATTCACAAACACTTCCTGCACACCCGTGGCGTAGTGCAGCGGATCGGTGTACGAACCCTTTTCCTGTATCGCCGCGTAATCAAACACCGTCACATCCGCCATCATGCCGGGCCGCAAAATCCCGCGATCCCACAGCCCCACGCGCGACGCCGCCAAAGAGGTCATCTTCCGCACGGCCTCTTCCAGGCGCATGGTGTGTTCGTCTCGCACATACTTTGCGAGCACGCGCGGAAATGTCCCAAACGCGCGCGGGTGGGCCTTCGTCTCGCTCAGCGGTCCATCTTCCGCCTGCCCCGGCGAGTCCGACCCAAAACTCACCAGCGGATTTTCCACCGCCAGCTGTACGTCGCTTTCATCCATGATGGCAATCACCACCTGGCTGTTCCCGTGGTCCGCGATGGCGATATCCATGGCCGCATCNNAGCTGCACGCCCGCGGCCCCGCCAGACCCGCGCCACTCGTTCTCCCAAGCGTCGGTCCGCTCGTCCATCTCCCTTTTGATCCGGGCGCGCTGGGTGGGATCCTGCAAGCGCGCGATCAGTTTGTCGGTGCCGCCTTCCGCCACCCAACTGGGAAAGCAGGCAATCAGCCCATTGGACGCCCGCGTGAACGGATACACGCTCGCCGCCACATCCACGCCCCGCGCTCGCGCTTCCTCGATCTTGCGCAGCACCATGGGCATTTTTCCAAAGTTCTCGTGGTACGCGGCCTTCAAATGCCAGATGGTGGCGGGAATCTGCGCGCGCTCAGAAATCGCAAATACTTCGTCCAACGAGCTTTCAATGCGGTCGCTCTCCGAACGCTGGTGCGTAAAATAAACGCCGCCATAGCCGTGCGCCACCTTCGCCAATTCCACCAGCTCGTCCGTCGACGCAAACACATCCGGCACATACTCCAGGGCCGAACTGACACCGAACGCGCCTTGCTGCATCGCCTGCGCCACCACCTGCTTCATCTGCTCGAGCTCAGCTGGCGTCGCCGCGCGGTTGCTTTCCCCAAGCACATAATTGCGCACTCCGCCCGCGCCCACGAAGGTTCCCAGATTAATCGTCGACTTGCTGCGCGCGAAATGCGCAAAATATTCCTCCAAAGTCCGCCAATCCATATTCACGTTATATTTCTTGGCGGAGTCCTCGCTCTCCTTCACCATGCGATCGTTTACCGGCGCGATCGACGTGCCTTCGCCGGTGATTTCGGTGGTTACACCCTGCATAATCTTGCTGGCCACGCGGTTATCTACTAGCGCGTAAAATTCACTTTGGCCCTGCAAATCGATGAACCCGGGCGTAACGGTCAAGCCTTTGGCGTCAATGCGTTTCTTTGCCGGGGTACCGTGCAAATCGCCAATCGCGGCGATGCGATCTCCGCGAAGGGCGAGGTCCCCGTAAAACCACGGCGCGCCAGTGCCATCGACAATGCGGGCGCCCGCAATAACGAAGTCATATTCCGGCGCGGCAGCACGCGATCCGGCGGAGCGTGCAAACAGCGTCATGGCGCACAGCAACAGTGAGATCGCGGCAACTAAAAAAGAGAACGAGTTATGCTTGTTCATCAAATCTCCTGAACTGCAGCCTGCGGAACGAAAGTGGAGGGATGATACACCGGGTAAGGAGTATCCGCGCCACAACCAATGCGGCGGACGCCGTCTTTGCTCGGAGGCAAAATGGCTTGGCAAAGTGGCGCGACAAAGCAGCTCAATCCGGGCGTGACGCAACGCGGCAGCGTGTCAAGCCGTGAGTGTCGTTGGGGATGGGGCGAGCGTCAAACAGCCGCACCATTTTGGTGGGAAGCGCTTATTCGGCGAGGAACAGATTTTGCGCGAAGGGCCACTGCGCATCGACCCACTGATCGATGCACTGGAAGCCGGTGCGCCGGGCCATGTCGTCAATTTCCGACGTGACGTATTTGTGCGAGCTTTCCGTCCAGATGCTTTCGCCCGGCTCGAGCGTAATCCGCAAATTCGCCCGGGGGATGTGAATTTCCTGCAGCGACCTGGCCACGAGATGCATCTCGATGCGCCGTTCCGCATCGTTCCAGCGCGCCTGGTGGCGAAACTGCGATAAAACAAAATTCCCGCCCAGTTCACGATTGATGCGCGCCAGCATATTCAAATCGAACGCCGCCGTCACGCCCGTAGGATCGTCGTACGCCAGAATCTGCGTCGCTGCATCCTTCACCAGATCCGTGCCCAGCAGCAGCGCGTCCCCGTGTCGCAGCGTCTTGCGCACCTCGCGCAGAAATTCGTCGCCCGCGCCGCGGTCAAAATTGCCAATACTGCTTCCGAGGAACAGCACGAGTAGATTATCCTGGGTATCGCGGCGCGTGGCCACCGCTCGCAAGCCGTCCAGGTAGGTCTTCTCGTACCCCACCACGCTGACCAACTCGATCTGGCCCATTTCTTTTTCGCAGGCCGCCAGAGCCGAGGGCGAAATCTCAATCGGGTAGTAGTAGGTGCGTTGCCGCCGCGCCAGTGCTTCGAGGATCCAGCGCGTCTTCTTCCCGCTGCCGCTGCCCAGTTCCGCCACCTGCACCGGAGAATCGAGCGCGTCGACAATATCCCGCGCATGGCGCTGCAGCAATCGCGCATCCGCGCGCGTCAACCCATACTCCGGGAGCACGCAAATGGCCTCAAACAGCGCCGAGCCCAGCTCGTCATACAGGTATTTCGATGGCAGCTCGCGCTGCGGCTGCTTGGTCAGGCTGGCGCGCACGTCCGCGGCAAATTCGGCGAGGTACGAGGCCGGCCGTGGCGTGGCCGGCGCCAAATCCGTCGCCGGGTTTCTGACGGTATCGACAGCGCTGTTCCGCGCACTAGTGGACGCCCGCTGCTTGGCGTTGTTTTCCCCAGCCCGAACTGTCTGCACTGTCCGCGTAGCCATAACGCTCCCAAGCGTGCTGATTTTTATGCGTGGACGCTGCGCGTCATGGACCAACGCGCCGCGACGGGCTTGGACGGGGAGGGTTCCGTCTCACCCAGCAATTCAATCTTCCACACACCGAAACGTCGCATACACGTTCGGATAATGCGGCTGAAACCAGTTGCGGAACGAGCGCCGCAACATGCAGGCCGCGGTACGCGCCGAACCGCCCTTCATCACAAAATGCTTGCCATCAAAAAAGTTTGCGGAATAGCCGGCATAATACTCGCGCGGCTGAAAACCTTCAAAAGGCGCGAACACCGTGCGCGTCCACTCCCACCCATTGCCCGCCAGGTCGTGCACGCCAAACGCACTGGCGCCCGCGGGATGCGCCCCCACCGGTGCGGGATCCCAATGTTGAAAATCAAAATTGCCGTGCAACGGCGTTGGCGCCACATCCCCCCAGGGATACCGTCGCTCTTTCGCGCCCTTGGGCGCCCCGTAAGCCGCGCGGTGAAACTGCTCTTCCGCAGGCAGCCGCCGGCCCAGCCATTTAGCGTACGCCGCAGCCTCCGCATGGCTTACATACACGGGCCACGTCAGGGGCAGCGTGATATCGCCGAACATGGTGCGATAGGCCCACAAATTCCCTTCGCCCTTCCAGAAGGATGGCTGCGTAATGTGGTTCTTCTGCTTCCAGTCCCAGTCGTCCGCGGTCCACAGCGCCGGATTGTCGTATCCGCCAGACTGCATGAAACGCAGGAAATCGCGATTGGTGACATTGTGCGAGTCGATGGCAAATTCCGGCACCTGCACGGTGTGCGCGCCAAACTCATTGTCCCAGCCAAATTCATCGCCATTGATGCGCTGCAAACCCAGCGTNNAGCGTCTCCGCGTGCATCAAGCGGTGCTCGATGGCCGTCTCGAGCCACTCGACGATCTCGCCCAACCGGTCGCTTGGCCGCGCGAAGGCGTTCTGAATCGCCGCATCCAATTCCGCACGCAATCGCCCGTTGTAGCTATCGATCTCCTCGCGCGACGGCCAATCCGCCGGCTCATCCGTCGGCAAGCCGCCGTCTACCGGATCGATGCCAAACGCGAACAGCTGATCAAAGGTCTTGTGAAACGGCGCCAAGCCAAACGCCCGCGCGCCTAAGAGGTTCCAGTCGAAGGCTTCCACGTGCCCGAGATAGAAAATCAGCCGGTGCCGCTCGGCGATGGGCCGCTCATACATGGCTTCCGGGCGAACAATGCGGAACAGGTCATCGGTCTGCTGGCGAGCCTGGGCGAGGCGGGTGGCAAGATGGGTCGCAATTCTGCGGACAGAGGTTCCCAGCGATTCCATGGCGGCGGCTCCCTTCACTTGGATGCCCGGCCCGCGTCGAAGATGCATCGGAAAACGCATTCTCACAATGCGATTTGCGATGGACCTGGGCGCGGCGCGAACCGTGCACTAAAACACCCATTTTCTTAAAACACTTCCTTGAAACTTTGCAGCGTCATTTCGCTATGATGGGTGCGCTCATAGCGGACGCCTATGATTTCTACCGAGCACCGGTGGGAATATGCCCGCGGAAGCGTGAGCCCCAGGGAGCGAATGTCCGCCGAGTCCACGCCCGAAGCGACCAGGACCAGCAAGACCGCGCCGTCCCGATCAGCCTCGCCTACCGACGCTAGCATCGCGTTCGAGGACGTGACATACCGCGTTCATAGTACGCCTCCCGATGCGCGCAACGCCACTGTTCTTGCGAACACCCCCGGGCACGTGGAAGTAGGCACAACTGATGAGCAGGAGCACGCGGGCCTGCGCGCGCTGGTTCGCAACATCACATTGACCATCGCCCGTGGCGAGACCGTCGTGCTGCTGGGGCGCAGCGGCAGCGGCAAAACCACGTTGCTGCGCCTTATCAACCGCATGCTCGAGCCCTCGAGCGGACGTGTGCTGGTCAATGGCCGTTCGACCATCGACTGGAATCCTTTCGCGCTGCGCCGCAGCATCGGCTACGTGATTCAGGAAGCGGGCCTGTTTCCGCAC
>PMOV01000073.1:0-9379 GCA_003161195.1 Acidobacteriota bacterium | reverse complement strand
CGCGTGGGCGTGGCGCGCGCGCTGGCCGCGGACCCGCAAATCCTGTTGATGGACGAACCCTTTGGCGCGCTCGATCCCGTGACGCGCGCCGAGCTGCAACGTGAATTTGCCGCGCTGGCCAAGCGGCTGGCGAAGACCATGGTGTTCGTGACGCACGATCTGCGCGAAGCGCTGCTGCTGGCCACGCGCATCGTGCTGCTGCAAGATGGCCGCATCGTGGCGTGCGATACGCCAGACAAATTTCTGAAACTGGAGCACGACGAGGTGTGCGCGTTCACAGAATCGCTGGGCGAACACGTCCCGCACGACCCGCTACGCATCACTTCGGAAATCGATGGCGTGGGAGGACCGGCGTGAACACCTATACATTTTTTGCCACGCACGGCGGCGAAATCCTTTCCACCACGCTGGAACATCTTGAATTGGTCCTGATCGCGATGGCCATTGCGGTGGCTGTAGCCATCCCGCTCGCCATTTTCATCGTGCACCGTCCGACGCTGCGCACGGTGGCTATGGGTATCGCGAGCGTGTTTCAGACGATTCCCAGTCTGGCGCTGTTTGGCTTTCTGATTCCCGTGCCATTTATCGGCGGCATCGGCAAACGCACCGCCGTGGTGGCGCTGGTGCTGTACGCGCTGCTGCCCATTTTGCGCAATACCTACGTCGGCTTGACAGGCATTGATCCCGCGGTGCTGGAAGCGGCCACCGCCATGGGCATGACGCCACAGCAAGTGATGTGGCGCGTGCGCCTGCCGCTGGCGCGTGCGGTGATCCTCGCGGGCATTCGCACCGCCACGGTCATCACCATCGGCGTGGCCACCATCGCCGCGGCCATCGGAGCCGGCGGGCTCGGCACGTTTATTTTTCGCGGCGTCGCCATGGTCAGCGACGCGGTCATTCTGGCCGGCGCGATTCCGGCGGCCTTGCTGGCGCTGGCTGCGGACGGTTTGCTCGCCATGCTCGAACGCCGCTTGCGGGTTTCGTGATGCGCTCCGCGCACTGCCCGCTTTCACGTTCGCTCCTCGCGCTATCTCTCGTTTTAAGCGTCGTGTTGTGCTCGTGTTCCAAGCCGGCGAATACCATCGTCGTGGGCTCTAAGTTTTTCACGGAGCAGGTGGTGCTGGGCGAATTGCTGGCGCAGCACATCGAGGCGCGTACCGGGTTGCACGTCGCGCGCAAAAGCAATCTGGGCGGAACGCTGCTGTGCCAGAAGGCGTTGCTCTCCGGTGACCTCGATGTATATGTGGAGTACACCGGCACGGCGCTCACTGGCGTGCTGGGCGAAGTCCCCGGCAACGATGACTCCGCGACAATCTACGAGCGCGTTAAGCAGGGTTATGCGCAACGTTTTCCGCTTACGGTCACGGAGCCGCTGGGCTTCGCCAATTCGTTTGCCATGGTGGTGCGGGGCGCCGATGCGCAGCGCTATCACTTGCGAAATGTCTCCGATCTTGTGCCGCTTGCGCCGTCCTGGCGCGCCGGCTTTGGCTATGAGTTTCTCGAGCGGCCCGACGGCTACGCCGGCTGGGCGCAACGTTATGGGCTGCATTTCGCCGCGCAACCCAGCGTAATGGACCTGGGGCTGATTTATCGCGCGCTGGTGGACAAGAAAGTAGACGTGGTCGCGGGAAATTCAACGGATGGGCTGATCGAGACGCTGCATCTGGTCGCGCTGGCCGATGACCGCCACTATTTTCCGCCGTATGACGCCGTACCCATTGTGCGCAACGCCGCGCTGGAGAAATTTCCACAGTTACGCGCCGCACTGGCGGACTTGGCCGGAAAAGTCTCTGCCGAAGAAATGCGCAAAATGAACGCGCAGGTCGATGCCGAGCAACGCGACGTGACGGCAGTGGTAAAGGCTTTTCGTGCGTCGAAAGGTTTATAGTTTTGCGACGAATTTAGATTTAGCGCGAACGCCGAGGGATGACGGGAATGGTTTATACGCGGATGGAGAGTCCAGTGGGACGCCTGGTGTTGGTGAGAGACGAGGCCGGCTTGCGACAAGTATGGTTTGCAGAGGGCCGGCGGGCGGAAATCGTGAAAAAAGATTGGCGCGAGGATAAGGCCGCTTTTGTGGAGGCGGTGCGACAGCTGCGAGCTTATTTCGCGAGAGAGTTGCGGGAGTTTGATGTGGAGTTGGCGCCGGTTGGGACGGAGTTTCAGTTGCGGGTGTGGCGGGAATTGCGGCGGATTGGGTATGGGGAAACGATTTCGTACGGGGACTTGGCGCGGCGCGTGGGAAATGCCAAGGCGGCGCGGGCGGTGGGGCTGGCGAATGGGAGCAATCCGCTGCCGATCATTGTACCGTGTCACCGGGTGATCGGCGGAGACGGGAGCTTGACGGGTTTTGGCGGTGGGTTGCCGATGAAGAAATGGTTGCTTGAGCTGGAGCGGGGGCAAGGGCGATTGATTTACAGCGGAGCGTCGTAGGCACATCCTCTTGAAAATTCAAAAGTGTTCAATCCGCCAGACCAGGCGAACCGTGACGGATTTGCGTGTGGGAAGCGGGATGTGCCAGACAGGCAGGATTTGCGAGCCTTGGTATACGCGCTCAAAGCCTTCTTCGGATTCCGAGACGGTGTAGATTGGGGCGATCCAAAAAGAGTTGGCACTGGGGGCGGTGAGGATGACGCGGACGCGTTGCCAGCCGTCTTCGAGACGCAGCGTGGGGCCGGGAAGTTCGCCGGAGAAACGCAGCGATTCTTTGCGCTCGCCCGATTGGAAGAAGCGGTCGTCGGCGTCTGGCGCCAGGAAATTCAGGATGGATTCTATGCCGATGGCGATGGTCGGGGCCGGGGCAGCTTCCTCAGCCGAGGACGAACCGAGTTCCGCAGGCGAAGTTCCCTGTGCGGCGATCGCAACACGCGGCGCTGGGCGCTGTGGATTGGCCGGCTTGAGCGAAACTTCGCAGGCCACTTCGCAGCCATGCGGCGCCGGGCCGAAAGAAAACTGTTTGGTGAGAATAAATTTTGGCGATTCGGCGCCGTCTCGGGACAGAAACGGAATGGGACCTTCGAAGGAAAACTCGACGTCATGGGGTGAAGAGGATCGCGTGTGGTACTCCGCGGCGGCGAAACCCGGGTGTTCGTCGAGTTCCAGAGCTTCGAAGGCGGTCTGCGTTTTCGCGGGGTCGAAAATGTGTACGCGGAAGGAATGGCGCGGCCAGCGATCATAAATGAGGAAACGTTCAAGGCCAGCTTCCTTGACGCGGGTTTGGTCGTGAATGCTGGCGATATGCCCGGTCGGCCGCGTAGCGGCCTCGCGCACGCGGGCGTGGTACGCCTCGGGGCGCCGCGCAATGGAGTTGATCAGCGTGGCGTGCGAAGGACGAAAATCGCAAAAAGCCATGGTCGCGCCGTCGCATGGCCGCAATAGGATCTGGGATTCGGGCGAGGTGAAAAGCAGTTCGTTCGCGCCGTCGGCGTCGTAATCGAGCGTTTCAACACGCGCCATGGTAGCGCCGGGCGTGAGGCGGTCGGCAAGCTCCTCGGCGCGGATCAGGTTGCGCCAGAGGTCGGTACGCAGATGCGGGGCATAAACGCCGCCAAAGACGCCGTGCCAGTAGCCGTCGTTGCATTGAGCGCGCAGAAGGAAGTCACGGGCTGCCAGCAGCTCTGTGGCCGCCTGCGAGTGCGCGCGGCGCGCGGGCGCCGCGGCCACCCGAGAAGAAGCGCGCAGCATTTTTTTGTTGAGCAGATTGGATTCGGAATATTTGCGGAAGAAGGCGCGCCAGGGACCGCCGCGAAGAAACACGCTTACGTCGCCGCGCTGCGCAAATTCCTTCAGCACGGATTGATAACGCAAACGCACCGCGGTCGGCAATACCCACTCCATCATTTCGGTATACGAAGCGGTAGGCAAATCCGCGCGGCCCTGCGGCTGATGCTGGGCGCGATATTCGCTGGGCGTGGAAACTTGCAGCCAATCGGAATTTTCTTCGAGTGCGGTGAAGAAGTTTTCCAGCCAGCCGTCCGTGTAGCAGTGTTGATAGGTTTCCGGCCACACGCCGAATTTCTCCATGTCGTCGCCCATGGCGGCGACGCCCCCAGGGTGCGCGTTGGCGGCTTCGCGCAGCCAGGCGATGGATTCCTGCACGCCGCCGAAGGGCAGCAGGTAACGGAGTTTCTTCTGGCCGGCGAAAAGCGTGACGGTCTTGCCGCGGTCCTCGGCGAGATACGTGGCGAAGAGTTCTTCTGGCTCGAACCCGGCGGAAAGAAAATGGATGTCGTCGAGCAGCGTGTAACCCACGCCGGCGGAGTGCAGCACCGAGGGAAGTTGCGGTTCCCAGACGCGCTCGGCAAGCCAGGCGCCTTGCGGGCGCGCGCCGAAATGGTGCTCCAGATAGGCGGCCATGCGCGTGATTTGTTCCTGCTGGTCGGCAGGCGGAATGCTGACCAGAATGGGTTCGTAAAAACCGCCGCCCACCATTTCAATTTGGCCGCGCTGGACCAGCGCGCGCAATTTTTCGAAATATTCGGGACGATTTTGTTCAAACCACTGCAGCAGCGGGCCGGAATAGTGCAGGGCGGCATGGATGGTGGGGTGTTTTTCGAGGAGATCGACGAAGGGGAAATAGGATTTTTCGTAGCACGAGGCGAACACGCTGTCGAAATTGCCGCAAGGCTGGTGCGCGTGTATGAGCAGGGTCAGATGGAACTTGGGCGGCATGGGAAGGTTGTCGCTCTCTCAATCAGGATAGTACCCTTCCGGGCAAAGATGCAGCGGGAGCCGCGGGGTGTGCGCGAAAGGCGCACCGTCTTTAGATGCGCGAGCGAGACGAACGGACTCAGCATCAGCGAAGCGGGCGGGAAAATACCGAGAAGGAGACTGAACAGCGATTTCTGTGGCCCTTCTTCCGGACTTTGTAAATTTTTCTCCTTATAGCTCTTCTCTGCGCGCTCTGCGCCTCTGCGGTATCGTTCGACGTTTTGCTCCCAGAGAAGACCGAGGCACACAAGTACGATTGCGATAGAACGTAAATGTTACAAGTGCTGGGAAAAAGCTTTAGCGTGCGGTGATCCAGCTGATGATTTTGCTTAACGCTTCGGGGGCGATGGTTTCCTGGATCACCCCATATTCCGCCGGCGAGCCCGTTTCGCTGTCCTGGAAGAGGTGATTGAGCCCGGGCATTTCGGCCACCTCGAAATCTTTCAGGTCCGCGGCCTCGAAGGCGGCTTGTATAGCGGGGAGATTCTCTGTCGACGGCACCTGAAGGTCTTTTTCGCCGTCGAGCGCCAGAACCGGGCAAGTGATTTTTTTAAAATTGGGAATGGGATCGTAGTCAAGATAGAAGCGGAACCACGGCGAGCTGATCATGCGAATCTGCGATTGCAGCGCGGGCGGAGGAAGCGCGCCGGACATGCCGCTGGCTTTGACGAGTTCGTTCAGCTTTTTCTGCAGCGCGGCAGGATCGTGTTCCTCGCGCACCAGCGAATAGGCTTTGCGGTCGAAGGCCAGGCTGGCGGTAATTTGCCCGTCCCCGAGGCCGCCGGCCTGGGCGATGAGTTTGGATTGCAGGAGCAGCGCTTCTTCGCCCTTGAGCGCGGGGGCGGCGAGCAGCACGAGCCAGGAAACTTGCTGCGGATCGCGTACTGCCACGATGGTACCAATCAGGCCGCCTTCGCTGTGGCCGATGATGCCGAATTTTTTCATGTTCAGGTCGTGGCGGGTTCTCAGGAACGCCACGGCCGCTTCGGCGTCGGAGGCGAAGTCTTCGGTGGTGGCGGAGTTGTAATCACCCGTGGAGGCCGCGATGCCGCGCTTGTCATAGCGAAGAACCGCGAAGCCGCTGCGCGTTAGAGCATCGGCTAGAACGAGAAACGGGCGGTGGCCAGCGAGAGTTTCATCGCGGTCGTGCGGCCCGGAGCCGGCCACCAGAAGCACAGTGGGAAATGGCCCGCCGGTGCGCGGCATGGTAAGCGTGCCGGCGAGCGAGAGGTTGGCTTTAGTGTTGGAAAAGCTTACCTCCTCTTCAACGTACGGATATGGTTTCACGGGATCTTGCGGGCGAACTATTTCGAGGGGCTGATCCTGGCGCACGAAATTGAGTTTTTGCGGAACGTCAGATTGCGTCCAGGTGCCGGAGAGGGTGTCTTTCGCAGCGTTAATCGTGCCTTCGTAGACGCCGCCAACCCCCGGAATTTCAAAATGTACCACCGCGTCTTTTTGCGAAACGTTGCTGGCGGGAAGCCCGTTGGCTCCCTGATCGAGCGAATCGAGCGCGGCGACTAATTGTTTTTTGTCGTCGTGGGAAATGTGCAGTTGCAGACGCAGCCGGAGGCCCGGAGTTTCCAGCGCACCTTGCCAAGTGCCTTCGCTCGGGAAGATGGCTTGGGCGAACTTGTGGCTGGCACCGGCAGCTTCGCGGTGAAATGTGATGGGGATGGTTATGCCGCCCTGGTTCCAGGTGCCTTCAATGGATTGATGCGTAGGGGTGAGTTTGCCCTCGAAGCTGGCGCCCGCGGAGGCGACTTCAAAGCTGACGGAGGATTCAGTGTGCGTGAGCGAGTTCGCGTCGATGCCGTACACGGCTTGATCCAGGCTGTCGAGCTTGGCGTGCATTTGGCCGTCCGAGGATTTGGTCAGATGGAGAACCAGGTGGAGCGCCGCGTCACCAGCATTGAGCGTGCCGGCCCAGTGCCCTTCGAGCGTGGCAGGCCCCGCCGCAGCAGTTTTGGCCGCGGCAGGTGCCGTCGCTTGTGAAGCTTGCATGGAGAAGGGCGGCGCGGCGAAAGACCGCGGCGAAAGTAATTGCGTCATTGTCAGCAGTAAGAACGCCGAGGCAAGAAGGGGCGCAATTCTGCGTGCATGAGGTTGGGACATG
Organism: Acidobacteriota bacterium; assembly: GCA_003161195.1. Classification (GTDB taxonomy): domain Bacteria; phylum Acidobacteriota; class Terriglobia; order Acidiferrales; family UBA7541; genus Acidiferrum. The sequence continues at coordinate 2,553 of PMOV01000073.1, read as the reverse complement.
ACTGAAAGGGCTGGATTGGTCAATTGGGATTCGGTCCGACTCGCCGCGCGCTAACTTCTTTATTGTAGATGATTCGCTCGCGGAAAGAGTTGGACTGACACATTTACGGTTTGGGAATGGGATAAGAGGGCGGAAAAAAAAGGCCACGCGTGCTCGGCGTGGCCTTCGGAGATCGAGGGCGATTGCGGGGACCGCGACAACTACGGCGAGCAGAGCAACCAGCGAACCGAGAGTCAGGTGCTAAGCGAACTAAGGGACAATTTCCGTGCCAATCGTGAGTCGAGTAAATCCATTACTTTCAGTTAGGTGGCTCGCCAAGCGAACTGAAGTGTGCAAAGAAGTTCTGCCGTTTGGGGCGCAGCGATGCCGCGGTGGGCCATTCGCTCGGCAGGCATAATTGACAGGTGCGCGCGGCTGTGGAACGCTGAGCGTGGAACAGCAGAGAAAGTGCGAGGCGGAACGTATGCGGGTGACGGCGAAGGGGGAGTATGCGACACAGGCGGCGCTGCATCTGGCGCTGCAATATCCGGAGGTGGTGACCATTCAGGAGATTGCCAGCCGGCACCATATCCCGCTGAAGTATCTGGAGCAGATTTTGCTGGAATTGAAGCGTGGCGGGGTGCTGGAGAGTAGGCGCGGGGTAAAAGGCGGGTATACGCTGGCGCGTGCGCCGGTGAAGATCTCCATCGGGGAAGTGTTGCGGATTGTGGATGGGGCGTTTGCGGAGTCTAGCTGCACGCATTCCTCGGAGCGGCTGGGGACGGACTGCGTGGAGGGGCCGAGCTGCGGCTTGAAGGGCATGTGGGGAGATGTGCAGGTGGCGGTGGAGAAAATTCTGTTCGCAACGTCGCTGGAGGATGTGAGGCGGAGGACGCTGGAGGGGCGGCGGGGATGCGAGACGGTGCGGGTGGGGATCAAGAGCGAGGTGCGGCGAGGCTAGGCCGCGTGCCAGCAGACAGGCCCGAACCGAAAAATCCAGAAAATTGGATTTTTTGCGGGGGCTTGGGGTGTACGGTAGGGTATTTCGTATCGTTATGAGGCGATGGGGGTTACGACGGGAGCAATTCGTATGGTTATCATTGTAAAGGGCTTAGAAATGGTGTTTTGTGGCATCGCTTCATCGTTAGCAAACTAAAGGACTTATCCTCACTGTGGGGGTCCGCTTGGGATTCCCGTTGGGTAGCTTCGCTTCGCTCGCGTGAGACCGTGTACTGCGGTTCGATAAAGGTGCGGCTTCCCAAGGTGCCCGCCGCAGACGGCGGCCGCTAAAACGGCGAATCCCATTTGGGTTGCGACGAGCTCAAGAAAACGTGATTATTTCTTGGTGTAGTAGTCGGCGTTTACCGGGGTGTAGGAGGTCCACTTTTCGGGGAGATCTTCCAGGGCGAAGATGGCGGTTACGGGGCAGACGGGGACGCAGGCGCCGCAGTCGATGCATTCGACGGGATTGATGTAGAGCTGTTTTTCGGTGTCGTGACCGGCTTCGTCTTTGCGGGGGTGGATGCAGTCCACCGGGCAGACGTCGACGCAGGCGGAATCTTTGGTGCCGATGCAGGGCTCGGCGATTACGTAGGCCATTTACAGCTCCTTGTGAGAATGCGGCGCCCGTTGGGGCGCTTTTTTTGTTTGTCGGCGTGTGCGTTGATGCCGACGGCGAATTTATTTGGCTGCCGTTACGACGCCTGGGGCAGTTGATGTTGATTGTACGGGACGAGGGGAGGATTCTCAACTGGGCGGAGGTGGCGCGGAGATGGAGGCGCGTTTGCGGGGCGCGATTCGTCTAACGCCGTGAGCCTGCGTTGGCAAGTTGTTAGCGGTATCCGCAATGGTCCGAGCCGGTGACGCTGCTACCATGGATGGAGGTGGGCGCGGCTTCAGAAGGCGCCACCGCAGACGGCCGGCGCTCCAAAATCGGCGTCGCGGCTCAAGCGCTCCCGTACAGAGGGAAAGCCGGGACGCGGTAGAATGGAGAGTGAGGGACGCTATGACTGGATTTGGGCGAGTGGTGGTGGCGGGATTTTTGATGGCGGCGATTTGTGGCGCGGCGGCGCCGCAAACGCAGAGTGGCGCTGGTGCGGCGAGTAGCGCTGGCAAGGCGGCGGTGCGCGATCCCGAGATGATTGACGCTTCCGGATATCAGAAGATGCTGGCGGCGCATAAGGGTCAGGCGCTTTTGGTGACGTTTTGGGCTACGTGGTGCGAGCCATGCCGGGCGGAGTATCCGATGTTGAATGAATTGGCGAAACAGTATGCGTCGCAGGGATTGAAAGTGGTGGGCGTGAACCTAGATGACGATGGGGACATTATTTTGACACGGCGGTTTATTGCGCGGTATAAGCCGGTGTTTCCGAATTACCGGAAGACCGCGGGGGGCGAGGCGGCGTTTGTGAATGCGGTTTTGGCGGGGTGGAATGGGGCGATACCGGCATCGTTTTTTTATGACCGGGATGGGCGGCAGGTGGGGAAAATTCTGGGGGAGTCTAGCCGGGAGAACTACGAATCGGCGATTAAAGGACTTTTGAGCGGGGCGGCGGAGAATGTGCGGCCTGGTGG
>PMOV01000158.1 GCA_003161195.1 Acidobacteriota bacterium | reverse complement strand
CGAATCGATCAGTTCCATAGTTTAAGTTTAGTAGCACAGGCACTCTTGCCTGTGCGCGGTTTCAACTTCGACTCAATTGTGGCCGCCGACGATTCCGATCAACCGAGGTCATTTTAGAGCTGCACAGGCAAGAGTGCCTGTGCTACCAAAATCGAACTACCGCAAGCGCGCGCCGACCTCCACATCTTCGTCCGGAAATCCGGCGAGCACCGGCCGCCCCTCCGGTCCCACTGACGCTGCCACAATCATCCCGTTAGACTCCACCCCACGCAGTTTGCGCGGCGCAAGATTCACCACCACCGCAACCTTGCGCCCAATCAGCTTCTCCGGCTCATAAAACTGCGCAATCCCCGCGCAAATCTGCCGAATCTCCGTCCCAATATCCACGGTGAGTTTGAGCAGCTTGTCAGCCCCCACAATCCGTTCGGCGGTTTTGATCTGCCCGACGCGCATCTCCACCTTGGTAAAATCCTCGATGCCGATTTTTTCCGTCGCGGCGGGTGCAGTCCCAGCAACGGTTCCCGCGGCGACAGGTGCTGTTCCCGCTGCTGGTGTCGCTGCCGCCGCGCTCGCCCCCACAGGTGACGGCGCGTTCTGTGCTTCGTTTTCCATGGCTTCCATCCTTTCCTGAGCTTCTTTTTTCTCGATGCGTGGAAATAACGGCTGCGACTTGCCCAGCGCCGTGCCGGGCGCCAGCCCGCCCCAGGCAAGGCTCCCCAAATCCTGCGCGCCAATCTTCCCCGGCGCTCCCAGCAACGTCCACACCTTGACCGTGCAATCCGGCAAAACAGGATGCGCCAGAACCACCACCGCGCGCAGCAATTCGGCGGTAGTCCAAAGCACGGCGGCACGGCGCGACTGCTCGGCATCGGTAGTTCCGCCGGCCCAAGGTTGCTCGGACGTAAGGTATTTATCGGCGGCCGCCACCACCGACCAAATCCTCTCCAGCGCGCGGCTGAAGCCAAACGCTTCATACTGCTCAAGCACTTCGGCAATCGCCGTCTGCGTCTCCTTAGCCAACGCTTCGTCCTGCGGCTCGAGCGCGGCGGGCTTGGGAACTCTTCCTGCGAAGTACTTCTCAACAAGCGCGGCAGTGCGGCTAGCTAGGTTGCCCAGCCCATTTGCCAGATCGCTGTTGTAGCGCTGAATCAGCGCCTCATAACTGAAATTTCCGTCCTGCCCAAAAACCGTCTCCCGCAGCAGGTAGTAGCGCAGCGCATCCATACCCAGCACATCCACTATCGGCCGCGGACGCACCACATTCCCAACGCTCTTGGACATTTTGCTGTTGTCCATCAGCAGCCACCCATGCGCCCAAATCTGCTCCGGCAGCGGCAGCATCGCGGCCATCAAAAACGCCGGCCAGTAGACCGCGTGAAAGCGAATAATCTCTTTGCCCACAAGGTGCAAATCCGCGGGCCAGTATCCGCGCTGCGCGTAGTTCGGTCCGCCCACCGCTGTGAGGTACGCGCTCAACGCGTCAAACCAAACATAAAAAACGTGCTTCTCTTCCCCAGGAACGGGGATCCCCCAGCGGATGCTGGTCCGCGTGATGCTCAAATCGCGCAAGCCGCCTTCAACGAAGCTCAGAATCTCGTTACGCCGCGTGTCCGGCTGAATAAAGTGCGGGTTCTTCTTGTAGAAATCCAGCAGCGGTTTCTGAAACGCGCTGAGCTTGAAATAAAAATTAGCCTCGGTAACCGTCTCCGTCGGCCGCCCACAATCCGGGCAAGCCTCGCCGGCCTTCACGTCCACGTACGCGTTGTCGTAAATGCAGTATTGCCCGGTGTAATGCCCGGGATAGATATAGCCATTCTCGCGGCACAGCTTAAAAAGCCACTGCACGGTGTGCGCGTGCTTCAGATCGGTAGTGCGCACAAATTCATCGGCTTGCAGGCCAAGCTCGTCCCACAGCTTCTTCCACTCCGCGGCCATCTTCGCCACATACTCGGATTCCGGAACACCCGCCTTTTGCGCCGAGCGCTCCACGTTCACGCCGTGCTCGTCGGTGCCGGTGGTCATCACCACGTCAAACCCGCGCATGCGCTTGTAGCGGCGAATCGTGTCGCACACGATCGTCGAGTATGTGTGGCCGATGTGCGGCAAGCCGTTCGTGTAGTAGATCGGCGTGGTCAGGTAATATTTCGGTTTGTCGCCCATTTTTCCGTTTTCGTGTTTAACCGCGAAAGCAAACGCGTCGCGAACGTACTTGCACTTACTTAGGATAGCAAAGGCAGAAGCGAATCGTGGCTAGGTTTGCTGCTCGCCGGAATGGGGCATAATCCCGCCGTCGCGCGACGCTCCTGCGTACGCACGCTGCGCGGCGTCGATCACCGCGCGCAGAGGAACGTTCTTCTCCAGCGCCAGCTTGCGGCAATCCTCGTACTCGGGTGTGGCTTGCCGGATGTGTCCGTTGGCACTGGCCACCTTGATGCGCACGTCGCCAAACGCGGTGGTCACGCTAACCGATTCGCGCGCCAGCACCCGGCGGTGCGCGGTGTACGTGCGCGCGCCAATGGTGGTTGTTTCCGCGAAGATCAGGTCCATCAGCTTGGACCTGTCTTGCGGCTTGCACAGCACCGTCAGCAGCGTTCCAGGCCGGTTCTTCTTCATCTGCACGGGTGTGGTGTAAACATCCAACGCCCCAGCGTGCAGCGCGCGCTCTTGGAAGTGCCCGTAAATCTGCGGGTTCATGTCGTCAAGATTCGCCTCAATGACGGAAATCTCCTCATCGCAGCCGTGCGCAGGCGCCGCGTCGGATTTTTCCGCAACTTCGCCGATCATGATGCGCACCACGTTGGGCTGATGCTCCAGGTCCAGCCTGCCCGCGCCGTACCCGATAGCGCTCACCGTCATGGCTGGCTGCGGACCAAACGTGTCGCACAGCGTAGCCACAATGGCCGCTCCGGTCGGCGTAACCAACTCTTTCAACACGCCATTGGAATACGTCGGTGCGCCTTGCAGCAGCCGCGCCGTGGCCGGCGCCGGCACCGGCAGGATCCCGTGCGCCATCTTCGCCGTCCCGCCTCCGACATTAAGCGGCGAGCTGGCAAACTTCGCGATTCCCAAAGCGTCGAACCCAACGCACGCGCCAACAATGTCCACAATCGCATCCACGGCGCCGACTTCGTGAAAATGGACTTTCTCAAGCGGCGCATCGTGCACGTAAGATTCGGCGCGGCCGAGTTTGTCAAAAATGGCGGCCGCGCGCTGCTTTACCTGCGGCTGGATTCTAGAGTGCTCAATAATCTCCAGGATCGTGCTCAAGCTGCGATGCTTCTGCGTATCTTGGGTGGTCACCTTGGCGTAGGTGGCAGCCATCCCATTCTTCCACACCTTCTCGGCAGACAGCGTCCATCCAGGAACCTCGAGGGAAAGAAGTTCAGAGCGCAGGTATTCGACGGGACACCCCGCATCGATAAGCGCGCCCAGCGTCATGTCCCCGCTAATCCCGCTAAAACAATCGAAATAAGCTAGTTTCATGGGGTTGTGCGCTGCGCGTCAAAACCGGCGAGGGCCAAGAGACGGCGTGGTGCGAGCAATTCGATACTATCGGCGCTACCGCAGCCTGTCAAACCTCTGTCCCGGTTGGTATGTGACTCGCCACTCATCACTCGCCGCTCGCCACTTCTTTCACCATAAACAACTCTTCCNNTTCCGTCAGTTCTAAGGCTTCTACTAAACTCAGAACCACATTACCGTTACCCTTCCCTGTCTCACTTCCGCCGTCTCATTTCGTTCGAATGATATACCGATAAGTCACTAAAATAACTTGACAAAGAGGCGTTTCCCTGCTACCGTGTGTTGTGATACTCGCGTCCCACCCCCGCCGGCGTGCATCCAAGCCAAAAACGCCAAAATTTTACCCCCGTGTTTTCATAACGATACGAATTGCTCCCCGCGCAACCCCTTTCGTTTGATAACCATACAAATTCCCCTACCGTACACCCCTGCACCTCCCAAGAATTCATTCTCGGAAAAATGCAAAATCACTAGCAAGCTACTCATTCCACAGGCTTTACACAAGCCAAGGCACCTCGAGGTCCCGCTTGCGCTTCTTGCGCCGCATTCCCCCTATTGCGTCGGCACTGATGGCCTTGAACACAGACATTTGTACGCCTTGCGCGCTGTGGTAAAGGCTCGCAGGTGTTCGTCGCCGAATATTACGTCTGCCCACACGCCTTCGTCTAACATCGGGGAGCCGCCTTAGAAGTTGAGCATAGCTATGATGGGACGCCGTTCGACGGCCGTGCTTGCGTTCTTTTTTTGCGTAGCCCATGATGAATTTGCGGCAACGTGCAGACGATGCGTGGCGCGCGCTGCAGTTTGTACCTGAGGGCGATCTGTGACCTATTGCTTGGGCATCATGACCAAGGAAGGCCTGGTTCTGGCTTCCGATTCGCGCACCAACGCCGGATTCGATCAGGTGAATACCTGCAAGAAAATGCATCAGTTTGTGCAGCCGGGCGAACGGGTGTTCGTGATTTTGGTGAGCGGGAGCCTGTCCATCAGCCAATCGGTGATTACGCTGCTGCGCGACGATTTTGATGCCGGGCGGGGATTGGCGCAGGCGCCGTCGCTGTACGAAGCGGCACGCATCGTAGGAAATTGCGTGCGGCGGGTTTCGGATTTGGATCGCTCGTCGCTGGAGCGCGATTCGTTCAGCTTTAATGTGCATCTGCTCTTGGGTGGGCAGGTGAAGGGGCAGGAGCCGAATCTGTATTTGATTTATCCGCAGGGGAATCCGCTGGCGGCGACAGAGGATTCGCTGTATTTGCAGCTTGGAGAATGCAAATACGGGCGGCCGGTGCTGGACCGCGGGATTCAGGCGAGCACGTCGCTGGAGGTGGCGGCGAAGTATGCGTTGCTGTCGCTGGACGCGGCCATGCGTTCCAACGTTACCGTGGGGCCGCCGTTTGATCTGCTCCTGTATCAGAAGGATTCGTTGAACGTGACGCGCTACCGGCGTGTGGGCGCGGGCGACCGCGACCTGAACCTGATTCATGCGAGTTGGGAACAGTCGCTGCGGCGGGCGGTGGAGCAGCTGCCGGATATCGAATTTGAGGCGCAGGAACCGGCGGAGATAAAATCGACGCAAGCGAAGGCTGCGCAACTTCCACAGAAGTTCGTGTCATAAGCCTTAGGATTTTGACTCGATTCGTGCGCATTACCCCGCGCGCCTTTCCTCTCTAAAACTAAACTTGCCGGTAACGGAAGCAATCGACCAAGTGGTCGTTGACCATGCCGGTGGCTTGCATGAAGGCGTAGCAAATGGTGGAGCCGACGAAGCGGAAGCCGCGCTTTTGTAAATCGTCGCTTAAGGCGTCAGACTCGGGCGTTTTGGCGGGCAGGCGCTTGTGCTCAGTCCAGGCGTTTCGTTTCTGCTGGCCGCCGACGAAGCGCCAGAGGTAGGCGTCGAACGAGGCAAAATCCTTTTGCACCTGCAGAAAGGCTTTGGCGTTGGCAATGGTGGCGGCAATTTTCAGGCGATTGCGGATGATGCCAGGGTCGGCGAGCAGGGATTTTATTTTTCGCTGGTCGTAACGCGCGACGATGGCGGGATCGAAATTGTCGAACACTTCGCGATAGCGGGCGCGCTTTTTTAGGACGGTGTCCCAGCTTAGGCCGGCTTGCGCGCCTTCTAGAATCAGCATCTCGAAAAGGTGGCGATCGTCGTGCGACGGCACGCCCCATTCTTCGTCGTGGTAGGGGATGTTGAGGGAGTTTCCGGCCCACCGGCAGCGGGTGATCGTGGGGGTCGTTGCGGCGCCATCGGCAGCGTTGGCGACGCCAGACTCGAGATCGTTCGCAGCCTTGCGCGATGGTTTGCGTGTGCGACCGGATTCCTTGTTTGATTTTGTTCTTTGGGCCATTTAGATTTTCCGCGCCACGTAGGTGCTAACGCCGTAGCGCTTGAGCAGAATCTGCGCGGTTTCGATGGCCGGCCAGAGCATGCGGTCAATGACGGAAACCGGTGAATACGCCGCGTACTTCATGGCCGTGGCAAAGCCGCTTGGAAGGTTGTGGATGCGGCGAAATTCCTTGCTGGTCAGCGGGACATCCGGAAACGAATACTTTTTGTTGAGCAGGTGCATGCGAATCTGATAGCCGAGCCAGTGGTGCGGCGCCAACTTGTAGACGCCGCGGCCATTGTCTTCGCGCTCCAGCATGAAACCGGTTTTCTCCAAGTAGCGACGCACCGTCTCTCGCGTGAAGAAATAAATATGGCGGGGAATATCTTCGCAAAAGAGCTTGCGTGACGCCACGCTGGCGAAATTCGGCACGAGGAAGACGAAGAGCCCGTTGCGCCGCAAAACCGCGGAGGCTTTGCGAAAGTAGGCCATGGGGTCGTGCACGTGTTCGAGGACGGCCCACGCGGTTACCGCGTCATACGTCGGCTCACGCACGGGAATATCCTGAAACTCCTGCGTATGGATGGGAAAGTCGGCGATACCGGCGGCGACCTCCGCTATCTCGACGCCTTCCACTTGCCAGCCGCGCCGGGCCATGAAGCGCGGGAACGCTCCGGTGGCGCACCCTATGTCGAGGAGCCGTTTGTTGCGATCAGTTGCACCGCTGCGTTCGAGGGGCGCGAGGTAGCTGGCCTCTTTGCGAAAGCGTCGCTCCATGTAGCGGGCGTTGCTGGCGCCTGCCGGTGAGCGAAAATATTCGGCGGGATAATAGTTCGCCATCTCAGCTGGCGTGGGGCGCGGATTCAAAAAGCCGAGGCCACAACGACGGCACTCGACCACAGTGAAAAATTCGCCGCGAAAAAAGAGGCGGTCCGGCATGGAGTACACCGGCGCGTATTGATCGGAGCCGCAGAGATTGCAAACGACCGTTTCCAAGCGGGCCTCAGCGGAGGATTTGGCAGCAAACTGGAAGCCCTCGCAGCATACTCGGACCTTCGTACCTCAGGGTGGACTAAGGCCGAGCAGCTAGCGCTTCAAAGGCGCGAACATTTGCCCACATTCCAGAGTGCCTGTGTTACCAAAAGCGACTCAAAACGACAGCACGAGCATAATACAAAAGGCGTGTCGCACCACGAGCGGCACGACACGCCGAATCAAGAAGCTTCTTCAGAGACTAACGCCCGATTAAACCAAGTGGCGGTCAACGGCCTTGGTGATCTGGTCCTTGGGCACCGCGCCGACAATCTGCTCGACGACCTGGCCGTTCTTGAATAGGAGCAGCGTTGGGATACCCTGCACGCGATACTTGCCCGCCGAGTTCATCGCTTCGTCCACGTTGAGCTTCATCACCTTGAGCTTGCCGGTGTAGTCGTGGGCAATCTCGGCGACGGTGGGCGCCAGCATGTGGCAGGGGCGGCACCATTCGGCCCAGAAGTCCACGAGCACGGGCTGCGAAGCGCTCGCGGTCAGCACCTCGGCTTCAAAATTTCCATCGGTCACTGTAGGGATATTGTCAGCCATGTTATTTGTCCTCGGCGAGTTAGCACTGCGGCTCGCCTTTCTCTCTCCTCAGTCGTATTAATTAGATGATCGCAAAGTGGTTTGGTTTCTTGCTGCGGCGCGGGCCTGTTTCGGCTCGGGCGCAGGTACGATCACGGGAAGGGACTGCCCCGGATGCCGCAGGCTCCAGGCGGCTTCATACAGTTTAGCGTACTCCCGCGCCGGCGCGGCCCAGGAAAAATCTTTGGCCATGCCGTTCAACTGGATACGCTTCCAGATGCGCTCGTCGATGTAGTGGTGTAGTGCCTGGCGTACCGCGTACATCATGGCGGCGCCGGAATATTCGCCGAACTTGAAGCCGGTGCCGGTGCCGTGTTCGAGGTCGAAGGTTTCGATGGTGTCGTCGAGTCCGCCGGTGGCGCGCACGACGGGTACCGTACCATATTTCAGGCTGTAAATCTGATTCAGGCCACAGGGTTCGTAGCGCGAGGGCATGAGGAACATATCGGCCCCGGCTTCGATCTTGTGGGCGAGCGTGTTGTCATAGGCGACGCGGACGCCCACACGGCCGGGATACGCGGCGGCCAGCGATTCGAACAGTTCCTCGTAGCGGCGGTCGCCGGAACCAAGAACCACCAGAGACAATTCTTCGCGCAGTAGTTCGTGCGCGCGCTCGGCGATCAGATCGAAACCTTTCTGATCGGCAAAGCGCGAGACGATGCCGATGAGCGGGCGAGCGGCGTGTGCCGGGGAGATCCCGAAGATTTGCAGCAGGTGTGTTTTGCAGGCGAATTTGCCAGCTAGATGTTTGAATGAAAATTTTTGCGCGATCAGCGCGTCGGTCTCTGGATTCCAGGCGGTGTAGTCGACGCCGTTGAGAATGCCGACCAGGCGATCACCGCGGCCGCGCGCCACGCCATCGAGACCGTAGCCAAACTCCGGCGTGCGAATTTCTTCCGCGTACTTGCGGCTGACCGTAGTGAGGTAATCGGAAAAAACCAGGCCAGCCTTCAGAAAATTGACGCTGCCAAAATATTCGAGCGCGCCGGGATGAAAGGTCTGCGCGGGAATGCCGGCACGTTCGATCGCAGCCCTGCCGAAGACGCCCTGATAGCCCATGTTGTGAATGGTGAAGATCACCGGGGTGTCTTTGAGGAGCGGATCCTCCGCGTAGGAAATGCGGAGGAGGAGCGGGAGGAGGCCGGTCTGCCAATCGTGGCAGTGGATGGCGTCGGGTCGCCAAACGTGCTTGGCGACCTCGATGGCGGCGCGGCAGAGTTCGCTGTAGCGTTCGGCGTTATCCGGGAAGTCGCCGCCGCTGGTGCCGTAGATGCCGTCGCGGTCGTAGTATTCGGAATCTTCTACGAAGAAGTAGCGCACGCCATCGAGAACCTGGCCGCCACCGACGGAGGGAAAGCGCAGCTTGCCACCCATGGGCACGGTGACGCTGGGGTATACGGCGGCGTCATTCGGCGCGCCGCGATAGCGCGGCAGGACGACGGCAACTTCATGACCCTGCTGGACGAGCGCTTTTGGCAGCGCCTCGACCACATCCGCAAGGCCGCCGGTCTTGGAGAACGGCAAGCCTTCCGAGGCTACGAAAAGAATTTTCACTATGTCGCGTGCATCCTTCGGGCGTTTGATGGCCAGCCAGTACGCTAACGAACGGCCGCGAAACCGTCAAGGCGGCCGTTCGCAGGTGCGCGTTCCCTCCGACGCATTCGCAAAGAGCGGGGCTGCAGCCTGCTAGAATTGCTCTTACGCATGGCCCGCCAACGGCTCGGACAACATTTTCTCTCGGACCTCGAGTGTCGCGAACAGATTGCGCGCGCCATCGGAGCGTCGCGCCACGCCATGGGCGGGATGCGGGTGCTGGGCGATGACGAGTGTTGGGTGGAGATTGGCGCGGGGCACGGGGAGATGACCGAACATCTCGCGGGCAGCGGCGCGGCAGTATTCGCGATTGAGATCGACCCGCCACTGCAAGCCGGATTGCGGCGACTGGCCAAGCAGTACCCCAACTTGACGGTGGTAGCGGGGGACATTCTGGAGCTCGACTTGGCGGAGATTGCGCCTGGCCGACGGCTGCATGTTTACGGCAATCTTCCTTACTACATTACCTCGCCGATTCTGCAGCGGTTGTTTGCCATCGCGGATCGCATCGAGGAACTGCACATCGTGATTCAGAAGGAAGTGGCTTTGCGGTTGGCTGCCGCGCCGGGGTCCAGCGATTACGGGTATCTTTCCGTGGTGACGCAGTATTTCGCGCGGCCGGAGATTGCCCTGGACATTCCGCGCGAGGCGTTCACGCCGCCGCCGGAGGTGGATTCGGCGCTAGTGACGCTGCGCTTCCCCGGCGCGCGCGCAAAGCTCGCGCTGGCCAGCGAGGAGCGTTTCTTCGACTTCGTGAAACTGTGTTTTGGCAAAAAGCGCAAAACGCTGGTGAACAATTTGCGCGCCGCGGCGGAGCCCGCGGCGGTGCGCGCGGCCCTCGAGGCGTTGCAATTGCGGTCGGACGCACGGGCGGAACAACTGAGCGTGGCACAATTTGCGGCGCTGCACGCGGCATTGGCGTGAACGCGAGCGTTGGTTCGCAAAGGCACGCCACAAGTTTGCAACCTCGCGGCCGCGCAGGCTATGGCGCCTTGGCGTCCGCCTTGCGACTCGCGGCCACCAGGCGATCCGGATAGTCGCTCATGATGCCGTCAACCCCCGCGGCGATCAGCAGGCGCATGTGCGCGGGCTGATTGACGGTCCAGCAAACCACTTGCAGATCGCGGCGGCGCGCCTCACCGAGCAACCACGGGGTGACCAGGTCGCCGCGTACCGCTAACTGACGGGCACCGATCTCCACGGCTTTGTCGAGCGGATCTGCAATTTGCCCCTCGTATAACAGCCCGGTCATCAGCGTCGGCTCGATCTGCCGCGCGGCAGCGAGGATACCGGCGTCAAACGAAATGACCACCGTGCGGGCAATTTCTCCGGATTCGCGCAAGGCCCCAACCAGCGCGTGTTCCCCGCCCCAGGAGCCGCCGGCTTTCAGCTCGAGATAAAACACCGCGTCGTTCTTCTTGGCAAACTCCAGAATCTCTTCGAGCACGGGGATGCGTTCGCCTGCGAATTCGCTGCCGAACCAGGAACCGGCGTCGAGTTTGCGCAGATCGGCGAGGGTTAAATCGTGGACTGCGCCCTGGCCATTGGTGGTGCGATTCACGGTGGCATCGTGCATGGCCACCAGGCGGGAATCGCGCGTGAGTTGCAGGTCCGTCTCGATGAAGGACGCGCCCAGGGCCACCGCCTTGCGAAAGGCTGCCAGGGTATTTTCCGGCGCGTGGCCGGAGGCTCCGCGATGTGCGATCAATAGCATGTGTGTGACTTCGTGCTCCCCGAGCGCTTGGCGGCCGCAAGGCCGACGTCGTTATGCTAGCATTCGCCGCGCCAATTCGTAGCCGGGAGTATGCTGGGAAGTTCGCGGCCGCCTTCACTGCACCCGTTGCGGGGTGTTGGAGAATCGGATGGGTGGGCCCTGCCCTGCTCACTAACGTTTTGGAGGCTTTATGCGTATCGTGTTTCGGGCCACTCTCGTATCCGGGGTATTCCTGGCGTTGTTCGTCAATGGCGTGCCGGTTCGCGGCGCCCGGCAGAACAATAAGAACCAATCAAACGAGCCAGCCTCCCATCAGACGCTGGTGAAAGAGGTGCGCCATCAGCTGCTCCTGCTGCCCTACTACTCAGTGTTCGACATCCTCTCGTATCGCGTGGACGGAGACACCGTGACTCTCGAGGGCAGCGTAGTACGGCCCACACTCAAGTCCGACGCGGAGTCCGCGGTGAAGTCCGTGGAGGGCGTGGGCTCCGTGGTGAACAAGGTTCAAGTGCTGCCCCTTTCAGCCATGGACGATCAATCGCGTACGGCGTTGTACCGCGCCATTTACGGCGACCCGACGCTTTCCCGCTATGCGTACTCCTCCCTCGCTTCCATCCACATCATCGTGAACAATGGCAACGTAACGCTGGAGGGGACAGTGGACAACGAAGCGGACAAGAACCTTGCAGGACTGCGCGCTAACGGCGTGCCCAATGTTTTTTCCGTGAAGAACAATCTAGTGGTGACGGGCGCATCCAAGTAACACGCCAGCGTATGCTAACTTCCCAAGAGGCCGGCCTTAATGGTCTGCCGCGAAATTCGGCGCGCCGTATCTTTCAGCGCCTCCACGATGCGGTCCATAGCAAATGTTGCATTTAAGCGCCGCTCGTTTGCTACCCTATGGCCATCGAATTGCCCGCAGCATCGCTACCATCTCAGCTCTGTGCGCAGCTCACAACGGAACAGGACGGTAAGAAAGCCATGGCCAGCACTCCCGCAACGCCCGCGCCGCAAAGTCCTGCGCCGCTCATACCGGTAAATACCCCGCCTGCCGGGTTCGAGGCCGCCAAGGAGTTGCCGCCCGGCTTCCTGGAATTTCTCTCCAGCCTGCACGCCGCGCTCACCCCGCGCCAGCGTGCCCTGCTGGCCCGACGCAGTTACGCACTGCGCGCGGCCCACGCCGGCAAACTCCCGGACTATCTTCCGCCTAGCGTAGCGACCGTGCAGCCATGGCGTATCGAACTGCCTTCCTGGGCCGCCGATCAGCGCAACCAAATGACTGGCCCCGCGGATGACGCTGAGCTTGTGGTAAAAATGCTTAACTCCGGCGCACCGGGCGTAATGTTGGACCTCGAAGATTCCATCGCCAATTCCTGGGAGCATCTGCGGACCGGCATCAAAAATATCCTGCCCGCGCTGGCTGGCACGCTCAGCTATCAAGACAAAAAGCGCAACGCTACGGTGGGAATCAAGTCCAGCAGCGTCACGATTTTTACCCGCCCGCGCGGCTTACACCTGCATCAGGCGGGCATTTTGCCGGGCCAACCGATTCCCGCCTCGCTTTTCGACGTTGCGATGATCACCCACCAGGTGGATTTCGCGTCGCTGAGACATCCGCTGTGCTTCTACATCCCTAAATCCGAATCCGCCGATGAAGCGCTGTGGTGGCGCGACCTCTTGCAGATGGTCGCCGCGGCCAAGGGCCTGCCCGCCAACGCCATCCGATGCATGGCGCTGGTCGAATCGCATCCGCTGGCCTATCAAATGGAAGAGTTCGCGTGGAATCTGCGCGACCACCTCCTTGGCCTGAATCTCGGCCGCTGGGATTACATGGCCAGCCTCATCCACTTCAACCTTGAAAATCCGAAATGGGTGCTGCCAGACCGCAACACCATCCCCCACGATGTGCCGTTCTTCCAGAATCTGCGCAATCTCATGCCCGAGATTTGCCATAGACACGGCTTGCTGGCCATCGGCGGCATGACCGCGCTCTATCCCAGCCGCGAAGACGCCGAACTGAATGCGCGCGCATTGGCTGCGCTCGAGAAAGATAAAAAAAACGAAGCCAACTCGCTGATGGACGGCGCCTGGACCGGCCATCCCGACCAGAACGAAATCGCCGTGCGGCAATTCCCCGCTCCGAATCAACTCGCCGCGCGCCCCGCGAATCCCGAAGTGCACCCGGATCTGCGCCCCGCGCCCGCGAACGTTGGCAAGTGCACGCTCGCTGGCACGCGCGCCGCGGTGCGCACCGTGCTTCGCTATCGCAACGGCGTGCTGAACGGCCGCGGCGCGAGCTTGCTCGACGGCTACATGGAGGATCTCGCGACCGATCGCATCTACCGCCTGATGATCGCGCAGCGCATGCAGCACTCCGCGCAAATCCCCATCCTCGACGATCAAGGCCAGCCCATCGCGCATTCGCGGGAACTCATCACCGCGCTATTCGACGAAGAGCTGCAAAGATTGATCGACGAGCCCACCGGCAAAGACGCCGGCACGCCGCAGACGCTGCGCCATGCGCGTGAGCTGAGCGAAAACATGATCTTGCGGGGAGAGTTTAACCCGTCGTAAAAACACCGCCGCAATGCCGCGACCCAAAATAAAAAGGCTCCGAATCCACTCCGGAGCCTCTGCTGTCACTACTCGCAGAACTGAAAAATCAGCGCGGCGAACTACTTCCCTGCTGACTCATTCTTGCGCGCATGACGGTTCAGCGTGGCCACCAGCCGTTGCCCGGAAGGCGGCGTCGGCACCACTCCCTTGAAGATAATGTCCTCCGCCGAAAGCTTCTTCCCGTAAAGGTCCGCGTTGGCATCGTCGTCCGCGCGCACGCTCGCGCCTTCCAGCGATACGCCCGCGAACAAGCCGCGCGAACGCGAATACGAAAGAATTTCCGCGCGCATCGTCGCATCGGTCGCCGCCTGCGCGTTACGTCCCTTCGGTCCCGCCGCCACCGCCGCGTCGGCGCCCAACTTTACCTTGCTGTGCAGCATCGAGTGCGCGCCGCGGTCGTTCATCACCAGCAGCACGAAATCCGTAGCCTGCCCGCCAATCTGAAACCCGAAGCTCCCGGCTTCCAGCGCCATCATGGACGGCGCGCTCCACGGCCCGGTAAAATTCTCGCCCGTGCGGCACGTCATCGCCCCGCGGCCGTAGCTGCCGCCCACGATAAACGCTCCCTTCAGCACTGAGGGATATACGATCACGCATTCCGCCTTGGTCAGCAGATCTTGCGGAATATCGTCCGGAACGTTCAGAATCTCCTTCAGCACCGTGCCGCAATTCTCCAGCCGGTCCGTCACTTTTACTTCGTCTGCCGCCGCTAAGGGCAGTGCACACATCGCGAACGCCATACATCCAGCAATCACACGCTTCATAAATCGATTCTCCTTCAGATTGGCCATCGGCCGTATTGCATCCCTCATGGGGTGGCCAACCATCATAGTGAGTTCGGCTGGCCGCCGCAAACAAAGTGATGCGCGGCGTCGATCAGCGGGTTGTCGTCATCCCATACTACAATTTCAGTTTGTGATGCCCATCTGCGTGAGGAAATACGCGTAATTAAACGCCGTATCCTTCAGCCGGTCGTACCGCCCGCTTGCCCCGCCATGCCCCGCGGGATCCAGGTTCACCTTAAAAATCAATGTGTTATGATCCGTGCGCAGCGCGCGCATTTTCGCCACATACTTCGTCGGCTCCCAATACATCACCTGGCTATCGTTAAAGGAAGTGCGCACCAGCATGTTGGGATACGCCTTGGCCACCACATTGTCATACGGCGAATAGCTCAACATATAATCAAACGCCGCCTTCTCCTTGGGATTCCCCCACTCCTCGAATTCCCCCACCGTTAGTGGCAGAGTTTCATCCAGCATGGTGTTCATCACGTCCACGAACGGCACGCCCACCAGCGCCGCGTGAAACAGGTCCGGCCGCATGTTCAGCACTGCGCCCATCAACAATCCGCCTGCGCTTGCGCCTTCAATCACCAACCGGTCCTTCGACCCGTATCCTTGCGCCACCAGGTATTCCGCCGACGCGATGAAATCTGTGAAAGTGTTTTTCTTGTGCATCATCCGTCCGTCGTCGTGCCACGCTTTCCCCAGTTCGCCGCCGCCGCGGATATGCGCCACCGCGCACACCACCCCGCGATCCACCAGGCTGAATAGATTCGAGTTGAATCCGATGTCGTACGAAGCGCCATACGAACCGTACGCCGTCAGATACAGCGGACCTTTCCCGTCCAGCTTCAATCCCCGCAGATGCACGATGGACACCGGAATTTTTACGCCGTCCACTGCCGGCGCATACACCTCCTCCACTTCATATTTATTGCGGTCGTAGCCTCCGGGAATTTCGCGCTGCTTCAAAAGCACCGATGTACCCACCGCCATGTCGTAGTCGTAGATCGACGGCGGCGTAATGAACGACTGGTAGCCATAGCGCAATTTGCTGGTGTCGAATTCCCGGTTCACCTGTACGAACGCCGCATATGCCGGTTCCGGGAACCCAATCCCGCGCATGCTCCCGGTGGCCAAATCCATCACGCGAATCTGCGGCAATCCTTTTTCCCGTTCCGAGAGCACACAGTAATTTTTGAACAGATCCAGATCGTCCAGCATCACGTCGGCACGTTGTGGCAACACTTCTTCCCAGTTTGCGCTGCCCGGCTTCGCCACCGGCGCCCTCACCAAGCGGAAATTTCTCCCCGTATCATTCGCGCGAATGTAGAAGAAATCGCCGTTATGGTCCGCGTAATATTCCACTCCCTGTTTGCGCGGCTCCATAATTTTCCAAGCGCCCATGGGCTGATCCGCCGGCAAGTACCGCACTTCGCTGGTGGTGTGGCTGGCGGCAATCATGAACAAGAACGCCTTACTCCGCGTCGCGTCCACATATACGTCAAATCGTTCATCCGGCTCTTCATATACCAGCCCGTCCGTTCCGGCGGTCCCCACCGCGTGCCGATACATGCGGTACGAGCGCTTGGACACCTCATCTTCCATCGTATAAAACAGCGTCTTGTTGTCCGCCGCCCACGCGAACGAATCCACCCGTTCGGCGTGATCCGCCAGCACCTGTCCGCTGCGCAAATCCTTCACCGCCAGCGTGTACTGCCGGAAGCCGGTATTGTCCGTCAGGTACGCCAGCAGATTCCCGTCGGGGCTTACNNCCTCGGTCCGCGAGTAGTAAAAATACCCGCCATCGCGATACGGCACATCCACGTCTGTCTCTTTGATCCGTCCCAGCATCTCCGCATACAGTTTCTTTTGCAGCATCTCAGTCGGCTTCATTACCGCGTCTGTGTACGCGTTCTCCGCTTCCAGATACGCCCTCACCTCCGGATTGCTCTTCTCGCGCATCCAGTAATAGTTATCCACCAGCGTTGTGCCGTTGATCTCCGTCGTCTTAGGCACTTTCTTGGCCACCGGCGGCTTCACCGTTGTCGTGTCATCCGCCGCGGAAACTCCGCACACACATGCCAACATCAGCCCGCCCACTGCCAGGATTCGCCAATTTTGCATACTCATCGCCGTCCCCCAAGCTTCGTTTTAAACCCCAATACTTTCGCCGCGCACCAAAATCGCGCTTAACGCGCGGTCACCAGCGGCAACTCCACAAAACTCGCCTCGCCCGGCGCATGATAAATCCTCTGCGTCGCTTTGCGATAATCCCCCGGCTGCGCCCAGAAAATATTCGGCACAAACGTCTGCGGATTCCGGTCGTACAGCGGAAACCAGCTCGACTGAATCTGCACCATGATCCGGTGCCCCGGCAAAAACACGTGATTCGCCGTCGGTAGCGCAAATTTATAAAGCAAAGGCTGATCCGCCGCAATGGCCTTGGGAAACTCCAAACTCTCGCGATACCGCCCGCGGAAAATGTCCGCCGAAATCATCAATTGATACCCGCCCATCCTCGGGTCGCTGGCCACTTCATCCGGATACACATCAATCAGCTTCACCACCCAATCGGAGTCCGTCCCACTCGTCGAAGCCACAATATTCGCAATCGGCTCCCCGCTAATCTTGGCAGGCGCGCGCAATACATCCGAAGTGAACACCAGCACATCCGGGCGGCCCGACTCCTCCCGCTGGTCGTCCACCAGCCACAGCGGCCACGTGAGACCGTTGCTGTACCCCATCTGCCGTGTCGGACGCGCGCGATACGGCACCGGTTTCGTCGGATCGGAAACATATTCATCAAACGCCGCGTCGCCCGCCGTGGGAGCAGTAAATCCCAATTTCAACCCTGCTTCCAAATACAGCGGCGTGGCATGAATCGCGCAATCCCCTCCCGCCGCGCACCCCGCCGGCCACGTCGGCAACCTCCGCCAGGTATTCGTCCCCGTCTCAAACGCCATAACCGGCGCAATATCCATCTTCGGCGCGCCATCCTTCAAATAGTGGTTCAGGAACGGCAGCAAAATCTCCCGCTGAAAATACAGCGAAGTATTGCTGTCGAACTTAATCGCCCCCAGCGAACTCCCATCCTCAATCTCCTGCCCGTGATGCCATGGCCCTATCACCAGAAACACTCTATTCTCCGAATCTTTCGGCTTCAGCGCTTTGTATACCGCCGGCGCACCATAAATATCCTCTTGATCCCACAAGCTATGCACCAACATCACCGGAATCTTGATCGGCTGTGCCGCCAAAATCTGATCCAGCGCCTGCACTTGCCAGAACGCGTCATAGCTCGGATGTTCCAGAACCTTCCGCCAGAATCCCATCTGCTCGAGCCCGCGCCGCTTGCCCAATTCTCCCGCCGACCCCGCGCGCATGAACACGTCGTAATCGTCGTAATTCGTCATCCACCATTTCGCCGTAACCTCCCGCGTCCCGTCCTGCTCGTAGATGTACCCCATGTTCTGTTCGCGAAACGCCCCGTTGTGAAACCAGTCGTCCCCGCGCCAGCCGTCCACCATCGGGTTCATCGGCACGGAAACTTTCAGCGCCGGATGCGGATTCACCAGCGCCATCAGCGGCGTAAATCCGTCGTAGGAAATTCCCAGAATCCCCACATTCCCGTTGCTCTCCGGAATATTTTTCACCAGCCAGTCGATGGTGTCGTACGTGTCCGTGGCGTGATCCACCGCCGTCGGATTTAGCGGCCCGCGCAGCGGCCGGTTCATCACATAGTCGCCTTCCGAGCCATGCTTCCCGCGTACATCTTGAATCACGCGAATATATCCGCCGCCGATAATCGCCTCGTTGGCGTTGTCATACCCCTCGAGCGACGGCCCCAGGTGCGCGCTCGCCGAGTGTGCGGTCAAGTCGTCCGCGTCATACGGCGTCCGCGTCAGCAAAATTGGCGCGCGCTTTGCTCCCTTCGGCGCCAATATCACCGTGTGCAGCTTTACCCCGTCGCGCATCGGGATCATCGCCACCCGCCGCGTGTAATCAAAATCCTCCGTGCGTTGCACCAACTGCGCCGGCATCTCGCTCGGCAAACTAGTCGCCGCCGGAACCTGCGTCTGCGCCGACGCCGCCCCGCACCACATCGTCGCCAGCATTGTCCCCAATACCAACGCCTGTTCCACACACCGAATCCCCATCCACGTAAACGTTCTCATGAATCTCCTCACTGCAGTTTCTTACGGTTCCTTATGCCCAGCTCTTGCCCGAGCAGTCGTCGCACCGGCGGTGGAGTTCGCGCACGTCGCTTCGGTTCTCGTTTTTTATTTTGTCTGCCAGCCCTGTAACGGGCCGCGAGTATATCTCTCCCTCGTCCGCCTGACCAGCAAACCTTTCTCCGCCGATTTCTTTTTTATTTTTTCACCAACTGGCTGCGGTATTATGATGTCGCCACAGTGGAAAGGCGTATAACCTGCCAGGCGCGCCGTTCCCCCCACGGCGCAAAGCGTGGCTCTTCCCCATGAAAAAGTCCCTCGTTATCTTCGTGCACGGCATCCAGAGCACCACTGCGTGCTGGGACGAACTGAAAAAGCTCATGGACAAAGATCCGGCCATCCTGGCCGCCTTCGACCGCGAATACTTCGCCTACGAGTCCAAGATCGGCTTCGGCCTGTTCAACATCCAGCAAAAGCTCCCGGACTATGGCGAAATCGCCAAGGAATTCGACACCTTCGTCTCCGAGAAATTCACTTCCGACTATTACGAACTCTATCTGGTCGGCCACAGCCAGGGCGGCCTCGTGCTCCAGGAGTGGCTGGTCCGCCAGCTTAACGCCGGACGCGGCCGCGATCTACGTCGCGTGCGCGAACTCATCATGCTCGCCACCCCCACGCTCGGTTCCAACCTGGCCCTGGGCGCGCGCAAAGCCGTTTTCTCCTTCTTAAGCAACCCGCAAGAAGCTCGCCTCCGCGCCTTCAACACACAAGCCGCCGACACCCGCCGCGCCATCGAACTCCAGGTCATGGGCGCCATCGAGTGCAACGAGCGCAACTGCCCCATCTCCATCGTCGCCTTCTGGGGCACCGAGGACAACATCGTCCAATCCGCCTCCGCCGCAGCGTCCTTCGATGTTTCTATCGCCCTGCCCGGCGATCATCACTCCATCCTCAAACCGCAGGACCGCGACGATCCACGGTACCGCGAAGTCGCCCGAGCCTTGCTCGCGCCCGTCGGTCAGCGCCACGTCTACGAAATTGACGCCTACGAAACCTACGTCCGCGTAGCTCCGCTAACNNCGCATCGAGCGCCGCGTCTGCTTCTCTCCCAAAAATAATTGCCGCGATCTTTTCCGGCTCAACTACCAAACCAACCCGCGCGGCTATCTCGTCGCCAGCCACGACCTCCAGCCCCGCGAACTCGGCGAGCCCATCCCGCCAAACGAAGCCGGCGCCGACGAAATCACCGACTTCGCGAACAGCGGCACCCAATTCACCTACAAATTCACGCCCATCCCGGGCCGTTGCCACTCGCAGGGTCTGGATATCTGGAACGGTTTCAACGGCGGCGGCCGCGACGTCCACTTCCATACGGGCAACAACATCCGCTGCCGCCGCTACAGCTTCACCGTCGACCTCGTCCCCTATCTCCGCGCCGGATGGAAACTCACCGAGCCCCAACTGTTCATCAGCCCGTGGGACACCGGCGAACACGAGATCGGCGAACACCGCCTGCAAGAAAATCGCGTCCCCGTCAGCGACACTTCGCGTCCCGGCATGTGGATCTGGAATCTGGAAAATTTTCGCGGCGGCATCGTGGACGCCGTTTGGGANNGCCCGGCAGGGCCCAGAGAAACAATTTTACTGGCAGCGTGGCGGTCAGCGGCTTTTGCGGGCGCGCTTCCCATCGAAACAGCAACCCACTCACCAGGCAAACCGCGGCGGCCACGACGATGCGCGCGAACGACTCCACCAGACGATCTTCCCACCGCGTGCCCTGCGCGAAAAACGCCGCGCCCATCAGCGCGTACAGCGACAGCACGCTGCACGCAAACGAAACGGCTCTGCCCAAATCCAGCAACAAACCAAGCCTCCAGACGCGAAGCCCAACCAATATGCCGATTTTACCCCGCTTCCCAACGCGATAGCAGCCGCGTTTTCAGCGGGCGCAGCATGCTGCGCGCAAAATGCCCAGGCCTACACAACACATGGTTTCCCCGCACTACTAAGCCGTGCCCTGCCGATTCCACCTCCGCATCCCCATAAACCCCGCCTAGGAGTACTGGAGCGTTACGTCCATTGACATAAAACTAAATCCACGCCAACATGTAACGTGCATCTGACTGCCCAGCCCGGCCTCCTCCCCTCCCATCCCACAAAACTCCCAAACTTGCCCCCCGCCAACGCCCAATTTTTGCCCCTTTGTTTTGATAACGATACGAATTGCTCCCCACGCAAGTCCCTTCGTTTGATAACGATACAAATTGCCCTACCGTACACCCCAACTCGTCCTGAAACCGTTATCCGCAAATTGCCGCTAACCTGCCTCTGCAGAATCACTTACACTCATTTCCTGCTCTGGTTAGCACAGGCCTTGGGTCTATGCTACAAAGTCGCTCTAGTAAGAGACGGGTTGCGGGAGGCGGATGTGGCGTATCGCGATTTGCGGGAGTTCGTGCGGAAGCTCGAGAAGGCTGGCGAGTTGAAGCGGGTTAAGGCAGAGGTGGATCCCGTTCTGGAGATTACAGAGATCACGCAGCGCGTGGCCCGGGATGCGAAGCGGAAAAGCGACAGCGTGGGGCCGGCGCTGCTCTTTGAGCGCCCGAAGGGGTCCAAGGTTCCCTTGCTGGTGAACACGTTTGGCAGCGTTTCGCGCATGTGCATGGCCTTTGAGGTGGACGCGCTGGAGGAGGTGGCAGCGCGGATTAGCGGATTTATGGACATGAAGTCGCCGCAAGGGTTGTTTGACAAGCTCAAGATGCTGCCGAGATTGGCGGAGCTGGGATCGTTTTTTCCGAAGAGCGTGAAATCCGGCGATTGCAAGGACGTGATTCGTAGGGGCGCAGACGTGAATCTGTTTGATTTTCCGATTCTGCAATGCTGGCCGCAGGATGGCGGGAGGTTCATCACGTTTCCGCTGGTGTTTACGAAGAGTCCCGCGACCGGGAAGCGCAATGTCGGGATGTACCGCATGCAGGTGTACGACGACCGGACCACGGGAATGCATTGGCAGACGCAGAAGCACGGGGCGGCGCATTTTCGCGCCGCGCGGGCGGCGAACCCCGAGGGGCGAATTGCGGTATCGGTGGCGATTGGCGCGGATCCCGCGACGGCGCTGGCGGGCATGCTGCCGATTCCGCCGGACCTGGACGAGATGATGTTTGCAGGATTTTTGCGGCACGAGCCGGTGGATATGGTGATGAGCGAGACGAACGATATTGAAGTGCCCGCAAATGCGGAGATCGTGCTGGAAGGCTATGTGAGTCTGAATGAACTGCGGACGGAAGGGCCGTTCGGGGATCACACGGGATTTTATTCGCTGGAGGGAGAGTTTCCCGTGTTTCACGTGGAGTGCGTGACGCACAAGAAGGATCCCATCTACTTAACTACCGTGGTGGGTCCGCCGCCGCAGGAAGATTTCTTCATGGGGTATGCGGTGGAGCGCGTGTTTTTGCCGGTGATGAAGATGCAGTATCCAGAGATCGTGGATGTCGCGCTGCCGGCGGAGGGGATTTTTCACAACTTGATGATCGTGGCGATCAAGAAGGGTTATCCCGGGCATGCGCGAAAGGTGATGAGCGCGATCTGGTCGCTGGGGCAGGCGATGTTTACGAAGGTGATTGTGGTGGTGGATCACGACGTGGATGTGCACAACTACAGCGAGGTGGTGTGGAAGGCGCTGTGCGCGATCGATCCGCAGCGGGATATTCAGTTTACCCAGGGGCCCACCGATACGCTGGATCACGCCACGCCGATACAGGATTTTGGGTCGAAGATGGGGATTGATGCTACGCGGAAATGGAATAGTGAAGGATTTTCGCGGCCCTGGCCGGATGAGATTTTGATGGATGAGGGCACAAAGGCGCGGGTGGCGGGATTGTGGAAGTCGCTGGGGCTGTGACGCGGAGAAAATGCGCGTTCGGGGCGCGCCATGCTGCGCCCCTACAACGACGGCGACGGAGTGCGCTAGATCGCGGGGCGGTTTGGAAAAGCGCACAGACTCAGGTCGGTGTTACAAAAAACGATTTGGCCGGCTCGTACACTTCGGGCGACTGGGCGCATCGAATGCTCTTTGGGGGAAAGCGCAATGCAATTCAAAACGCTGGGCGACACGGGCTTGCTCGTCTCGACCATCTGCTTCGGCACCATGACCTTCGGCGGCGGCGGCGACTCCCCCATGGCCGAAGCGCGCATCTGGAAAGCCATCGGCACTACCGATCAATCCGAGGCTGATTCGCTGATCAAAGCGTGCCTCGACGCCGGCATCAATTTCTTCGACACCGCCGACGTGTACTCCGGCGGAGTCAGCGAGCGGATTTTGGGCCAATCGTTCAAGAATCTGGGTGTTGCGCGCAAGGACGTGGTGATCGCGACGAAGGTCTACGGCCGCACTGGAATGGGCCGGAATGATGTGGGCGCAAGCCGCGGGCACATTTTGGATGGAGTGGACGCCAGCCTGCAGCGCCTGCAAACCGACCACATCGACCTGTATCAGATCCACGGTAACGACAGCGTCACGCCCATCGACGAAACGCTCCGCGCGCTGGACACCTTAGTCACCCAGGGCAAAGTCCGCTACATCGGCTGCTCCAACTGGCAGGCCTGGAAACTAGCCACCGCCCTGAGCACTTCGCAATTCAAAAACCTGGCGCGGTTCGATACCCTGCAGGCCTACTACTCCATCGCGGGCCGCGACCTCGAACGCGAACTAGTCCCCCTCCTCGAAGCCACCAAGACCGGTCTCCTCGTCTGGAGCCCGCTAGCTGGCGGCCTGCTCTCCGGAAAATTCAGCCGCGCCAACCAAAAGCCCGCATCCTCCCGCCGCTCCGAATTCGATTTCCCCATCGTCGATAAAGAACGCACCTGGAAAATCCTGGAGGTCATGGCCCCCATAGCCAAAGCCCACAGTTGCAGCCCCGCCCGTATCTCGCTGGCCTGGCTCCTGGCCAAGCCTTTCGTCACCAGCGTAATCATCGGCGCAAAAAGCGCCGCACAACTAGCAGACAACATAGCCGCCGTAGACATCACGCTCAGCGCCGACGAACTAAAACAACTCGACGAAGCCAGCACCCTCCCCCCCGAATACCCCGGTTGGATGCTCCCCTTCCAAGGCTCCAACCGCCTGGACCCATCTCCGCGCCGCTTCCCCATCACGGAAGAAAAGCCCTAGCTCGCAACGTGGGAGGTTTCCCTGGGAACGCCAATCTCCGATTGGCGGCTTAGCCTTTCCCGGGAACGCCAATCATCGGGTGCGCGGGTTTTGTGGTGAATTACCGCGCATAACTTTCCATGCCTAGGGGTCGCCTGCACCATTGCACTCATCTCGCCAACGCCCTTGCCATCTCCACCGCACTCCGCTATGTTGCTCGCGTGAACGTATCCTCTTCATCACCGCCCCTCCCAACGTCATGACCGTCAAAATCGCCCACATCTCCGACGTCCATTGGGAAAGCCGCGACGACAACGTCTCGGATCTTCTGCTGCAAGCCGTGCCCCTGCAGCGGCCCGACTTCCTCGTATTCACCGGCGACCTCGTCAACAATCCCTGGAACATCGCCAAAGCCAAACCTTGGCTCCTGCATCTCTGCGACAAATGCAATCTCAATCCCCATGAACGCCTCCTCCTCGTGCGCGGCAATCACGACGTCCTGGCCTTCGGCAATTTTGGCTTTCGCCCCATCACCGGCCACGTGTTCCGTCTGCACTTCGACCACTGGATGCGTTCCAAGGTTTTTGTGTTCCCCGAACACCAACTGGTGTTTCTGTGCATCGAATCCAACCCCCTGCTCTTCAGCTTCGCCCGCGGCAAGGTTGGCTCTTGGGAGCTTGGCAAGGTCAGGAGGGAGTGGCGCAGTAAGTTAGAGTCCAACCCCGACTTAAAAAACTTCACCAAAGTGGTTCTGCTTCACCATCACCCGCTCCCCATGGCCTTCGAGGGCGGCGATTTCTTCCTCCTCCTGAAAGACGCGCAAAGACTTATCCAATTTCTCGCCGAGCAAAATTTTCACCTCGTCCTGCACGGGCACAAACATCGCGCCCCCTATTCCCTGCTTAATCTCGGCACCTGCGGCGGCAGCGACCGCGTCATCGAAGTGCTGGGCGCCGGTTCCACCATCAAAGGCGGCGCTGATCACGACCCTCGCGGTCACAATTTCAATCTACTCACCATTGAAAACTCCGGCTTGCGTTTCATCCGCCAGTTCTTCGCCGCGCCCGGCGAAGGATTCGCCGAACTTCCCGGCCTGGGCTTTCCGCATCACACCTTCGAACACGCCTATCGGCGCGCCTTTGTCAGTGGTCACAAGTACCAGTCCATTCGCTGGGTTATGGATATCGACATCGAAGGCGACCGCTTCAATCAGCTTTCCTATTCCGGGCTCTCCACCGTTGACCCTTCCGTCCAATTGCTATATATCGATCCGCCGCCGTATAAACTCGACACCGGGCACCTCTCCCCCGTGCGCCTTAACCTGGATAAAACCTCTCCCGATGTCGTCCTAAAACCCTTCGTCACGCAGGAGCGCCGCTGTCAAAAGATTCGCCTGCGCTTTCCGAAATCCCCCACCCCGCGTGAGCCCCTCGATTTCACGCTCGAATCCTACGATCTCAACGCTTCCTCGATGAATCGCAGCGAGTTCGAGCGCAAGTTCCCGCACCGCCCGATTTCGCGCGAGTGGGACCAGAAATTGATTCGCGTACCCGTCGAAAACTTCTCCTGGACGATTCGTTTCCCCGATCAGCTAGTGTTTGATTCCACGCGTCTTCCAAAATTTGAGGTCGTGGACGAAGCCACGGACATCGCCCACGAATGGCTCACCCGCGTTCTACAACCCTGCTTTCATTACTCTGCCGCGCTGCACACCGCTACGCTTTCGATCTACAAACCACCCGTTGGCTATCTCTACCGCATCTACTGGTACATCCCCGAGCAGAAAGCACTCGCAGCCATTTCCGATCCCACCCAGATCGTGACCGTGCAGCGCTTCTCTGAAGCGCTCCTCAAGCACGCGGCCAGCCGTCAGCCCAACGCTGCTCTCCCCCAGAACCTCCAGGCTGTGAATCAACGCTTGCTCGCCTTCCGCGACAAAGTCCAGCACTACATTGAGACCCAGTACAACGCCGCCGGTCTGGTGGACCCCGCTAAACTCGACGTCAGCTTCATGGTCTACGATCCGG
The DNA here is from genome assembly GCA_003161195.1 of Acidobacteriota bacterium. GTDB lineage: Bacteria > Acidobacteriota > Terriglobia > Acidiferrales > UBA7541 > Acidiferrum. Next base: position 4,471 of record PMOV01000158.1, on the reverse strand, counting down.
GAGCCGGCGACGCTCCCCCGCTGCTGCGCATCGTCGGCACCACGGTCCCGAACGACGAGCGTTTCTGGACGTTTACCGTGGAAGTTGGCGATGGCAATGCCGGTCGCGCTTACAAAACCAACGCCGTCCGGTGCTACGATCCTCGCGACGATGATCCCAAGGAGCAAACATACATCTTCATTCCCAATCAGCGCCAACATGAGTGCCTGTATTCCTTGCCGCTCAAAAATCCTCACGCCATGGATTTGCTCTTCGGCGTCCTCAACTTCGGCACCTTCTCCGCGCAACAGGGCCTCCTCCTCCGGCATCTAAATAACGACGAATCTATGGTGTGGCTCTTGCAACTAGCGCACCACGAGCTCTTGCCACAACTGCAAGAAATCGCTAAACTAGTCAAGTAATCTGCCGAGGTGTACTATGCAGGTGGACATCAAGCTGGGCCGCAAAATCGTAATGGGAAGCGTCACGCGCTACGAATTCTCCGTCTCCCCGGCCGCCACGCTAAACAACGTTGCCCCAGACGCCGTGGCTTGTTCACACGAGTTCGCTTCTTTCCCCTGTGCCAAGGAATCCGCGGCCTCGGATTGGATCATCGCGAAATTCGATCAAACAACAAACAGCATCACAAAATACGAAAACGAAAAGTAGCCTCTCTTCGCCAGCTTTTGCCTTCCGTACCTCCCCGACCGTCCTTGCGCAGCGCAGTCGACACATCTAATCTGTTAGTGAGAGCCATGCAACGCGTTTACCTCGATTTCAACGCCACCACCCCCGTCGACGCCGCGGTCCTCGACGCCATGCTTCCGTACTTCTCCGGCGATTTCGCCAACGCTGCCAGCATCCACACGCCCGGCCAGCGCGCTCGCGCCGCCGTCGAAACCGCGCGTGAACAAGTCGCCGGCCTCATTGGCGCCTCACCCAAGGAAATCGTCTTCACCAGCGGGGGCACCGAGTCCGACAATCACGCCATCTTCGGCATCGTCAATAGCGCGCTCGCAAGCGGCGCGCAAACGGCGCCGCATATCATTAGCAGCGCCATCGAACACGAAGCCGTGCTGAACACGTGCCAAGCCCTAGAAAAACGCGGAGTCGCCGTAACGTATTTGCCTGTCGATAAGAATGGCCTGATCGATCCCGCCGCGGTCCAAGCCGCGCTGCGCCCGGAAACCGTGTTGATCACGATCATGCACGCCAACAACGAGCTGGGAACGATCGAGCCGATAGCAGAGATCGGCCGCATCGCCGCGCAAGCCGACGTCTACTTCCATAGCGACGCCGTGCAATCCGCCGGAAAAATCTCCGTCGACGTGAAAGCGCTAGGCGTCGACCTACTCTCACTCTCGGGCCACAAGCTGTACGCGCCCAAAGGCGTCGGCGGGCTCTACATCCGCAACGGCACACGCCTGCAGCAGCTCCTCTACGGGGGTCACCATCAGCGCGGCGCGCGCCCAGGCACGGAAAACGTAGCCGGGATCGTCGGCCTGGGAGCCGCCGCGAAAATGGCGCGCAAATCACTGGCCGAAGATGCGATGCGCGTCTCCGGGTTACGCGACCGCCTCGAGCGCGAAATTCTCGCGCGAGTGCCGGACGCTCGCGTCAACGCCGCCGGAGCCCCGCGCACCCCGAACACCACAAATATTATTTTTCCCGGCGTCGAAGGGGAAGCACTCTTGATTTCGTTCGACCTGAAAGGTCTGGCGTGCTCGACGGGAGCGGCGTGCTCCTCGGGCGCGGTTGAACCCTCGCACGTGCTCACCGCGATCGGGTTGTCACCGGAAGATGCGCGAGCCAGTTTGCGGTTCAGCCTGGGACGCCACACTGCGGAAGCGGAAATCGATTTTGCACTGCACGTGATCCCCGCAGCCGTGGCGCAATTGCGCGAATTGTCGCCCACCTACCGGAGGAGTTCCGTGGTCGCGATATAATGGTGAAACACGCTGAAGGGCCCATGCCATGGGCGCTCTGGCGTGAGCGAATTGTGTTCTGAATATTGGATAGGAGCAATCCGGGCGCTGCCGCAACCGCGCACAGGCGCGAGTGCCTGTGCTACCGAAATGCAAGAGATTGAACTGGAGCATGAACACCGAAGCGCAACTCGAAGCTCTTCCCGTCGCAACGGCCACCGATGCGCACGTCGTCGCTGTAGCCATGTCCGGCGGCGTGGATAGCTCCGCGGTCGCCGCGCGGCTCCAGCAGCATGGCCGCAGCGTCATCGGCCTTACCATGCAGCTCTGGAATCAGCGCCGTTTACCCGAACTGCAGGGTAGCAGCCCAGCGCAGCATCGCTGCTGCTCGCTCGACGACGTCTACGACGCCAAGCGCGTTGCGCAACATCTCAACTTCCCGCATTACGTGGTCAACTTCGAGGAGCATTTTGAGGAACGCGTCGTCCGCCCCTTCGTCGAACAATATCTATCCGGACGCACGCCCATCGCCTGCACCAACTGCAACACGGAGGTAAAGTTTGAGCCGCTGCTGCGCATGGCGCGCCAGATCGGCGCCGCCCGCCTGGCCACCGGCCACTACGCGCGCATTCACCACAACGCCGAAACGCAGCGATGGGAACTGCTCCGCGCCCGCGACGACAGCAAAGACCAATCCTATTTTCTCTGGGGTCTTACGCAGGAACAGCTCTCGCGGAGCGAGTTCCCGCTCGGCGAACTAACGAAAGACGAAGTTCGCGAGCTCGCACGCGCAGCCAATCTTCCCGTCGCGGAAAAGCCTGAGAGCATGGAGCTGTGCTTCGTGCCCAATGGAAACTACGTGCAATTTATTCAAGCCTATTCGGCGGAACGCGGCATGCCGCTCAATGCGCGAGCCGGCGAAATCGTAGATGAGTCCGGCGCAGTGCTGGGCCAGCACAACGGAGTGCACAACTTCACCATTGGACAACGTAAAGGTTTGGGCTTTGCCGCCACCAAACCGTTTTACGTGCTGAGCATCGACGCCGCAAACAATCGGGTAGTGGTAGGCGACGACGAATCGCTGCGCACCACGACGTGCGAAGTGGAAGCGGTAAACTGGGTCTCCATCGCCGCGCCCACTCAGCCATTCCGCGCCCTGGTTAAGATTCGGCATAAACACGAACCGGCCATGGCCACGGTGGAAGTGGCGAGCGACGGGAAGTCGCTGCGCCTTGGCTTCGACGGGCCGCAACGTGCGATTACGCGCGGGCAGGGCGCGGTGCTGTACGACGAGGGCGAGCGCGTGCTGGGCGGCGGGTGGATTAGGTAGCGGAAGGATTNNGCCAATAAAACAGAACCGCGAGCGCAGTTTTGCGCCGCGAATCGAGTAATTGGAAGAGACCTATGGACGTACGAGAATAGCTCGAAAACGACTGGCTAAAGAGAGCCTAGATAAACAGCTCTTCTTCCTGCTGCTCTCGTGGCTCACCGCCGCCGTCAGACTTCTGCGAACGCGCACTGCGCGCGCGCAGCAGATCGAGCCCGGCCTTGATGCCGGTAATAAATGCCGACGCCTTCCTTACCGGCTGCAAAACCGAGCGCCGCATCTGGATGCCGGCATCTTCCACGGCCTCGAGCGTGTTGGTCAGAATGCGGTCCGCGTGAACCAGCTGCCCGCGCAGGCGGTCCGAAGCATCGGTGACGAGGCGGTCGACTTTTTGCGCCTGGTCCCGCGCAAGATATACGACGTGCGAAGCATCGTTCACCATGCTGGTGATCTTCGGCTGCGTATCGTCCAGCAGCAACTGCATGCGCGTAAGCATTGGGCTGACGCGCGCATTCAAATCGTCGGTGACTTGATTCACCTTGGCCATGGTGCGCTTCACTTCAAAGAATAGAGCAGCGAGAATCGACACTTGCACGAGAAGCGCAATCGCCGAAACGATGCTGAAGAATTCAAGCCAAAATTGCATGCGCGCCTCAACCACCCGTTAGGGGCGTACTCGCTACCNNAGATACGCTTCACGGCCGGCATCGACCGCGGCGCTGATGGATTCCTTCTTGCGCGCCGCCACATCCTTGCCGCGTTCGATGAGATCGTCGGCGCGGTCCCGGAGTTCGCGAGCTTTGCGCGCTGCGAATTCCTTGCTGTCGTCGGCCTTCTGGGCAATTAAATCCCGGGTCTCCTCACCGGAACGAGGAGCAAACAGTACCCCCACCAGCGCGCCCACACCCAGACCGACGAGGAAAAAGCTAATTTTGGAACCTACGTTATCCGCCATATCCATTCACCTCCGTGGAAAAAATAGCATGGCACAAATTTTGTCGCAATACAGGCTAACCAGTATTCGGGGGCGAATCCGGTTACAGAAAACAGGGTGCACCTACATTGCACGCGGTACTTATTTGCTGGCGGACTGCGACGGTTGCCGCTTGGCCTTGCGCCTAGCCGGCGGTTTTTGCGGCTCAGCGGATTGATTCTGCGCGAGTTGCGCCAGGATACGTTCGGCGGCTTTGCGCGGCACAATCCGGCTGAGAGCATCCACGTCCGCGCGACGCAGGTTGGC
>PMOV01000101.1:23252-45418 GCA_003161195.1 Acidobacteriota bacterium | reverse complement strand
GATAGATGATGCGGATGGTGGCTAAGAATTAAAATGCACAGACGGAAAGACCAAGAGATTTGAGTGAAAGAAAGTGCAAGTGTGAGTGGCGAGTCTAAGACCTAAAACAGGCTGAACAGGTTGCGGGAAAAGTTGCAAAAGGCGACCGCCTCAGAAGGCGGCCGCTACAAAGTCAAAAGCTCACAGGCTGAAGCCTGTGCTACAAAGAGCTTCGAGCAGNNTGCGGGAGCGGTGGCGCTGATTGATCCTTGGTTGACGAATCCGCTTTGTCCTAAAGAGTTACCGGAGCCGAAGCGGGTGGACGCGATTTTTCTATCGCATGCGCATGGGGACCACATGGGGAATACCGTGGCGCTGGCGAAGAAGCACAAATGCACCGTGGTGTGCATGGTGGAAACCGCGGCGTGGCTGACCAGCAAAGGTATCGGCGAGCAGGTTAAGGAGATGAATAAAGGCGGGTCGTTTACCGCGGGCGAGTTTGGGGTGACGCTGACGCACGCGTTTCATTCGAACTCGATTGAGGATGGCGACCAGGTGATTTATGCGGGGGAGCCGGCGGGATTGATTGTGCGCATGCCGGGCGGATTTACGATTTATCACGCCGGGGATACGGCGGTGTTTGGAGATATGCAATTGATTGCGGAGATTTATCGCCCGGACGTGGCGATGCTGCCGATCGGAGATAACTACACGATGGGGCCGCGCGAGGCGGCGTACGCCGTGAAGCTGCTCGGTGTGGGGCACGTGATTCCCATGCATTACGCGACGTTTCCGGTGCTGACGGGGACGGTGGAGGCGTTCAAGAAAGAGTGCGCGGAGATTGCCGGACCGGTGACGGTACACGGGATGCGGCCGGGGGAGAGTTTGGGCGGGGAGCACTCGGCGGGGGCGCGCGGGGATTGATGGCAACTAGCGGAAAAGGTTGCGGAGCAGGAAAGCGACGTTGGCGGGGCGCTCGGCCAAGCGACGCATGAAATAGGGGAACCAGTCGCGGCCGAAGGGAATGTAGACGCGGACGCGGAAGCCGTCACGGACCAGCTGCTGCTGGAGATCGGTGCGCACGCCGTAGAGCATCTGGAACTCGAAATCGTCCTTAGTGATTTGTTTGGCGGCGGCGAAGCGGATAGTGGCGCCGATCATGCGCGGATCGTGCGTGGCGATGGCGTGGTAAAAACCGCTGGGAAGCAAGACTTGCATGAGACGGACGTAGTTGGCATCAACGTCGGACTTGCGCGGGTAAGCAACCTCGGCAGATTCCTTGTAAGCTCCTTTACACAGACGAATGCGGCAACCATAAGCGAGAAGATCGCGGACATCGTCGGCGGTGCGGTAAAGACTGGATTGCACGACGGTGCCGATAGCGGGATTGCGCGCGCGGATGCGTTTGACGAGTTCCACAGTGCGCTGGGTGTAGACCGAACCTTCCATATCGACGCGCAGAAAATTATCGTGGGCGGCGGCGCGTTCCACGACGGAAAGGACCAAACCTTCGCAGAATTCGACGCTGAGATCCAGGCCGAGCTGGGTGAGTTTGCAGGAGACGTTGGCTTGCAGCTTTTCAGCGGCGATGCGGTCGAAGATTTCGAGGTAAGCGTCGCGGGCGCGCTGGGCATCGGCGGTGGTGGCGACGTTTTCGCCGAGATAGTCGAGGCTGGTGAGCATGCCAGCGTTATTGCAGGCGCGCGCGGCGGCGATGGCTTCATGCAGCGTTTCTCCGGCCACGAAGCGGTGGGCGGTGCGATTGGCCGAGGGATTGGTGACGACCCAATTGGCGAAGCCCTTACTTTCGGAGAGTTTCAGGAGCGTGGCTCGGAGCATGGGAACCTCATTATGCCGCGAGCGGCAAGACGATAAGCGAATTTTTGCGCGGAGAATGCGAAGGCGTCACTGGCGGCGATCATTGAGGACCCGTTTCTACCAGGCGGATAACAGGCGCGTTTTCGGTGAGCCGCTTCGGGGAACTTATGCCGACTCGACGGTGGCGGCCGGGGTTGCGGCCACGGCCTGGTGCTTTGCGGAATCGGACTCGAAAGATGCGGAGGCGGGTTGGCCCTCGTGCTCTTCGAGGAATTTTTCGGCGTCGAGTGCGGCCATGCAGCCGGAGCCGGCGGCGGTGATGGCCTGGCGGTAGCGATGGTCTTGTACGTCACCGGCGACAAAGACGCCGGGGATGGTAGTCTTGCTGCCATTTTTGGCGATAAGGTAGCCGTTGGCGTCGGTTTCGATTTTGCCGCGGAAGGCGGTGGTGTTGGGATCGTGGCCGATGGCGACGAAGACGCCGTCGAGCTTGATTTCGCGGACGGCGCCGGTTTCAGCGTGGCGGACGCGGATGCCGTCGACGGCGCCGTTGCCGTGGCCGAGGATTTCCTCGACGATGGCCGGGGTGACGAATTCAACTTTCTGGTTGGCGCGCGCGCGGTCAATCATGATTCTGCTGGCGCGAAAATCATTGCGGCGGTGGACCAGGTAGATTTTGCTGGCGTAGCGGCTGAGGAAGTTGGCCTCTTCCATGGCGGAATCGCCGCCGCCGACGACGGCAATGGGCTTGCCGCGGAAAAAGAAACCGTCGCAGGTGGCGCAGGTAGAGACGCCGTAGCCGAGGAGCTTGCGTTCGGACTCCAGGCCGAGCATGCGGGCAGAGGCGCCGGCAGCGACGATGAGCGTTTTAGCATCGTAAGTATCTTTGCCCGCAGTGATTTTGAACGGGCGACGCGTGAGATCGACCTCATTGACCACGCCAGCCTTGAACTCGGCGCCAAACTTCTTGGCCTGCGTGCGCATATTTTCGATGAGCTCAGGGCCGAGGATGCCTTCGGGAAAACCGGGGAAATTCTCGACCATGGTGGTGAGGCTGAGCTGGCCGCCGGGCTCGTGTCCGTCGATTACGAGGGGCTTGAGATTGGCGCGCGCGGCATAGATGGCGGCGGTGAGTCCAGCGCAACCACTCCCGATAATGACCACGTCATGCATGTCGGTCTCCCAGGCAATTAGATTCGGCAGGCGCGTCGGGGATACATTTGAGCCGCTCGGGTTATTGTAGCATTGAGGACAAGAGATACGCGGTGTGGGACTTGCGGGGAGTTGGCAGGGTAACGGGTAGCGGCGCACAGTGCGCCTGAGGGAGAAGACTTATGGATGCGCGGTTTCCGATCGGGAAGTTTGAGATGGAGAAGGAGGTGACGGCAGCCAAACGCGAGGCCGCGATGGGGCAGATTGCCGCCGCGCCTGGGTGGTTGCGGGATGCGGTGGCGGGATTGAGCGACGAACAGCTGGATACGCCTTATCGCGAAGGCGGCTGGACCGTGCGGCAGGTGGTGCATCACGTGCCGGACAGCCATTTGAACGCCTACGTACGGCTGAAGCTGGCACTGACTGAGAATGAGCCGACGATCAAGCCGTATGACGAGGCGGAGTGGGCAAAGTTGGCGGATGCGGCGATGCCAGTGTCCGTGTCACTCAGTTTGCTGGAGACGCTGCACGAACGGTGGGCGGCGGTGTGGCGGGCCATGCCGGAAGCGGAATTTGGGCGGAGATTCCGGCATCCGGAGTATCCGGAGCGCGTGCTGACGCTGGAGTGGATGCTGTTTTTGTATGCGTGGCACGGGCGGCATCACGTGGCGCATGTGACGGAGCTGCGGAAAGCGAAGGGCTGGTGAGGAGCGCGCCCGCCGGCAGCGCGATGCAGCGGCCTGCGGCAGCGAGTGGCGCGGGCGATGGAGGCTCGTGTACGATAATTTAGGTGCACAGTGAAGCACACGAGGAGAAAGAATGAGCCGAGCGGCAGGGACGTACGCGATTTTTGAGACGACGCAGGGAGACATGGTGATCCGGTTGCTGGAAAAAGAGGCGCCGAAGACAGTGGCGAATTTTATTGCGTTGGCGACGGGAACGCACGAATACGGACAGAAGCAGAGGAAGGGTCCGTTTTACGACGGGCTGGGATTTCACCGCGTGATTCCGGACTTTATGATTCAGGGCGGCTGCCCACAGGGGGATGGTCGCGGCGGTCCGGCGGGTTACACGTTTGCGGATGAGTTTCATCCTTCGCTGAAACACTCGAAAGCCGGGAAGCTCTCGATGGCGAATTCCGGGCCGAACACGAACGGCAGCCAGTTTTTTATCACCGTGGCGGCGACGCCGTGGCTGGACAACAAGCACACGATTTTCGGCGAGATCGTGGAAGGCCAGGACGTGGCGGATAAAATTTCCAAAGTGCCGCGCGATGCGGGAGACCGTCCGAGGACGGCGGTGAAGATCAACAAGGTGCGCATCGAGAAGCTGGGCGAGGGCGAGACGAAATAAACGGGTGCAGGAAGTATCGGCGGTAAAGAAAGGCGCGGCTGGCGGTGCGCGAAGGCGCCGCGGGCCGCGCTTATTTTCGTCTTTGCGGGAATTCGTGGCGATGGAGTGAGCGGATGCTTTCCCCGGACCGGGTGATGCGCGTGACGATTGAGGCGCTGTTTGTGGCGCTGGGCGCGCTGGTGGTGTGGCTGGGGGCGACACGGCACATTTTTTTCGACCGGAGTTCGCTGGGCTGGCTGGGCGTTGCGGTATTGCTGATATTGTGGGGCGCGCGGGGACTGTGGAAGCCGACACGGCTGCTGACGCGGGCGGAGAATTGGACACGAGGCCTATCACTGGTGACGATTGGCTTGCTGATGGCGGCGATATCGCGCGTGCCGGTTGCCTGGGTGGCGCCGGCACTGGCGGGCACCGGTGCAGTGCTGGCGATGCGCGGGCTGATTGGCGCGGTGTTGATTTTGCGTGCTTCCTGAGCGCGGTCGCTGAGAACTTTTCCCACAAACGCATTAAGTTTCTCGCTGACGCGGTGGTTTGGATATAATCCGCGGCACGGGCCAGCGAGTGCATTCTTCCCCAGTGAGAGCGTGCTGGTGTCCCTCCCGTTGACGGCGTAAAAACGCAAAGAAAACAGAAATGCCAGGAGAACGAGATGCTGAAGGAATTTAAAGAATTTGCGATGCGCGGTAGCGTAATTGATCTGGCGGTGGGTGTGGTGATCGGCGCGGCGTTTGGAAAGATTGTGGCTTCGGCGGTGAACGACATCCTTATGCCCCCGCTCGGGCTGCTGATCAAAGGGGTAGATTTTTCGAGTTTGTTCATCAGCCTGAACGGCACGCATTACGGCACGCTGGCGCTGGCGAAGACCGCGGGTGCACCCACGTTGAACTATGGAAATTTTCTGAATAACTGCGTGGATTTTCTGATCGTGGCGTTTGCGATTTTTCTCGTGGTGCAGCAGGTGAACCGGTTTGCCAAAAAACCCGCGCCCGCGGCGGCGCCAACGACCAAGGATTGCCCGCAATGTACGATGGCCATTCCCATTGCGGCGAAGCGCTGCCCGCAATGCACGTCGCAACTGGCGCAGGGCTCCGCGGCGCCCGGTTTATGAGCGGGTTTTGCAATGAAATTAAAGACTAGCTGTGCGGCGACTTCTTTTCGGAGTTGGCGGTGAGGTGCGCGCGCAGGCGGCTGAGTACTTCTTCTTCGCGGCCCTGTTCCAGCTCATTTTTCACTTCTTGCAGCGCGAAATGCACGACGTCGTGATGATGCAACTCGTGCGAACCGCCGAGAGATTCGCTGAAGCGCAGCCAGATGCGGTGTAGCAGGTTGACTTCGTTGGCGGTGAGGTTGGGAGCGTGCGGTCCGAGCACCTTGTAAGACTTGTCGCCATTGGGCAAGTGGATTTCGAGATTGAATTGCGGTTTCTGGTCGCCGAGATTTTCCCAGGCTACCCCGATTTCGCGGGCTTGCTCTTCGGTGTTTTCCTTGCCGGACTGACCAAAGACAATGGTGCTGGATTGCAAGGAGGTGGCGGCGCGCAAGATGCCGTCCCACAGGTCGTTGGCGGCGACGACGGCGAGGCGAACGGTTTTGCCGCGCTTCTCCGCTAGCGCCAGGGCTTGCGAGAAAAGCTGTTGCTCGATGCCACCGAAGAGCTGCGAAGCGTCGAGTTCGTACTCGCCGGATGCGGCGCGGCGCAACAGGCGAACGTGGAGGATGACCACGTCGCGGCGGCCGGGTTTTACGCGGTCGAGCACGTTGCCGAGGTGATAGAGCGCGTGGACGTTGCTGACGGGCACGAGAATATTGCCAGGACGGGCACCCACGGCGGCGGGCGTGAGTTCGCCCTCCATTTCCAGGTGGAACTGATCCATCTCCACGTGCTGCACGTTGCCGCGGGCGTGGTGCGTATATTTCTCCGAGATGGTGAAGATGATAAAGAGAATGATGGAGAAGGAAAGTCCGGCGATGGTGGCCTGTTTCTTGGTGAAGAGATTCACTACCGCGATGCCCAGCAGGACCAGGGTGATGAGCGCGAGGCCGAGGGGAATTTCCACGCCGAAGATGGTGAAGTTGAGGGGGACGCGATATTCGCGGCCGCCGGGATGCTTGTAACGCAGGACGAGCACCGCCAGGCCTTTCATCGCGAAGCTCCAAATGACCCCGAAGGCATAGAGGTTGGCGAGGAAGGTGACGTCGCCGCGGCTGATGATGATGGTGATGATCTGCAAGGCGGCGACGATGTTGATGATGCGGTAGGAGGTGCCGAAGCGGCGGTGCGGCTGGCGGAACCAGTCGGCGAGGACGCCGTCTTCGGAGACGCGATTGAGAACGCCGTTGGAGCCGACGATGGCGGTGTTCACAGCGCCAGCGAGAATCATGGTGCCGACTACGACGACGAAGGCGTGAAAGACGAGGCGCAGAAGGAACGGGCCCTCGAGGCTCATGGCCAGGCCGCCGATGAGATTTTCGAGGAAGCCCTGGCGCACGTCGTCGGGAATGATCATCACCGCGAAGAACGAGACCAGCGAGGTGAACACTAGACTGTAGACGAAAATTACCAGGCCGGCTTTTTTGAGGTTGGGGAGCTTGGGATGCTCGATTTCGCGATAGACCTGGGCGAGCGATTCTTCGCCGCTCATGGCCAGGACGGAATGGCCTAGTCCGATGAAGATGATCACGATGCCGGCGAAATGCGAAAAATGCACGGCGTAGAGCCAGCCCATGGTGCTGGGCTCGAGTTTCAAATTGTGCGGGGTCGGGAAGGGCGGTATCGCCGGGTGGCGTAGCCAGATAGTGTAGGCGCACCAGGCGATCAGGATGACCACCATTACGGTGGTGACCTGCATGATGCGCATAGCTTTGTGACTGGATTCGGTTACGCCCTTGATGTTGTACCACCAGAAGTAGGCGGTGACGAGGATGGCAAAGCCTGCGGCGCCGAAGTCCGGATAAACCGTGATGTGGATGTGCAGGTAGGCGAAGGTCTCGTTGATCAGGCCAACGAGGTATTGGCCGGCGGACACGCCGCTGATGGGGCCGGTGAGGATGTAGTCAAACATCAGGGCGGAGACGCTGAATTTGGCCAGCGTGCCGCCCATGGCTTCTTTGACGACGCGGTACACGCCGCCGCGCACGAACATGCTGCAGCTTTCGACGTAAATGGCGCGCACGGCGTAGGAAAACAGCATGATCGCCAGGATGAACCACGGAGCGGTTTTGCCGATATACCCCTCGGCCTCGCCGCCGGCGTAGTACGCGGAGGAGGCCAGATCGTTGAGGACGATGGCGGCGGCGCGCCAGAAAGAGATAAAGGTAAGCAGCGCGGTGGTGGCTACGATGACGCGCGGGATGCCGCTGCCTCGGCTGCCTGCGGCAGCAGGGCTGTTGGGAGTGCTGCTCATGTGCGGGTGTTGGGTAACCTGTAGGTAAGAATGCTCGCATTTTTAGGGCGGGAAGTCTAGCCGAGGTGGCTTTTCATCAAGATGTCCACGCGACGGATCGCGTGGACATCTTTGGGCGCTGGACTCTAGACCGAAGTTTGTCCGTCGGGCACGGAACCCGGCCGCAAGAGACTTGGAGGAGTCCGGAAGCGCTACGTGTGGGGCTATATATTGGCGGCTACGGCTTTGTTTTCGGGCGAAGCGCGGATAACGTAGCGCCGTGGCGAGCGGGCGCTGTAATTGAACGGATAGCAGGTGATGAGGGTGAGCGCGTCATCGAGCGTAGGCATGAGCAGGCGGACGTCGTCCGGTGAGACGACATTGATTTCTTGCACCGTATACGTGCGCTGGGTGAGGCGTTGGGTGCGCCCGTCGAACCACTGTAGCTCGATGGCATCGCCGAGTTTTATGCCTTCGAGCGGCTTGAACCAACTGGTGCGATGTCCGGCGAGTACGATGTTGCCGGGCTCTCCGGGAGCGGCGGCGCTGAGCAATCTGCCGGGACCGAACGCCAGCGTGCGCGAATTGGCGTCTTCAAGCACGATCTCGTCGTATCCGAGGCGCGGGATTTGCAGGCGTGCAATGGGGTGCGTATCCGCCCACGGCCACGGCGAACGAGTTTCGCCGCGAAGGGCGCGAGCGCCCCACGCGCGGTGAATCAGCAGGCTGGCCAAGTCGGCTTTGACGTGCAGATACGCGGCACGACTGCTCAGGCTGGCACCTGCCAACAGGATGATGGCGACCAGGACGCGTAGGATCTTCATAGCGACACTGGCTTTCGCAGCAAGTTGGACTGGCGGCGCGGCGACAGTCTTCGCGTCCGCGACAGCGCTCGTTCGACCAATCATCGTCGTGGTCATCGCAGCACCACGAGCGGGCCACGACCCCACGTAACGAACGCAAGTGCGCCTCCAATTAGCAGAAGGAGCAGACCCAGCGCTTCGTAGAACGCCTCGGCTGTACCGGTCGCGGGAGCGCCGAAGACTTTGTCCATCTGCATGCCCGCAGGAAGTTCCGCGCGCACGGCCACCGTGGTGGATTGGCCGGTGGTGTTGGTGATTTGCTGCTCCACGGCAACAAGTGACGTGAAGCGCGTTACCAGGCGATAACGGATCGCGTGCGCGATGATGGCGTTGCGCGTAGCTTCGCGATCGTCGTCGCTCGATTGCCGCCAGTCGTCCATCAGGCTTTCCACGCGTTGCCGGGCCCACAGCACGGTAATGCCGGGATGAAACGTGGCCGTGGCAGCGTCGATGGGGAATGTGGCCTGATAGGGCTGACCCGCAGCGCGCGCCGTCAGAATGATACGGCCCTTCTGGCCTTGCGTGATGCGGCCGTAAATCAGGAGTGGCTCACGCAGGAAAAGATCCGGAGGGCGTTGCGGATAGAGGTCCGCAACCTGCACGCCCTCGAAGGAAAGATTTACGTCCGTAAGGACCGGACTGTCGATGGCGTTCAGCAGCTGGCCCATTTGTTTGTTGATTTCCGCCACGTCCGCGATGTGCGTGAACGTGCCGCGCCCGAACTGCGCCATTTTCGCGGCGAGAAAGAAATTCGGAGCGCTACCGATGGCCACGGTGTAGAGGCGCGCGCCGCCAAGTTCGCGATTGAGCGCGGTGAAGATTTGTTCCTCGTTGCCGAGGTCGCCGTCGGTCATCAGGATAATGTGGCGAAGAAAACCTTCGGCTTGCGGCTTTTGCATCACGTGCAGCAGCGCCGGAAGCATTTCCGTGCCACCACCAGCGTGGAGGTTGCGCACAAAATTGCGCGCACTTTCAACGTTGCTATCTGTGGCGGCTAGCGGCTCCGGCGAAAACTCGAAGTACGTGTGGTTGAAAGCGAGGATGCCGAAGCGGTCGCCCGGCCGCAGACGGTTCAGCGCCTGGAGCAAGGCGGCGCGCGCCTGCGTGATAGACGTGCCCTCCATGGACCCCGAAATGTCGATCACATAGTGCATCTCAACGGGGTCGCGCTCGGTCGGCGCCACAGTGGGGGGAAACGCGGTGAGCAGAAAATTGGTTTCGCCGGTTTCGCGGTCGGGAGAGAGGAACATCGCGGTCTTCGGCTGCGTGCTGACGGCTTGTTGCATCTCGAGGATGAAATCCTTATTGGGAATCGTCGCTCCCGTGGCCAGCGTGATGTGCTGCCGGCCGTCCCCCAGGCGATTGATCGTCACCGGGTGGGAGATGGAGTTGACGGCACTGGTTTCAAAACCGGGATCGAGATCCACGGTAACGGAAATATCGTGGCCGGGGCGCGTGCTCTCGGGATTGCGCACCGGCGGCGTGATGCGCGAAGCATCGGGAACAGCGTCGGTGTCGAGCGCCCAGCCTGTGCCGCTATGTCCTGTGGCCGCCGTGCCGGCGATGTAACGCGGCCCCACGACCATCGGGAAGGTCAGCCGGACCGTGCCGTCCGCCCAGCGCAACGGCTCGACGTAACGCAGGCGTACATCAATGTGATCGCCCGGCATGATGTTTGCGACCGAGGTGGTGAAAACGTTGGGGCGCTCTTCTTCAACGAGCGCGGCGCGCTGGCCCTGCGCTTTGGCCGCGCTGTAGACGCGCTTGGCTTCCTCGCGTTCACGGATCACGCTGCGGATCACGCGATTGCCGATGTGAATCTCCATGTCATAGACCGCGGCGTCGTGCGGCAGCGGGAAAACGTAGACGGCTTCGAGCGGCGTTGCGGCAGAGTTGAAATACTGCTGCGTCACCGTTGCGGAAATCACCAGACCGCGCACGTCGAGCGCGGCATCGGTGTGCACCAGGGTGAGCGGCAGATACTCGCCCGAGTCACCCGAACGATAGAGCAGGCAGCCTTCGCCAACAGGCGGAATTGCGACCCGCGGTGGCGCCGTCGCTTGCGGCGACGTATTCGTTTCAGGTGAGTTGTCGCCGCCAGACTGTTGCGCCGGTTTCGCGGTGCTGGCAAAAATCGTGGTGAGCAATAGCAATGCCAGGGCGATGGGCAGCCAAGCGATGGGAATCCAATCGATGGGTAAGCCTGGAACGGCGAGCCGGTTTTGGCACTGACGATGTTGCAGAAACTTTTCCGCGAGCGATGACATGTTGTCCTCCGAGGCAGCGAACTGGTGCGACCGCATTGAGGAGTAATGCAAGCAGCGCGCCGCGAGCGAGCGGGACCGGCACTTCCTGTAAGTGGCTTGGATTGTTTCGATTACGTCGATTCGCAGAACACGGGGCGACTGGCGTTGCGTGTGGCGCAGGCCACGAGTGTGTGGTTCGCGACGCGATGGGTTGCGAAGGTTACTACGCGCGAAACGCCGCGGCGCACTGCGGGCAAGGGCAAATCATGCGCAGCTGCTCGTAGCTGTAAATTCCGGTGTTGTGCCCGTCGGAAAAATTAATTTGAATTGCGTAGTTTCCCACCGAAGTAGCGGATTGCGCCTTCGCTTTGGGTTTGAACATGGGCAGCAGCGGCGAACTCGAGGGTACCGGCACAGCCGGCGAAGCTGCTCCAGTTTTGCCCTCCGCTTCCCTTTTTTCCTCGTCCGCTTTTTTTTCCCGCGCGTCATTGCACGTGGCGCAGGGACAGGCATCGCGCAAATACGGAAAGTCGTAGTGGCTGCTGTGCCCGTCGGCCCAGGTAATGTCCACACCCGCGCCGTTCGAGACGTGAATTTTTACCGCGGTCGGTTTTTTGCGTGGGTCAAGCGGCGTGGGCATTTTTGCGGTCGGGGCAGATGTTCATCACTTGGCGCCGTTGGAATTGTCGTGTCGGATGTTCACGCAGCAGGTTCCCGGCGGAATGGCTTTGCCGTGCGGGCATGTGGTTGGGTGCCCGAGAAACGTGCAGATGCGCTGATCCAGCTCCGGGCTGATGATGTGCTCAAACTTACAGGCTTGCGTGTGCGCTTCGCTATCTTCAATCGCAAAAGTGTCCTTGAAGAGCCGCTCGGCGAGGCGATGGCGACGTACCACGTCGCGCGCGCGAATCGAGCCCATGGGCGTAAGCTGGGCTTCGTCATCGCGCAATTTCACCAGCGCCACCTCGGACATGCGCGTCAATACGCGCTTCGTGGGTTCGTCGGTGATCAGCGGCAACCGTCCGGACGGTCCTTCCACGCGCAACTGCGAAATGAGCGCCGGCTTGATTTCCTCGCTGCAAATCCATATTTGCTCGAGCAGGTGGTCAAAGCGGATCTGATCTTCCACGGTGGTCACGCTCGGCGGCTCGGTGCAGCAATCTCCGGTATTCGCCAGCGGACAATGCAACGGATGCCCCGGCCCGTGCTGCGCGCTATCAAATTGCAGATGGCCATGCGCCAGTTCGATGGTGCGGTCGGCCTGCCGCGCGATATCCGGATCGTGCGTAACCATCAGGATGGTGTGCCCGGCGTCGTGCAGCTCGCGGAAAATCCGCAGTACGATGTTTTCGTTGGCTTCATCGAGATTGCCGGTGGGCTCGTCCGCCAAAATTAATTTCGGCTGATTGATGAGCGCGCGCGCGATGGCCACGCGTTGCTGTTCGCCACCGCTCAGCTTGGCGGGCACATGCCCGAGCCGGTCGCCAAGGCCCACACGCTTCAGCGCTTCCACGGCCTGCTTTTCGTCCGTCGAGCTGTGGAAGTATTGCGCCAGCATCACATTTTCGAGGGCCGTCAGATACGGCACCAGGTGGAACTGCTGAAACACGAAGCCCACTTTTTCCGCGCGGTAGCGGACCACTTCGTTCTCGCTCAGCTTCGCGAGGTCCACGCCGTCCACGGAGATGCGGCCGGAGGTGAAGGTATCGAGCCCGCCAAGAATATTGATCAGCGTGGTTTTCCCGGAGCCGGATGGCCCCATGAGCGCCACCCACTCGCCGCGCTGCACCGTGAAGCTCACGCCCGCCAGCGCACGCAGATTGTCGTACTGTTTGACGAGCGCATCGATGACCACCTGCGCCGCGGCCACGGTCCGTGGCGTCTGCGTCGTCACTGCGTTGGCCACCGGAAGCGGCACTGGCAACGTAGACGTCACGCCTCACCCCGAAACACCGCCGCCGGCCGCACGCTGGCCAGCCGCCGCAGCGGAAACGAACTCGCAATCGCCACCAAAATGGTTAAGCCCACGGATATAGGATACACAATGAGCCGGGGGCGCGCCGCCACGCCGAACACCGCTTTGCCTAATTCCATGCTGAGCAGAATCCCAGACGCCGCGCCAATCAAGCCGCCCACCAAGCCGAGCAGCGCCGCCTCCGTAAGAAACAAGCGCACCACGCGTCGCGTCGCCCCGCCAATGGCTTTCATCAATCCCACATCGTTGCGCCGCTCCATGGCCACGTTGGTCATCGCCGCCATGACGCACAGCGCCGTCAGCACCAGCACCAACACCACCGTCGCCGTCAGTAGTCCGCTGATCTTTGAATAAATTTTCCCCTGCGCTTCAGAAAACTGGTAGACACCGTGCACTCCAGCATTTGGAACCCGTTTCCGGAGGGCTTCGAGATAGTCGTTCACCTGTTCGGAAGTACCGCGGGCGGTCAACTCGATCAAGCTGATACGCCCCGGAAGTCCGGCGAGCCGTTGCGCCACCTCGAGCTCTGGAGAAATCTGCGCGTCTCCGGCATCGCCCATATTCCTCAGAAAGATCACCCTGCATGGCTGCTCGCCCGCGACCCCGTGGAGCGATAGTTGATCGCCTACTTGAAGATGCATTTGCGCGGCAACCTTGCCGCCCACAATACAAGAATGTCCATCTACCGGCCGCCGATTATGCCTCATCGCTGCGACCCTCTTATCTGCAAGCGAGCTGCGCACTCCCGCGATGACGACAGGCTGATATGTTCGCGAAGTTGGCCCCGATGCATCAGCCAGCAGGTACAAATACCCCAAGGCATTCACGGGTGTCCATCCATCGGGGGATGTGGGCGGCACTTCATCAAGAATTCTCTCGTCGAGCGTCGCTCTCGAAGTGGCATCCGAATCCGTTTGCGCGGGCACAATTAAAATGTTCGGGCCCAGAACAGAAAATTCAGCAGTGAGGCGGCGTTTTGCATCGATCTGAAGATTGAGCATCGCCGCGGTAATCGCCGCGCCTGCCGCCAGCGCCAGCAAAATCACCAGCACACGCCCGCGATTGGCCAGCAGCATGCGCCGCAGGATGCGCCAGAACATCTTGCGATTGCCAACCAGCGACCCGCCCATCACTCGCCTCGCAAAATCGGCGCGGGCTGAAAATGCGCCGCCCGCCGCAGCGGAATGGCGCTGCCCAGCATCGTCACGCCCGCCGCGAGCCCCAAAATAATCACAAACACCAGCAGCGAAGGCTCCGGTGCCGCGCCAAAAATTCTCTCCCCTACCATGCGCGCCAAAATAATGCCCAGCGCATACCCAATCCCGCCACCCACCAGCGCCAGCAGCAACTGCTCCGCCGCCAGCAAAAACCCCACCGACCCGCGCCCCGCCCCAATCGCTTTCATCAACGCAATTTCCGACCGCCGCTCCATCACGCTGGCCGCCGAAGACGCTCCCACCGCCAGCGCCGCCGCCAGCAACGCCGCAAACGTCACCAGCCACAGCAGCGTCCGCACATGCGTCAAAATATTTCCTTCGCCCTCGGCCACGCGCCGGATCACCCGCACGTCCGTCCCCGGCAACGCCTGCGCAATCGAATACGCGATCGACGAAACATACGGGCTGCACGACCAGCGCTCAAACTCATCCGCATTCATCGTCTTCGGATCGCGCTTCGCAAAGCTGTCCTCCGGCTTGGTCAATGCCGAAACATACAGCTTGCGATATTGCCCCGGCCGGCCGGTCAACAATTGCGCCTGTGATAGCGCAACCAGAACGGAGTTATCCTCGGGACCGCCCGACGACAAGATCCCCATAACTTTGAACGGCGACGGAATTTTTGTGACATCACCAACGGCGAACGATATTTCGTCTCCGATCTTGACTTTATTCTTCTGAGCAAAAGCGGTGCCAACAACGCATTCCCTGGCATCGTCCGAAAACCATTGCCCATCGATTCGCCACCAGGGATTTGTCTTCGCTATCCCAGTTCGAAACTCTCCGCCGTCAGGCAAAGGCACACCATGATCGGCCCACGTCCCAATCAGCGGTACGTCCTCGATCCAGTTGGCCGTCTGACGCAATTTTCCGTTTTCCAGCGCAAACGGCAAAGCCATTGCGCGCGCTTCAAGCAGCGGCGCAAAACCAATAATATTGTTGTGCCAATAAATGGATTTTATCTTCGGCAAGTCCGCAACCGCCAGGTAGGCCCCAGAATTCGCCGGCCGGTAATCCACGCCGCCAATCTCCAGCGGTAAAGAATCTGCCGCCGGAGTCACCACCAAATTTGCGCCCAGGCTGCGAAACTCCCGCGCCAGCCGATCCCCCACATCCAGCGACACACTCAACGCCGCCGTGGCCACCGCCATGCCCAACGCCAGCGCCGCACCGGTCAGCAGCTTGCGCCGCGGCCGCCGCGTAAACGAATCGGCAACGAGTCGTAGAAACATTTTAATAAGTCGCTTACTTCGGAATTTCTTTGGTCGCCAGCGTCAACGCCGCCGTATCCAAAACCAAATCCGTCCCCTCAACACGAGCCGGCACGCCAATCGGGTTACACCCGCCCGCCTCGCCAATCGTCGGCACATAGATCGCCGATCCGCAATGCCGGCAAATCACATTCTGCCCATCCTGCCGGTAGCCCTCCGCCCCGCAGATCCGGCATGCATCCATTGCCGTGCCCCACCCATTCGGCTTCTTGATCACCAGAAAGCGCAGCGATTGGCCGCCAGCGTCCGTGAGGAAAATATGCAGCTTCCCATCGTCGACTTCGCTAATCGGCACGCGCACCTGCTTGCCGCTGGCGGCGATCAAGCGCGCGCTCGGCGGCGCCGAATTCGCCCGCGCATAAATAAAATCCGCCGTCAGTACCAGGATCACCGCCAGCGAAGCCACCGCCGCGGCGGCCATCCAACGCCGTTGCCGCCGGTTGCGCGATTCGACCAGCCGCTTCTCGGCGTTCGTGGAGGCTTCTTGCGCCGCGCGCGAATGCGAAACCGTCTGCCATTCGCGGAAGATCAGCAACGCCGCCGCTCCGAAAACAAATACAAAAAAGAAAATCTCATTGTTGACGATGGGGCCGATCACCGCCATCTCGTTTTTGCTGGAGGGCAGCCAGCGCGCCTCGCTGAGTTCATGCACGCCGGTCAGCGCCAGTTGCAGCGCCACGAGCATGAGAATCACGCTGGTGACGGCAAAAAAGCGCGAAAGCTGCACGCGCAAGGTGCCCTTAAAAAAGAACACCCCGACTGCCACCGCCGCCGCAATCCCCGCCGCCGTTCCAATCCAAGTCTGCAACCCTTCGCTGGACAGCTCCACCGCGCGCAAAATCAGCGCCAGCTCCGCCCCCTCGCGCACCACCATCAAAAAAACAAAAAAGAAAATCCCCCATCCTGCCGCTTGGCCCGCCTTCGCTGTGTAAGCCTCCACCTTTGACTCGATATCTTTCTTCAAATGCCGCGCAACGCGATTCATCCAAACGATCATCGTAACAACGAAGAAGGCCGCCACCAGCAGCAGCACGCCTTCAAAGCCGTCTTCGCTGATTTGCCAGCGTTGCAGCGCGATAGCCACGGCCAGGCTCAGCGCCGCCGCAGCCGCCACGCCGGACCACACGAACCGGGCCAGTTGCTGCCGCCCGGTGCGGGAGAGATAAACCAGTATGATGCCGACCACCAGCGCCGCTTCGACACCCTCGCGCAAGGCAATCAAAAACGCAGAAAGCACTAAGATTCTCCAGTTGCTAATGATTTGCAAGTACGGTCTAAGTTTACCGCTCCTAGTCACTTACGTCAACCGGACTATTCTAGTCCGCTTTCCCTCCTCCCAGCCTACGGTAGAATGATTCCTTTGCCAAAGACGCCCATGTCCCGCGCCCAACTCACCTCCGCAACGCTTGCCCGCGGCATCGCGCTTGCTGGCATCGCCCCTTGCGCGTTCCTCTGCGCCGCGCTGAGTCTGCTTCTCTTCTTCAGCGGGATCAACGCTTTCGCACGCATTCCATCGCCCCAAGAACCCGGCCCGGACGAACCGCGTCCCCCCGAAGACTACGCCGCACAAAAAGCCGCTGATCGCGGCGACAAAGCCGACGCCGCCGGAAAAACCGAGGAAGCCTGGCACGATTATCAGGAAGCTGCTCAGAAGGCGCCAAAAAATCGCGCCATCCTGGAACGCGAAGCCGCTCTACGCTCGAAAGTAATCCGTCAGCACGCCGAAGCCGCCGAACGCTACGCCCTCTCCGGCCGCTTGGTGGATGCCACCGCCGAGCTCAACAAGGGCCTGCGCATCGATCCCGGCAACACCGTGCTCGCCGAGCGCCTCCTCGAAATGAAATCCATGGACGACGAGCTTCCGCCGCAGACCGTCATCCCCGACGATTTCCCGAAAATAAAGCCCAAGCCCGGCAAACGCACCTTCAACATCCGCGGCGACACGCGCAACGCCTACGAACAGGTGGCGCAGCAGTTCGGCATCCAGGTCTCTTTCGACAACGATGTGACCTCGCGCCCGGTAAAATTTCGCGCCTCGGACGTGGATTTCACCACCGCCATGAACATTCTCGGCACGGAAACCGGCACATTCTATCGACCCTTGGACGACAAGCTCATGTACGTCGCCCCCAACACCGCCGAGAAGCACAAGCAGTACGCCATCGTTGGCGAAGAGACTTTTCCCCTGCCCAACTCCGTGGCCAATGAAGACATGACCGAATTGCTGCGCGTCCTGCGCGAGCTCACCGGCAGCACGCACATGGAACTGAACGCCGCCGCCCGCGCCATCACCATGCGCGACACTCCGGAGCGCCTGGCGCTGGCCCGCGAAATCGTGCAGCAGGCGGAGCGCGCTCGCGGCGAAGTGCTGCTCGAGATCGAACTGCTCGAGGTCGACTCCGGCACGGCGCGCAACCTCGGCCTCACCACGCCATTTCCTCTCCAGGCAACGGTCCTCACGCCCCAGCAGATCAGCACGCTCGCGGCCGCCACCACCGCCGCCAGCGCACTCACCGCCTTGGCCTCCATTCTCACCGGCAACGGCATTTCCAGCGCCACCTCCATTTTGCCCATCGGCGGCGGCGACAGCACTTTCCTCGTCACACTCGGCTCCGTGGCCGCCAATTTTTCCCAGTCGCTCTCCGTGCTGCGTAGCGGCCGTGAAGTTCTCTTGCGCGCGCAGAATGGCAAGCCCGCCACTTTCTTCGTCGGCGACCGTTATCCCATCACTCTTTCGCTGCTCTCCGGCAGCCTCACCGGCGGCTCCAGCACCACCAACAACATCGCCCTCACCGGACTCGCCAACTTCAGCCCCACTAGTTTTCCGCTCACGCAGTTCACCGTGGGCGCCAACCCTTCGGCGCTCGTTGCAAACTACTTCACCGGCGGCACGCAGCCGGACCTCGCCGTCGTCTATAACAACTCGGGAACCACATCCTTCACCATTTTGCAGAATCAGGACAACGGAAACTTCCTTACGGTAAGCAATCCACCGCTTACTCCGCCCCTCAACGCCACCACGGAAGCCGGCCAAGTCGCCGTAGCCACCGGCGTCTTCCGCAATGACACCACCAAGTTCACCGCCACCCAGCCCGATGACCTGGTCCTCGTCAACGCCGCCTCCAACACCATCTCCATTCTGCTCGGCAATGGTGACGGCACTTTCGTCGAGGCTCCCAACTCCCCCATTACCGTGGGCAAAAATCCCAGCGCCGTGGTGGTGCAGGATTTTAATGGCGACGGCTTTCTGGACATCGCTGTAGCCAATCAAGGCGACAACACCATTTCGCTTTTCCGCGGCAATGGCGACGGCACCTTCACGGAATTTCCCGCCTCGCCCTTCCTGCTCGACAACACCGCGCCCATCGTCGAGCGTGGCCCCGTCGCGTTGGCCACAGGCTTTTTCAACAATGCCGCCAATACCACCAATGAAACGGACTTGGCCATCGTCGCGCAGAACCCGACACTTCCCGGTGGTACTGCCACCGTGGGCGGCGTGGTCATCTGGCTGAGCAGCGTCGACAGCAATCTAAACGTCACCTTCACGCAGGCCGCCGGCTCACCCATCGCGGTAGGCAACATCCCCACCGCCATTGCCACCGGTGACTTCAACGCTGACGGCGTTACCGACTTTGCCGTAGTGAATCAGTTCGACGGCACCATCTCGGTGTATCTTGGTAGCGCCAATGCCGCCGGCGCGTTCACTGCCGCCGCCAACTCCCCCTTTAGCGTCGGTGCCACCGATCCCACCGGCATCGTGGCCGCCAGCTTCAGCGGCGGCGCCACACCCGATTTAGCCGTCACCAATGAAGGTAGCGCCACGCTCAGTTTCTTTGTCGCCAATGGCGACGGCACATTCACCGCCGGCGGCTTGCTCGCGCAGGGGGTGCAGCTCCCCGTGCCCGCTGGGCCCAGCGCGATCATCACTTCCGCGCTTAGTACCAGCAACGATGGCTTGCCAGACGTAGCTTTCGTTGCCTCTGGTTCCGTTTCCGGCTCCGGCGTGGTCGGCGTGGTCCTCGATTCTTCAGCCTTTGCCGCCAGCAACAACGGCACCTCCGGGCAGACGCCGTATCCGGGCGCCGAGTTTGAGGATTTGGGCATCAAAATGAAGGCTACGCCTACCCTGCATCCCAACCACGAAGTCACGCTGCAATTGGAATTTGAGATTCGCGCCCTTGCCAACGCCGCCATCAACGGCATCCCGATTTTGTCCAATCGTACCCTGAGCCAGACCGTGCGTTTGAAAGAAGACGAGCCAACGGTTCTCGGCGGACTCAGCGACCGCGAGGAAACGCGCTCCATCACCGGTCTCCCTGGGTTCGCGGAGATTCCCGGTCCGCTCGGTTACGCCTTCGGCGACCATAGCGATACCTATCAAGACACCGAGTTGCTCATCGTGGTGACGCCAAGAGAGTTGCGCGCGCCGGACCGCCATGCGCGAACGATTTACGCCGGTCGCGGCGAGCCCCAGGGTGGGCAGGGCTCCATATCGAGCGGAGGCGGTCGTCCTGATTTCGGTCGGCAACCGCTGCCTCAGCCGGGCGGGGAGCCCGCCAATCCACCGCCGCCCCCTCCGGCCCAGCCGCCCGGCGCTGCCCCACCCGCGAGCCAGCCCGGCACACCTGGGAGTCAACCCGGACAAACACCGCCGGCGACTCAGCCCGGACAAACAGGGCCGCCGCAGGGCGAGCCGCCCACCCAAGCGCCGCAGCAACCGCCCCCTACGCAGCCACAGCCAGAGCCGCCCTCGCAGCAGCCGCCGCCGAATCGATAAACTTTCGGCCAAGGATTTCCTGACAACCCAGCCGTAAACGTTAGGTAGCATAGGCATTCCTGCCTATGAGCGGTATGCTCCGCGGCATCGTCCTGCCTTTGGTAGCACGGGCTTCAGCCTGTGCGCTTTCCCCCGCCGATCCTCGGGCCGTAACAACAGCGTACGGGCAGACGTTGCGGAAAACTACGACCCCTACCGTCGCAGCAAATTTGATAACAATCACGCGAGAAGCAAGTTGCTGTTGTGCGGCGCCGACGACAGCCTTTAGTCTTACGCCCCGGTTAGCGGGTGTCCTGCGAGGCGCTCAAGGATGGCTACCGGCGCCAGCTCCGGGCGCACCATCGCTGCGCGCGAAATGATGAACGTTTGCTCCAGGGCATACTGTCCCTCCAGCACCGCGTGACTCACGCAATCGGTCAACACCATCCACGTTGCATTCGGCGGAAATTCCCAGCGTTGCATCGCGGCGGACTGCTGGAATGCCGTGTCTTCCTTCATGGCATTGTGGCACGCGTGCATGAACTGGTCGTAAGGCGACCGCCGCGCACCGGGCCAGTTCACCGCACGGGCAAGTTTCCGCAGGCTCGCGCTCAGGGCGCCCTGCCATTGCGCCGCTGGCAAGCCGACGGATTTCGCAAAATACGGCGCGATCGCCGCAAACGGCGGCGCCGTCATCCACACGCGGCTCTGCGTGGGATTGATATTTGTGAACAGCCGCAGGATGCGGTCGCCGTTCGTCGGCCGTGTGGGAAAAGCGTCCACATGCGGCAAGTCATTGCGGGCGTGCAGACGCGCTACGCGCCCGCGCTCCTCGATGGGACGAAAGCTCGCATAGTCCAGCTTCCACTTCCCGGCGTAGGGTGTCAGCAACTCGCCGAGGAATTTCATCGCGCTCTGCGAATACCCGCGCAGGATCGCGTGCAGTCGCTCGGCTCCCGCAGCGTCACTCTCGTCTAGGCCGGTAACGCGATCCTCCGCGGGGCGATACGCCACGTTCTTGTGAAACGCCGCGCTGCTCTGCTTCTGCCCCAGCAGCGCCTCGCGATCCTCCGCGGGAATCAGAAATGGCGGCTCGGAAAAATAGAGAATATTCCCGCACTCCAGTTCCTCGCAGAGGCTCGTTGCCTCGCGCGGCGAGGTTCGGGAGACTGTGATCAGGTTCGTCGTTTCTGCGGCAGTGTTCTGCGAATGGGCTGGGCTCGTAGCCGGCATGAATTTAGCAGTCCTGAGAGAAAAGTATCGCCCGTCAAAACGCGGCCTCGCAACCCGAAAATCGCGCGCCTGCGCGTCGCATGTACGTCTGCCTTCGTCGAGGTTTTTCCCCGGGTCTCGGACCCCAGTTCAACCGCTCGACAAACTTGTCCGCCCCCCAGTACTATTTTCTTTGAGAGTACCGGTACACATCTTAGCAAGCTAGTAACTAAAATGGGGTCATAACCCTTGCAAAATGAACACTTACGAAACTATATCAAAACACGGGACTTTAACCCTACTAGAATCCGCACTTACGCAAAACCCTAGGGGGGCCTAAAGCCTCGAAAGCTGGAATTTAGCCAACTTTAGCACACGATTTCAGAGTCCCAGTACCCTCGCTAGAAGGCTACGCAAGCGGCTCAAAGACCACAATGGGTTGGTAGGTGCGCGGCACGACGGCTTCCGCGATAGCGATTAATTTCTGTTGCCCGAAGACGCGCAAGCGTGGGGGCTTCGGCTCGCCGCCATCCAGTTCTTGCGTCGCGCCAGGTGCCAGCGCCGTACGTCCAGGCATCAGCTGCGAAACCGTGATGTTGAACTTCGAGCCGTGACGCACCCGCTTCTCGATCACCGGCAGCACGTCAATGCGCGGAAAATTCGGCAGCAGCGCTTCCAGTGGAATCAGGCAATTGGCAAATTTGCCCGCTCTACTGGCTTCCGCCAATTCTTCCAGTTTGATGGCCTGCTCGATGGAGAATTCTCCGACGGCGGTGCGCTTGATCTCCGCAAGGTGCGCGCCGCAGCCCAGTTGCTGTCCCATTTCATGCGCCAGCGAACGGATGTACGTGCCCGATGAACATTCAATCACGAAGCGCGCCAGGTTGCCGTCTATGCCCGTCAGCCGATATTCGTAGAGTTCCACTTCCACGGCTTTTAGC
>PMOV01000101.1:0-23152 GCA_003161195.1 Acidobacteriota bacterium | reverse complement strand
GGATCGAGCGTGCCAAGATGGCCGATCTGGCGCATGCCCGCCACGTGGCGTACGGCATCCACCACATCGTGCGATGTTTTGCCTTGCGGTTTGTCAATCACCAAGGCGCCGTCATAGGGCGCAGGCTGCGGTTGTCGAGGCATAGTTTTTTCGCGCGTGCTTTGTAGCGGCGGACTTTAGGGCGTCAAATCGTTTGCTTCTTGCTGTAGCGTTGCGTTTTTCTGCCGTTGGCGGCATGCCCCCCGAAGGGCGTCGCTACAAAACCTGTTGCCGGTCCACTTACGGCGCTGCGGGCTTGTCCTTCTTCATGTCGCGCAGCAATTGCTCGATGCGCTCGGTGTATTCCTGCGAGTGATCGAGAATAAAGTGCAACTCCGGCAGGCGGCGCAATTGCAGCCGTTCGATCAGTTCGCTGCGGATATAGCCCTGCGCGTGTTCCAGGGCTTTGATCGCGTCGCGCTGTTCCTTGGCGTTGCCGTCGCGCATATTGATGAATACGCGGGCATGTTTCATGTCGGACTGCACGCGTACTTCGCTGACCACCACGTGGCCTTCGAGGCGCGGATCTTTCAGTTCCCCGGCCAGCATGGCATTCACTTCGTGGGCGATTTCTTCGCCCACGCGTTCGTGACGGTGATTGGTTGGGCTCATCGACGTCCCCGACTTTCTGTATTGGACATCATTAAATACTTAGGATGCGTTGGAAAGCAAAAACGCATGGCAAAAACATTTCGCAAAGAGCAACATGGCATCGATTGGCCGCTGCGGGGACCGGCAGCGGCGCGCGAATGACTGACTTACATGATTTCAAAGTTCTGGCTGATCAGCGCCGAGCCCAGAATGCGGTCCGCTTCGTCCAGAACCTTGTTCAGCACTTCCTTCAAATGCTTCTCTTCGTTCGACAAGGTCACGATGCCGACTACGGAACGCTGCCAGACGTCGTGGTGCTCGAGTTCCGCCACCGCCACGTTAAATTCGCGGCGTAATTTATCTTTCAGGCTGCGCAGGATTTGCCGCTTGTCTTTCAGCGACTGCGCGTCGGCGATGTGCAGCTCGAGAGTGAGTAGGCCGACGGGCATGGCTTTTCATTTTGCGGTCCGCCTCGCCGGAAACCGCCTGCGACATAGCGCTTACCGCGCTGCGATGACCCAGGGGCCGGACGCCGTCCGGCCTCGGAAATTCCTACGCCCCGGCGCCGGGTTGTGTCTTGGTCACCTGGTAGGCTTCCAGTTGGTCGCCCACTTTCACGTCGTTGAAATTGGCGATGCCTACGCCGCACTCGAAGCCGGTGCGTACTTCGCTGGCGTCGTCCTTGAAGCGCTTGAGCGAACTGAGCTTCGAGGTGTAGATGACCCCGCCGTCGCGATTTACGCGAATCTGCGCGTCGCGCTTGAGCACGCCATCGGTGACGTAACACCCGGCGATAGTGCCGATGCCCTTGACCTTGAAGGTGTTGCGCACTTCCGCGCGGCCCAGGTAGCTCTCCGTGATGATGGGGTCGAGCAGGCCTTCCATGGCTTTTTTAATTTCGTCGGAAACTTCGTAAATGATGTTGTGCGTGCGGATTTCGACGTGTTCCTGATGTGCCAGATCCGCCGCTTTGCGGTCCGGCCGCACGCCGAAGGCGATGATGATCGCGCCAGATGCGGAAGCCAGCACCACGTCGCTTTCTTTAACCGGGCCAACGCCGGAGCCGATGATTTTCAGTTTGACCTGGTCCGTCGAGAGGCGCGGGAGCATTTCGCTGAGCACTTCGACGGAGCCTTGCACGTCGGCCTTGATGACCAGATTGAGTTCCTTGACGTCGCCGGCCTTGAGCTGTTCGTGCAACTGATCGAGGGTGATGCGCGCGCCGCTGGTGCGGGCCATCTGCGCATCGCGCTGCTTGCCCTGGCGATAGTCCACGATGTGACGTGCCTTGGCTTCGTCGGTGACCTGGAAATGGTCGCCGACTTCAGGAACGCCCTGCAGACCCAGAACTTCGACGGGCGTGGATGGCGGCGCGTCAACCACGGGGCGGCCGCGATCGTCAAACATAGCGCGAACCTTGCCGAAAACGGCCCCGCAAATAAAGAAGTCGCCAGCCTTGAGGGTACCGTTCTGGATGAGCACCGTGGCTACGGGACCCCGGCCTTTGTCCACGCGGGATTCCAGGACCGTGCCGGTGGCGGGAGCGTCGGGATTGGCGCGCAGTTCGCGCAAATCGGCGACCAGCAGCACCATTTCGAGAAGTTTGTCGATGCCGGTTTTCTTTTTGGCGCTGACTTCGACGAACTCGGTGTCGCCGCCCCATTCCGCGGGCACGAGATTCAGATCGGACAATTGGCGCTTGACGCGTTCGGGCTGCGCGCCCGGAGCGTCGATCTTGTTGATGGCCACGATCATGGGAACTTTGGCGGCGCGGGCGTGGTCGATAGCTTCTTTGGTTTGCGGCATCACGCCGTCATCGGCGGCGACGACGAGAATGACGATGTCCGTAACTTTGGCGCCGCGAGCGCGCATGCGGGTGAAAGCTTCGTGACCCGGCGTATCGATGAACACCACGCTACGATCGCCCACGGCGACTTTGTACGCACCAATGTGCTGGGTGATTCCGCCGGCTTCGCCCTCGGCGACGTCCGCCGACCGAATGGCGTCGAGCAGGCTGGTCTTGCCGTGGTCCACGTGGCCCATGACGGTGACCACCGGCGGACGCGGCTTCAGGCTTTCCTTGGTCTCTTCCTTGGCGACCTCGAGGACCATCTCCTCTTCGAGGGAGACCACACTGACGACGCCGCTGAAGGCCTCGGCCAGCGTGGTGGCCGTGGGGACGTCGAGCGCCTGGTTGATGCTGGCGAAAACGCCGCGATCGAGCAAGGTCTTTAGCAATTCCTTGGCGCGCACGTCGAGCTTCTCGGCGAGTTCGCGAATGGTAATGCCTTCGGTGATGGCCACCTCGCGGGGCGCGCGAGGCTCGGGCGGAGCAATGACCGCGGCGGCCCGGCGATCGCCGAAGCCGGGGCGCTGGCGGGTCGGATGCAGCTTGCGCTCGCCTTCTTGTTCGCGCTTATCGGCGCCGGGGCGCTGGCGCGAGGTCGGCTTGCGCGTGTAGAGCGGCTTGCCGGGCTCGGCCTTGGACGGAGCCTTGGAATCCGGCATCGGCGGGAGCATGCCGGGGCGGCCGGGTTGACGCGGGCCGGGACGAGTTCCGGTCGGCAGAGGGCCGCGGCGCTGTTCAAAAGGACGCCCGGGTGCGCCGGGACCGCCAGGAGTGGTGGGGCGCGGCGAGTAGCTGCGGCCGGTGCCGCCGGCCCCCCCGCCGGATTGCTGGGGGCGCATGGGTTGACCGGGGCGAGGTCCGCCAGGGCGAGAGCCGGGCGTGGTGCCGGGTACTGGCCCGCGATTGCCGGTGGGCAACGGACCGCGGTTGCCAGTTGGAAGAGGCGGACGCGCCGGGGCTGCGGGACGTGCTCCGGCGGCGCCGGGAGCAGTAGCGGGGCGCATGCCAGGAGCGCCGGGTTGTTGCGCGCCGGGCGCACGCGGCGGAACTGCGCCGGGACGAACCGGTTGCGAGCCGGACTGGCCGGGACGCAGAGGAGCTTGCGGGTTTGGGCGCACGCCCTGCGACGGCGCGCCGGGGCGTGGCGGAATGGATTGACCCGCTGGAACTTGGGCCGTTGCCGGGCGCACCGGAGGCACGGGCGGACGTTGCGGAGCAGCGCCGGGAGTTGCGAAAGCAGTGGAGGGCGCGGCAGCCGAGGGCTGCTGCGAAGGAGTTGCCGTGGGGCTCGCCGGAACTGCCGGCGCGGTTGCTGGTGCGGCGGCCTGCGAAGGTGACGTGGCCACAGATGACGCCGCGGAGCCAGTGGGTGCGGAAGCAGGAGCAGGCGAACGCGGTAACACCCCTGACGGCAACACCGACGGCGGAGGTGCAATTGGGCGCGTCCCAGTGCCTGTACCGCTCTGCGACGGCGCGGCNNGGAACAGCTTGCCGGACGGGGGGCGCTGGCGGCCCAGGGGCAACTGCTCCGGGTGCGCTGGACGCTGGAGAAGCGGGCGCTTGCGGAGCCGGGGCGCTCGGAGCGGTGGCCGGTTTCGGTGATGCGGCGGCGGGCGTGGCGGGCTCTTCGTCAGCGCCGCCTGCTAGTTTTCTGCGAACTTTTTCCGCGACGTCGACGGGGATGGAGCTGGAGTGCGTCTTTTTCTCCGTGACACCGTAACCCGGCAGGAGGTCAATGATGGCTTTGGCCTTGACCTCGAGTTCACGGGCCAGTTCGTTGATGCGTACTTGATTTGCGTCGTTCATTTAATCCTATGGACCGCGTGGCGGTCGTCTGTTCCGAATCTTTGCTCGTGCCGTTTACTGCGCTTCCCGCTCCGTCGTTCTCAGGTTCCGTTGGCCTGTGCTTCGCGCCCTGTTTCGTGCGTTGTGGCAGGCGTCGGGCGAGCCTGGTGCGCTGAGGCGACAATTCGCCCCCACGCGTGCCACCGTGTGGATTCTAGGGCTCCGAAGATTCCTTATCGTGATGGTCGTGCCCGGCCTCGTGGTGCTCGGTGGGCGCCGAAGGGATTTCGTCTGGAGCGGCGTGCGCGTCGGTTGCAGATGCTTCCGCTTCCAATGCTTCTGCATTGGGGGACTCTGCAGCCGACGCTTCATGCGTATCGGCTTGTTCCGCGCCATCGGTTGCGGCAGTTTCCGTGGTCTCAGCAGCGGCGGATTCACCGGTTTCGCCGGAAGACACTTCGCCAGCTTCCGCGGTCTCGGCGGCTTCTGCAATCTCTTCGCCTTCGTTGATTTCAGCTTCGCCTGTGGCTACACCAGCTTCGCCGCCACCTTCGTAGAAGCGGTTAACCGCCTGGTAGATCTTGTCCACCATTTTTTCGCCGATGCCCGGAATTTCCATGAGCTGCTCGGGGGTCATGCCGGCGAGCTGCTCGACGTTAGTGATGCCCGCGGCTTCGACCTTCTCGATAGTCTTGGGGCCGACACCGGCGAGCGCGGTGAGCGGCGTGGTGGGCGCGGTGAGCGCGGTCATCTGCTCTTCGATTTCGCGACGCTTCTCTTCCTCGCTCTTGATGTCGATGTCCCAGCCGATGAGCTTGCTGGCCAGGCGTACGTTCTGGCCTTTTTTTCCGATGGCCAGGGAGAGCTGCGAATCCTCAACGATGACTTCGAGCTTGTGATTTTCCGGGTCGACGATCTGCACGCGCGTGACTTTCGCGGGGCTGAGCGCCTTTTGCGCGAAGGCCACGGTTTCTTCGCTGAACGGGATGATGTCAATTTTTTCACCGCGCAGTTCGCGGATGATGGACTGCACGCGCATGCCCTTCATGCCGACGCAGGCGCCCACGGGATCAACGTCTTTGTCGCGGCTGGCCACGGCGACTTTGGTGCGTTCGCCGGCTTCGCGCGCGGCGAAGCGAATCTGCACCGTGCCGTCGTAAATTTCGGGCACTTCCATTTCAAAGAGGCGCTGGACCAGACTGGCGTCGGCGCGGGAGACGATGACCTGCGGGCCTTTGGCGGCGCGGTCCACCATTTTGATAACCACGCGCAGGCGTTCGCCGATGTTATAGGTTTCGAGTTTGGACTGCTCGCGCTTGGGCAGACGCGCTTCCGTGCGGCCCATATCGACGATGAGGTCCGGGCCTTCCGCGCGCTTGACGATGACGGTGACGAGTTCGCCGACGCGGCCATTGTATTCGTTGAAGATGGTATCGCGCTCGGCTTCGCGGACCTTTTGCAGGATAACCTGCTTGGCGGTTTGCGCAGCGATGCGGCCCAGCACGTCGGTGGGCTTGTTGGTGAGGATTTCCGTGCCCACGACGGCTTCGGGATTCTTCTTGCGTGCGTCCTCGAGGCTGATTTCCTTGGTGGGGTCGACAACTTCCTCGACCACGGTGATGACGGAAAACACGTCGACTTGGCCGGTCTCGGAGTTGAACTTGCCGCGCAAATCCTCTTCGGTCTTGTAATATTTGCGCGCGGCGACGCACATGGCGTCTTCGATGGCGGACACCACGACCGCGGGCTCGATGTGCTTCTCGCGACTGAGCATTTCGATCTGTTGATAGAGCAAATTCGCCATTTGTACCTTTACATCTCCAGTGCTTGCAAAAATCTCGTGGCCCCAACTGCAGGGCCTTTAAAACTCCACGACCAGATTCGCCTTGCGAATCACGTGCAACGGGAGCTCCACGGTGCGAGCTTCCTTTCCCTTCAGCGTGAGATGCACCTTGCCGTCGCTGAAGCCGGCCAAGCGGCCTTCAAAAAACTTGGCGTCGCCCACCGGTTCCGCAGTGGTGATCTTCGCCAGCCGGCCCGCGAAACGCGTGAAATGCTCGGGCTTGGTCAAAGCGCGATCCATACCGGGGGAGCTGACTTCCAGCGTGTAACCCGCGGCGCCCGGAATCAAATCCTCAACGTCGAGGATGACGCTCAGTTGCTGGCTGACGCGCTCGCAATCCGAGTGGCTGATCTGGGCGTAGGGTGACTTAGGGGCTTCCACCCCCTCGACTCCTTCACTTCGGATCCCTTCCCCCGCATGGCCGTTGGACGACCGGCCCGCTGGCGTGGGTACCCGGTCGATGTACACCCTTAAGAAGCGCTCCCGGCCAACTTTCCACTCAACGTCAACGATTTCCAAGCCTTCCGAACGGGCGACCCGCTCGGCGGCATCCCGGATTTTATCCAGAATCACGCGGAGACTCCCCAACCGAACCCGGCCGGCGTGCACTGCAACCGGCGGCAACAAAAAAGTGGGCTTGCGCCCACTGACCGTGCGACCCGCTTCAGAGCGAAAGAAGAGTATATTCCGGCTACACGGCAAAAGCAAGATACGGTGGCCAGGGAGCGGGACTTGCCGCTTTGCTGATGCTGAAAAACCGTGCCAGCCTGAGTATACTAACGCCTCCAAGGTAGCGCCGTGGCTCCCGCCAGGGAACCACAGCTTTGCAGGCTACAGTGACAGTCCTCAGGGGTGTGGCATGTCGAATCGTCTGAAATACCGGTCTATCGCGACACGTGCGGCATGGGTATGCCTGCTGGCGGCGGTCTTGGTCTGCGAATCGCGAGGGCAGGGGGATGACGCGACGAACCCGACGAGCGTGATTAACCCGAGCATGGGGGCCTCCTCGAACGTGGCGGTGTTGAGTTCGGCGGGTTCGCACGTGTATGTCAGCGTGCGAGAGGCATCCGGTCTGCAACTTACTGAAACGGCTATGGTTAAACTGAACTGCCCGCTCGTGGGGTTAAATCTGACGCGGCCGGCGAAGGACGACGGGCCCGTAGCGCAGTTTTTGAGCGTCCCGTTTGGAGATTGCCGCGTGGAAGTGCAAGCTACGGGATATAAGCCGGTGAAGGAGCAAGTCGAGGTATTGCAGTCGGTGACAAACCGGATCCAGTACGTTTTCGTTTATCTGCACCCAGAGTCCGAGGTGGCCACGGGAGGCCGGCCGGTGGTAGTGCCACCGAACGCGGTGAAAGAGATCGATAAAGGCATGGCGGCGATGCAGAAGAAAAAGAACGCCGAGGCGCTGAAGCACTTAAGCAAGGCCGAGCAACTGGCGCCCAACAACGGAGATGTGGCGTATTTGCTGGGAATGCTGGCGCTCGATGGACATGACCTTTCCTCGGCGGGCCAGCACTTTCAGAAGGCCGTGACGAACGCTCCAACGAACGAGAAGGCGCTGCTCGGGCTGGGGTATGTGCAGGTGGACACCAGCCAGTGGTCGCCGGCGGTGCAGACGCTCGAGAAGGCGCTGCAAGTGAACAGCAACTCTTCGCGGGCCCACCTGCTGCTGGCGAATGCCTACGCGCAACTGCGGAACTATCCCAAGGCGCAGGAGCATGCACAGCGGGCGGAAGAGTTTGGCGGGGAGAATGCTGCGCCGGCGCGCACGCTGCTGGGCGAAGTGCTGGAAGCCGAGGGAAATCGGGAGGGCGCGGCGCTGGAGCTGAAGAGCGTGCTGCATGATTATCCGAACGCCCCGAGTGCGGCGGTGGCCAGAGCGCAACTGGATAGTCTGGCGACGGCCGGCGCGACGTCTGAAGTGGCGATCACGGCGCCGGGTGCGCCGGGTGCGGAGACTGGGAAAGCGTCGACGGCGAGCGCCGCCCTGTTGCCGACAATGGAGGCGGCGACGGTGACGGCGTGGGCTCCGCCCAATGTCGATAGCGCGGCGCCCAGCGTGGCGTCGGACGTGCCCTGCGCGGTGGACGACGTGATGGAGCGCACCAGCGCGAACACCGAACGGCAACTGGAGAGTCTGGAAAAATTTCTGGCCACCGAGCACATCCAGCACGAAGAGGTGAACGGCAAAGGCGAAGTGACGCAGATCCGCGACAAGAATTTTCAGTACATGGTGTTCACGGAAAAATCCAAGGATGGGCTGGTGTTTCTGGATGAGCGGCGGGACGGCGGAAAGAATACCGATGAATTTCCGACGTCGCTGGCGACGGTGGGACTGGTGAGCCTGGGCGTGGACGTGTTTCACCCGGGATTTGCCAAAGCGCTGAGTTTCAAGTGCGAGGGCCTGGGGCAATGGCGCGGCAAGGCGGCATGGATTCTGCATTTTGAGCAGCGCCCGGGGATGAAGTCGTATCTGCGGCTATGGGAGACGAAAACGAAGACGGAAGAGATTCCCCTGAAGGGACGCGTGTGGGTGGCGGCGAGCAGCTACAACGTGCTGCACGTGGAGTCTGATTTGCGCGAGCCGATAAAGGATTTAGAACTGGCGCGCGATCATTTGTCGATCGATTATGGACCGGTGAGCTTTGGCAATGGCGCTTCGGAGTTATGGCTGCCGTGGTACGCGGATATGTACCTGGAGCTGCATGGGAAGCGCTATCACCACAGTCATACGCTTACGGATTTCAAGTTGTTTTCGGTGGATACCACGAATACCATCGGTGCGCCGAAGAACGTGCCGCCGCCGGACGCGGAGCCACCGGAGAAGCCGTAGGGCGCAAGGTTCAACCAAAGAGTTACACAAAGACCGCAGAGCGCGCACAGCAAAACCAGAGTGCAGGCTGAAGAGCGCTGGCCTGCTCAACGGAAAAACAAAAACCCCCGCGCAAAGTGCGCGGGGGTTTTTCGTCGGATAGCCAATGCTGCGCGGCGCGAACCACGCCGCGATGAGAACTAACGGTTGGGCTTGGCGGGCGGCGGAGTCGCGGGCTTGCTCGCCGCGGGCTTGCTGGTGGCCGGCGTGCCGCTCTTGACTGGATAAGCCTGGTCGTAGAGGTGGATGATGTCCTGCGTCACGTCGATCTGCGTGGACTTGTACAGGACCGGGGAATTTTGCGCGGAAGAATCGAACACGATGACGAACCCGTTTTCGCGCGCGTAGCGGTCCAGCACATCGATCATCTTGCGGCCGATGCGGTCGACCACGTCGGCCTGGGCGGCGTTGACGTCTTCCTGATACTCGTCCTGCTTGCGCTGCAATTGGCGCGTCAGCAGTTCGCCCCGGCGCTGCAAGCGCGTGCCTTCGTCCTGGCTGAGCTTGTCGCCAAGGGAAAGCTTCTGGCGGATGTCGGCGATTTCCTTGTTCAGGCCCTCGAGCTCCGACTGGCGAGCGGCGAACTGCGATTGCAATTCCGCGGAAGCTTGCTTGCCTTCGGCGGTGGCCACGATGGCCTGGCGCACATCTACGACGCCGACTTTGCCGGACGAGGCCGCGCCTGGGGCGGTGCCTTGCGCCTGGATTGCGGCGGTGCCGAGCAGCGACAGAGCGAGCAGCGCGGCGGTGTGAAATACAAATCTGCGATTCACTGTATTCTCCTTAAGTTTTGGCCAGACGGGTTCCGTCTGACCTGCGCCACTTTTATATAAAATTGGCGAGAAATTCCTGCGCAAGGCAAAACCGGGGCCGCACACCAGGCCCGCAAGGCGCTTTGCAAACTTCATACTATAGCCGACCAGACGCGGCCTCCGCAACGACAAAGCGTGCAGCCGCGGCNNACCGCGAGGTTCGAGAACGGTTCGATGGCGGCAGAGAAAAGTGAAGCGCTGCCAATGCCCAAGGTAGCTTTGGTCTGGAATGTCTGCGAGTCGATGATGCTGATCGTATTGCTGTCCGCGTTCACCGTCAGGATGCTGCTGGTCTGGAAATTAGAGGCTACGGAGTAGGGATTGATGCCCACTTGAATGGTGGAGGGCGTCCCGCCGGTGGTCGGATTGTAAGAGATGAAAGAGTTGGAATCGCTCTCCGTGGCATAGAAGAGTCCGGCCGCTGGGTCATAGATGATGCCCGTGGGAATGGACCCAATGCTGGTGGTGGCCACGGAATCCTTGGCCGGAATGGCCAGGCTGAGATCCACCTGATCGAGGGCGCCCTCCGCCGGGGTGGTGGAAATATCGAGGGTGGTGACAACGGCCAGGCCCGTAGCGTTGGTGCCGCCGTCGGGATCGATGGCTACGGCGATAGGTTCCTGATCGGTGGCGGTGGTGAGCGGCGCGAGGGTACCGACGGGGGAAGCCTGCAGCGGAGTCATGTCAATGACGGTAGCGGTGTTGCTGCCTTCGTTGACGACGACCGCGAGGCCGGTTTCTTGTTCGATAGCCACGCCTTCAGGATTTTTCCCGACACTGACGTCGGCCACAACTTTCGTGCCGTTGGTCAGGTTCAAGATGGATGCGGTCCCGTCTGTCTCATTGCTGACGACGGCGTAACCGAAGCGCGGGATGGTCGCCACGCCGGTAGGTCCATTGCCCGCGGCGATCGTGGTGAAGGTGGCAAAGGTGGCGTCCGGATTGAGGCTGATGAGCGCCACTTGCGCACACCCGGTTTCGGTGACCACCGCGTAATTTTTCTTGCTGCCGACCAGGTCGTTGACAATGGCCACCGCGCCAGGAGCGGCGTTGACCCCAGTGCAGGCCGGTATCGGAATGGCCTCGACCACGCGGAAGTCCATCACGTTGGAGTGCGAGCCGTCCGAGTTGGCGACGTCCATGCCGAAATTGCGCGGACCGGTGAGGATGTTCTGCGCGCCGTTGGTGGCCGGGATGGTGATGTCGAGTTCGTTAGGCTTGGAACTCGAGTAGCTCACATCGGACGGCGGCAGAGGCACGCCATCGAGGCGGACCATCGACGTACTGTTGAAGCCGCGGCCGAAAATCTGGATGCCGCCGATGGACTGCGGCAGAGCCGTGGAGTTGATGAGCACGGATTGCGACAGCGTGGCGGGCATTACCGCGCCGTCATTGGCATCGACGGGCGGCGTGGACACACTTTCAATCTGCAGCGGCTGAATGGTGCCGAGATAAAGCGGGGTGATCGTGCCGCTGCCGGAATTGACGGCTAGGGCCAAATTGTGGATGGGATCAACGGCGATCGCACCATCTAGATTGATGGTGAGGGGCGTGGTGCTGCCGGCGGGCGTAAAGCTGGTGGTGGCGCCGGTCATCTGCCCAGTCTCGACAATGGTGACGCGATCGTTCGACGCCGGATCAAGGAGGGAGATCTGATTGTTGTAAAGTTTTGCGGCGCTGTAGGTGGTGTCATAACGCAATGCGGCCACCGTGTTGGTAAACGGCTGGAACGCCACGGCGGAAACTCCCACTTCCGGGGAGCACGCCGGCGTGGGCGTAACGATGGCCAGGTTTTCGTTGAGGCACAGGTTTTGCGAGGTTACGGATTCGTCCAGCGAATCGATGTAGGTAATCTGCGGGCCGCCGCTGGAGATGCCGCTGGCATTCGGATCTGCGAGCACCGCGCTGTGAGTTATGGGATTGATATCGATGCCCTGAACCGTCGGGGTAATGGAATAGGTAAGCGCGTTGGTGCCGAAGCTGAGATAGCCCTGCTGCCCGGCGGCGCTGGTGGACGTGTCGTTGACTCCCGTCTGCACGTAGGTAAACGTGGTGGCGCTGAGCACTTGCGCAACCGTAAATGCGCCGTTGAAGCTGGAGCCGCTGGTGCCCGGCGGGAGGCCGCTGATCAGCACCGTGGGCGTGGTGCCGGGAACGATATTGTGGGGAGTATTCGCCGCCATGGTTATGGTGACCACGTTGGCCGTGCGCACCGCGTTGTTGATGGCCAGCGGTCCTTGCGACGGCGAGGAAAGATTCACGGCCGTGAGCGTGCCTGCGCCGCCCGGGGTTACGTAGGCGAGGTGCGCGCCGGGTTCGTAGGCGATTTGCGGATTTGTTCCGGTATTGAGCGTGGCGAGGGCCACCGGGCAATAAGACGTGCCGTCGGCTGGAGCATAACCGGGCAGGCAGACGCTGGGGCTTTGCGTCTGATCAAGATTGACGACGAAACCGGCGTCCGTGCTGGCGAACGCCACCAGCGCGCGGTGGGTGAACGGGTCTATGCCCACGGAATACGGATACGGGGAAGTGTTGGAGTTGGTGGTGCCGCCGGAGGGCGGAATCAGATTGTTCAAGGCTATGGTTTCGAGCAACGCGCCACCGGGCACGGTTAGCACGGTTAGCGTCTGCGACTGATAGTTTACGACCGCGACGATATTGTTCGTGGTGGAGCAGACGCCGCCGGAGCCCTTGGTGCAAACGTTGTGATCGATAGCCACGCCGGTGGGCAGCGTGCCGCCTGTTGCGAAGGTGCCCGCAAGCGAGGGCGGCGTGGTGCTGAGATTCAGGAAGGCCACGGAGTTGGTACCGGCTTCCGTAATCGCCGCATACTCGGTGATCGAGTCCACGGCAATCGCGTCAGGCAGGGTGCTGGCGCCT
Organism: Acidobacteriota bacterium; assembly: GCA_003161195.1. Classification (GTDB taxonomy): domain Bacteria; phylum Acidobacteriota; class Terriglobia; order Acidiferrales; family UBA7541; genus Acidiferrum. The sequence continues at coordinate 10,478 of PMOV01000101.1, read as the reverse complement.
AGAGAAATCGTCGCGGGATAAGTGCATCCCGAGGTGCACAACTGAAACGGGCTATTGCCGTTCGAATCCGGCACGCAGGTCGCCGACGGCGTGCATGGCGGAAACATTGTGTTGTTGATGTCGTAGGGCAGGCTCGACGGCGAGATACTCGTGTTCGCGTACGCGGGAAGAATGGAGATATTGCTATAAACGGTCGAAGGACTGTTGATGTCCAAGGTGTTGGTAACGTTTATAGGAACGAGTCCCGCGGTGGCACTAATTGATTTCAGCGACGTGCTGGTAAGCCGGCGAGGATCGCTGCCGACAGCGGGCGTGGGAAACGTCAGGGCATTGCCATTCAAGTTCGCACCAACCACGGGGGCGCCCAAAGGCCCGTAATATCCGCCATCCAGTGTGATCGTCGCGCTGCTCGCGCCTTCCGCGATATCCGCTGGAAAGGAGGCCACGAGTCCGGGACGGACGGGCACGACGTTAAAGCTGAAGGTGGCTATCGGGGTGGTCTGCGTCACGTCGGGAATGATATTGACGGTATAGGTTCCCGGGCAGGCGAGTTGCTGCGAGGTCAGACGCAGACGGGCACCCGTGGACGTGGGACCGGTCGTGGCGCCATAGGTGGATGGAGTAAAGAAGACCTTGAGCGCGTTGGAGCCGGCGTCAATGGGCACAGTGCCGTTGGCGCACGAGCCGTTGTTGGAGGCAAACGTGAGATTTAAGCTGATCTGCGACGTCAGGTTGGTCGCGTTGAGAAACACATCTGCCAGTGCTCCACCTTGCGGAACGATCGTGGGCCACAAGCTGTTAAACGTAATCGGCCCCCCCGTTACGAGAGTGATGGTGCCTAACCCATAACGCGTCGTGTCCTGTTTGGAGATCGCGTAGATCGTCACGGAATTGTTTACGGTGCCACTGGTGCTGATGGTGGTGGAAGTGGTGCTGCTGTACTGCGGCAAGATCGCGGGCGCCGTGTACGTGGCGATACCGGCGGCGCTCACGCTCAGTGTGCCGCACGAGGGACTGCATTGCGGAGTGGTGGTGGTGTAGGTGTTGGCGATGGAGGGTGTGCCGCCCTGATTAAAATTGGTGTTGGTGATGCCCCAGGTGACGTCGCCTGGCGTCGTGTCCGTGGTGATAATGGCCGAGAAGTTCTTCATCTCGTTGAGCGCCAGCGTCGCGGAGCTGGGATTGACGGCCACGGTGATGCCGGAATCTATCTGGATGTTAAGCGTGCCGGTTTTGCTCTTGTTCGCATCCGAAGTGGCCTGAATAATGATGATGAGGCCAGGGAATTTGGTCTGGTCGGGCAACACCGCAGGCGCCGTGTAAATCTCGGTGGTGGGCTGGACGTTGGAGAAAGTGCCGAGGGTGCCGTCCGTGGGGCAGGCCGTCTTTGAGCTGGTTGTAGTAGTGGTTCCGGTGGTGCTGGTGGTCGTGTACAGGCACTGGAACGTTACGTTGACGTCGGCCACGCCGTTTACGGTGTCTGGGCCGGTGACCGTTGCGGTGATGGTATCCGCCTGGGTGACCACCACCACACCGCCCAGCGAATCCGACAACGTGACAGTGATGACGTTGGCGCCGCTGCCGCCACCGCAACCGCACAGCCACAATAGTGAATTAGCCAGTAATCCCGCGAGCAGCAATTTCAGCCAGCATTTTACATTCGTTTCCACGATTTCCCCCAACGTAGCGCGACACCGCCGCTTTAAGCCGCATCCGAATCCCAAAGCAAACTTGCGAGGCGGGTGCGGTCCGCTCATAATTTCGCGCTTCACCTTTACAGCACGCGCTGACTACATCCAGCGAAATCCAGGTGACACCGCGTGGCGCATCGGGCGCCGCGCCCATCCCATCACCGTTAAAACGTCCGGCTGACCGTGAAACGGAAGGTCCGCAGCGGCTCGAAATAATTCAGGTTGCCCGGGTTATTGATGTACTGCTGCAGCAGCGGATTGACGATGAACTTCTGCACTTCCGGGGGCAGCAGCAGCAGCGAAGCTCGCTCGCCAGGATCGATGTAATCCTGCGGCGCGAAAATCTGCTCGTGCAGGCGGTTCACGTTGTACGCGTAGTAGATGCGAAACGGCGCCTGAATAATCGGCAACTGCACAACGAACTCTATGCCCGTGGACGCGCGTGGACGGAAATTGGTGTTGCTGGCGATGGTGAGATGATCCGTCAGTTTAGGCACGGCCGAAGTGGTGGCATCCGGGAACATGGTTTCCAGGTTGGCAAGACCAGTGGGATCCAGCTTCAGGCCACTGGAGTTGACGATGCCGACGGTGCCCGCGTCGATGAAGAGCGCGGCCGTCACCGGGCCGGCGATGGGGATGCGGTACTCAAAATTGCCAACGGTCTGGAAGTCGCCGCCGGGAAACGAAATGCTGTAGGCCAGAATGGGCACGCTAAACGTGGTCAGCGTGTTGCCGCCCGCGCCGTTCAGATTGTGATTCGTGTAGTAGCTGAAGCTCTGCGCGGTGGCCGTGGGAATGAAAATAACCGGGGAAATGGAGCGGATATCGTACCCGCGCAAATCGTTTTCGCCGCCCATATAGAAGCGGCTGTACGGCGGCACGTCTTTGCCGCCGTACCCGGTGATGAAGGACGAGGCAAAATGCATGCCGATCACATTGCGCTTGTGATAGGTGGGACGGAACATTTTGAAATCGAACGTATTGGTGATGGAGTTGACGTTGCCGCCCAGCGGCCCGCCGGCGAAAGACATGGAATAGAAGTAGCTCTTACCCTTCGTCGGATTTTGCGGGTTGTTGATGGTGTTGTGCGTAATGGAGGGCGTGATGGCGCTGGACACGATGCCGTCGAGAGCGCTGGGTCCCGCAACGCTGCGGAACTGCAAAGCTGTGAACAGCAGGCTCGAGGTGGAGTTGAAAGCCTCGATGTTGGTGTGCGTCAAGCCGTAGTTGATGCCCACGCGGGTGAACGAGAGTTTGCGCAGCGGGTAGCTGGCGTAGGTGGTAAAGCCATAGCTGTTTTGGCTGTAGTTCTGCACAAATTCCGGGTTGATGCTGAGGGACTGGCCATACGCTTGCGCGAGTTGCTTGGCCTGGTTGAAATTGTAGCGGCTGGAGAAAATCGTGAAGCCCGTGGAGATGGGCTTGTCGAAAAGATACGGCTCGGTGAAGCCGAAGGTGAAGCTGCGTTGCAAGTCGCCGAATTGCGCGGAAAGCGTCAGCGTTTCGCCCAGTCCCAGGAAGTTATTGGTCTGGTACGTCAAGCCGATGAACGTGCCCGCCAGGCCGCTGACCCCGCCCTGCAAGCCGATGGACTGCTTGCCTTTTTCCTTGAGCTTCAGCAACAGGTCAACCGTGCCGTCCTTGGTGTTGCGCTTGATTTCCGCCGCCTTGTCCGCCTCGATACGCTCGAAATAATTAAGCTGGTTCAGGCGCAGGATGCTGATTTCCCACAGCCGCTTGTTGAACAGCTGCCCTTCGTCGATGAGCAATTCGCGGCGGATCACCTTGTCGCGTGTGGTGGTGTTGCCGCTGAAGTCGATGCGCCGCACGTAGTATTGTTTTTGTTCGTCGAACTTCAGCGTGACGTTGATGGTCTTGGTGGCGTCGTCCACGTCGGTATCCGGCTCGGGCGTAAAGTCGATGAAGCCAAACTCGCCATACGCCGAGGTGTAATTCTTCAGCGCCTTGCGCACTTTGTCCGCGGAGAAAATGTCGCCCTTCTTCATCGGCCACAGGCCCTTCAACGCTTCCACCTTCAGAGAGAGCGCCTTGTCTGGGTCCGCGCTCACGATCTTTAGCGTCCCCATGCGGTACTGCTCGCCCTCGTCGATGTGAATCGTGATGTTGACGGCTTTGCCCGGCGCTTTGCCTGCAAATGGCAGCGGCACGCCCAGCTTGTAGCCCTCGGTATCGACGTTTTCCACCACGGGATCGGGCACCGATACCTTGAAATATCCGTTGTCTTGATACAGCCCCTTGATACCCACTTCGATGTCTTCGTTCAGCTTGTCTTTGTCATACGTCTTGGACATCACGTTGATTTCCGTGATGTACAAAGGAATGGCGTACGGGCGATCGTGGTGCATGGCGCGCAGCAGTTTGCGGTTGCTGAAGGCGTGGTTCCCGATGAAAATAACCTTCCCAACTTTTACCTTGGGGCCTTCATCGATTTTGAATACCAGGATGACCGCGTTGCTGGAAGCGATACGCTCGTATTGGGGCGTCACTTTCGCGAACTGGTGGCCATGCTCCCCCAGCAATTCCTGCAGCACCACTTCGGCTTTCTTGATTTTCGTGGGATCGAACTGGCTCTCGACCGTGAGGCCAACCTTCTTTTCCTTGAAGCGGTCCAGAATGTCCGACTCTGAAATCGAGTGGATGCCTTCATAACGGATGCGGCGAATCACCGGCCGCTCTTTCACGTCAAATATGATGATCTTGCCGTTCGCGTGCTCCGTCGAATCCTCCACGCGCAGCTTGACATCCTCAAAAAATTGCGTGTTCCACAGCGCCTGGAAATCGCGGCGCAGCGTCTCTTCGTTGTACTGATCGCCTTCGCGGCTGAAGATACGCGCTTTTAAGGTATCGCTGCGGATGCGCCGATTCCCGATAAACTCGATGCGGTCGATCACGAAGCGCGGCTGGCCGGAAGCGTCGGTAAGGCCGGCCTGCGCCGGATCCTGCGATGCGGTCGCGGTTTCGGTGGTGGCGGGAAGGCTCTCGGCAGGCTCTGCGGAATCGGGACTGGGGGAAGCCGAATAATGGAACAATACGGTCGAAGTGCCTGAATGCGGGTCCGCTGCGGGTGTTTCGCGCGCTGTCGCGGGCGAAAAGCTCGTCAGCGCGTAGAATAACGCCGCCAACTTCACCGCTTTATGCGCTGAAATTCCTGGCCACACACAAAATTTACTTACAGCGGCCGATGAGGTCGTCAAGGCCGCGCCCCCAAACACAAATTATTCTTCTCCCGCCGGGTCCGGTATGAACCCGGCTGTGCATTGGCCCCAGTCCAACCGCCGGGGACCCTTCCGTGCTGGTGTCAGATTCGCTAGTGGACGACCGGGGTTGCCTCAACCACCGGACGAAACGCCAAGCCCTCTTCTCCGACATAAATCTGCAGCGTCGCGGGCCTTTGAATGCCCCCCTGAATCAAGGCTTCGGAGAGTGGGTCTTCCACATACTTCTGTAATGCTCTGCGCAACGGACGCGCCCCGTAATTGCGATCCGCACAGGTCTTCTCGAGGATCCACTGCCGCGCTTCCGGCGAAACCACCACTTGCACTTGGCGGTGAATCAACGTGTCGTTCATCTGTCCCACCAGCAGGTCGATGATGCGCAGCAAGTCTTCGTCTGCCAGGGGATTGAAGATGATAACCTCATCCAGCCGATTTAGGAACTCCGGATTGAAGGCGCGCTTGACCTCGTTCATCACCAGGTCTTCCACGGACTTGGTGCCCGCTTCCTCGCCCGCGGACTGGAAGCCCAGCGACGTGCGCTTCTGCAAGTGCCGCGCGCCCAGGTTGGAGGTCATGATAATGATCGTGTTGCGGAAATCGACGGTATTGCCGAGACCGTCGGTCAGTTGGCCATCCTCGAATACTTGCAACAGAATGTTGAAAACGTCCGGATGCGCCTTTTCGATTTCGTCCAGCAGGATCACCGAATACGGCGTCCGCCGCACGCGTTCCGTCAATTGCCCGCCCTCTTCGTAGCCCACATAGCCTGGAGGGGCGCCGATCAGTTTCGAGACCGAATGCTTTTCCATGAATTCGGACATGTCGAAGCGAATCAGCGATTTTTCCGAGCCGAAGAGAAATTCCGCGAGCCGCCGCGCCACCTCCGTCTTGCCGACGCCGGTGGGCCCCAGGAAAAAGAAGCAGCCCACCGGGCGCGCGGGCGACTTCAGCCCGGCGCGGCTGCGGCGAATAGCGCGCGCCAGCGCGGTGATAGCCTTGTCCTGGCTGATGACGCGCTTGTGCAACTCCGGCTCGATACGCAGCAGTTTCTGCTGCTCATCTTCTTTAATCGAGCTGACCTGAATGCCCGTCCAGCGCGACACCACATCTTCAATGTCTTCCCGCGTCACAATGCCCGTCGACGCGTCGTCCAGCTTGTAGCGGTCGCGCAAACCCCGCAGATTTTCTTTTTCTTTGCGCTCTTCTTCCGAGTAAAACCGCGCCTTGTCGAATTCGTGGTTGGCGATCGCCGTTTCCATGCGGTGCGTGATGAATTTCACGCGCTTCTGCACTTCGCCGACTTCTTCCGGCACCGTGGCCTGGCGCAATTTCACGCGCGCGCCGGCTTCGTCGATCAAGTCGATGGCTTTGTCCGGCAGGAAGCGGTCCGGAATATAGCGGCTCGAGAGATACACGGAATATTTCAACGCTTCATCCGTGTAGCTTACGGCGTGAAACTTTTCGTAGCGCTCCCGCACGCCCTGGATCACCTGCACCGCTTCTTCTTCGTTGGGCGCCGGCACCTTCACGGACTGGAAGCGCCGCTCGAGCGAACGATCCTTTTCCACGGACTTGCGATACTCTCCCGGCGTGGTCGCCCCGATGCACTGAATCTCGCCTCGCGAAAGCGCCGGCTTCAAAATATTGGCCGCGTCCAGCGAACCCTCCGCCGAACCCGCGCCCACCAGCGTATGCAGCTCGTCGATGAACACGATAGAATTCTGGTTCTCCATCAACTCTTTCATGATGGTCTTGAGCCGCTCTTCAAATTGCCCGCGGTACTTGGTACCCGCCACGATCAGCGAAAGGTCCAGCGACAAGATGCGCTTGTCCGCCAGAAACGGCGGCACGTCTCCGTCTGAAATGCGCTGCGCCAGGCCTTCCACAATGGCCGTTTTGCCCACGCCCGGCTCGCCAATCAGCACCGGATTGTTCTTCGTGCGGCGGCACAGAATCTGAATCACGCGCTCCACTTCTCCGTCACGGCCCACAAGGGGATCCAGCGAACCGTCCGAAGCCGCCTGCGTCAAGTCCCGGCTGAACTCCGCCAGCAGCGAAGTCTCCTTCGGACGCGCCGCCGTGGTTTTCTCGCCGGACGTGCGGCCCAGTTCTTCGCGCAGCGTCGTCAGCCGCAGCCCGCGCTCCACCAGAATCTCCGCGCCAAAGCATTTTTCTTCGCGCAAAATTCCCAGCAGCAGATGCTCCGTGCCCACGTGCTTGTGGCCCAGGCGCTCCGCCTCTTCCGCCGCCATGTTCAGGATGCGCTTGCACTCCTGGCTCAGCGGCACCTCTACAGACGTGGAGATGCGCTCGCGTATGGTGATGCGCGCTTCGATCTCTTTGCGGATGGACTCGATCGAGCCCTGCTGCCGCAGAAAGCGGTTGGCCAGGGCCTTATCCTCGCGCATCAAGCCGAGCAACAGATGCTCCGTCTCGATGTACGGGCTGCCGTACTGGCTCGCTTCGTAGCGGGCAAAGAATATGACGCGTCGCGCTTTTTCTGTATACCGTTCGAACACGATTAGCTCGCTTCTCCCCCGAGGGTTCCCATCGCCGAGGCTTGCGCCTCGCGAGTACGCAGAACGCCGTGCTCCAATCCTACGATACGGTCGCATCGTGCGGCGAGCGCCAGATTGTGCGTCGCAATCAGCGACGTCAACCGATGCGCGCGATGCAGCCGTTCAAGTAACTCGAACACAGCCCAAGCATTCTGCTCGTCCAGATCTCCGGTAGGTTCATCTGCCAGCAACACGCGCGGCCCGGTGACGAGCGCCCTGGCAATCGCCACGCGTTGCTGTTCCCCTCCGGAAAGCTCCCCTGCGCGGTGGTCGGCGCGATCCGAGAGGCCGACTTCCGCGAGCCACTTCCGCGCCGTTTCCAGCGCTGAAGCGGAATCCCCGCCACGCAAAAGCAATGGCATGGCCACGTTTTCTGTTGCCGTAAAATCCGGCAACAACTGGTGACGCTGCCACAAAAAACCAACGGCGCAATTGCGGAAATCCGCCAGCGCCGCTTCATTCCTGGTCTCAAGTGCTTTCGCGTCGAAGTATATAGCACCGCTCGTCGGCGTGTCTAGCGCAGCCAGCAGATGCAGCAAAGTACTTTTGCCCGCGCCGGATGGTGCCACGATGGCCACCATCTCTGATTTCCGTAGCGCGATGCTCGCGTCGTCCAAAACCGTCAGCGCGCGCGTCCCCGTGCCGTAAACTTTGCGCAAATTTCGCCCTTCGAGCACTGCGGCTCCGCTCTCCACACGCGCTTCCTCTGCGTTCGCTGGCTTCGCGTTGGTCGCCGTCGCCGGTTCTGCCGGGTTGTTGCCGCTGGGCGTCATGGGTTCGCTGCTGCTTGCTGTTCCAGTGCCGAAAAACCACTCTTGCCTGCTACTTCTTGCATAAACACTTGGATGCAGTTTCGCACTGCAATGTCGTTAACCGCCTTGGGTCTGTCCTGGAGTGCCAAAGTGTTTCCCTTTTGTGCCGGGGATTGCGGGGTGCCCAAATCCTGTCGTCCCTAGCTTTTTGGTACCGAATTGGTGCTTCGGCAAATCCCTATTCTTTCTATGACTTACACCCGCATCCGGAAGCTTCGCCTTCACCGAAAGTCGGGCCCACTTCCGGACCTTCATCCTCTGCTATTTAGTAGCAAATAGCGCGCCAAATCGGTCTCCAAATTAGCGTTTAGAGAACCGACCGCAACTTTGCGTCAAATCCTCGTCATTCGTAGCGCAAAATCTCCACCGGCAGCAGCCGCGAAGCCGCCCGCGCCGGTAAAATCGTCGCTAGCGTTGCAATGCCCATGGCCACCACCGCGATCCACACACCATCCATCACGCTCGGATGGAACGGCACATACGGGACGGCATACACCTGCGGATCGAGTGGAATCAATCGGTACGCTCCGGCAATCCCGGAAAATAAATACCCTACCGCCAAGCCGATCAGCGTCCCCGTCGCGCCAATGGAAATCCCTTGCCACAGAAAAATCGTGCGAATCTGCGCGCGCCGCGCGCCCATGGACATCAACACCGCCACATCGCGCGCCTTGTCCGTGACGGTCATCGAGAGCACCACCAAAATATTCAGACCCGCCACAAACGTAATCAACCCGATGAACACCGCAGTCACCAGTTTTTCGAGCCGCAAGGCGCGAAATAGCGCCCGGTTCTGGTCCATCCACGTGCTGGCCGCAAAACCCGGCCCCGCGGCCTGCTCCGCCGCCCGCGCAATCTCCTCCGCACGCTCCGGCTGCTGCAGCCGGAACTCTAGGACGTTTACAATGTCTCCCGCGCCGGACAGCGTTTGCGCCGCGGCCAGCGTCAGAAAGCACCAGTTCTCGTCGTAATCGTAAAACCCAGAATCAAACACTCCCGTGATGCGGAATCGCCGCGTCCGCGGCAGCAACCCGAACGGCGTCAGCCGCCCTTGCGGACTGATTAAAGTCACATAGTCGCCGGGCGCCAGCTTCCATTCGCTGGCGAGTTGATGCCCTACTACCAGCGCCCCAATGCCGTCGGCATCGGCCGAAAAATCGAGCTTTCCGGCCACGATGTGCCGCAGCGCTTCATCGCTATGTTCCTCGCGTTGCGGATCGATTCCCTTGGTCACCACACCCCGAGCGTCGCCGGCAAACGACATCAGCACCGGCTGGTACACCGCCGGCGTCACGGATTTCACCCCCGGCAGCGCGGCCAGCTTCGCCGCCAGCGCTTCATAGTCGTGAATTCCGCCGGAACCGGGGTGCGTCAGCGAAATATGCGCGGTCACCCCAAGCAACCTATCCTGCAGCGTCTCGCGAAATCCCGTGTTCATGGAGAGCGCAATCACCAGCGTTGCCACGCCCGCCGCCACGCCCACCACGGAAAACAGCGTTACCAGCCGCAGCACCGCCGGGCGGTAGGGCGACCGCAAATACCTCCGCGCCACAAACCATTCAAATCGCATCAACTCTAATATATAGGGTTTGGACTTTGTAGCGGCCGCCTTCTGTTTACCCTGACGCAGGAAGGGCGGCGGGCGCCTTTTCGGTGAGGCAGGCGAATTGGTTAAGGTACGGACCGGGGCCTAAGCCGAATTGACGGTTTGCTTCCGGGCCCGCAGATGCGGCAGCCAGCGCCGCACATTCCGGCAATACTCCTCATAATCCGCGCCGAATTTCTTGCGCAGCGCCGGCTCTTCGTAAAAGCGCACAAACAGCACCACGAACGCCACCGCAACCAGTGCCACAATCAGAGCCGCGCGGTTCACGCGCCCAAAAATTACCCACAACCCGATCCACCCCACAAAAAATCCCACGTACATCGGGTTGCGCACGTAACGATAAAAGCCCACCACCACCAGCCGCTGCGGCGGCGCAATCGGCACCGGCGTCCCCCGCCCGGTCCATCCAAAATCCCAGATGCATCGCAGCGCCACCGCAAATCCCAGCGCCGAAGGCACCGCGGCAATCCACCGCCAGGGCATGGCGCCCGACGTATCTACTTCAAAGCCCAGCCATGCCGGCAGCAGCCAAAACCACAACGCCAGAAACCCCGCCCCCGCAGCCAGCGACGCAA
>PMOV01000345.1 GCA_003161195.1 Acidobacteriota bacterium | reverse complement strand
AATCCCTAGAAACAGGTAATACACCGGAAAGATCCGCAGTGTCCGCCGCGCGTAAAACTTCCGGTAATACCCCACATCGTCCTTCGTGTCGTACAAAATCCCGGTAATCAAAAATCCCGAAAGCACGAAAAACAAATCCACTCCCGCCCATCCCACCTGCGTCACGCTGTACATCGCCCTCAGCGCCAGCCCAGTCGGATGGTTCGCAATCCCTCCCGCGTAGTGATAAATAAACACCGCCAGAATCGCCAGCCCGCGCAACCCATCCAGCGCCGGCACATGACGCCGAAAGTCAAACGTCGCCGGCCCAGCCGCCCGGACGCGCTCCTCGCCCTGCCGCAATTCCTCTACGGCAACGGACGATTCGTCATCAAGGACACGTGCACTCATGCGGAAGGGGTATTCCGATCTATAAAAGGCTGGGAATCCAAGTCTAAGCTAAAGGTTCGTCGGCCGAAGCCAAAAAACCACTCAACGTGTCCTTCCGAGAAGCCGCCCAAACTGCCGCACCGCGTACGATCTGGTCACAAAGAAAACCCCGCAGGAGCTAACCACTTTACGAACAAGCCATCCTAATAATCCGTTCAGAATGAACACTTACAAATCTCTATCAAAACAAAGGACTTCAACTCCCGCAGAATGAACACTTACGAAAAACCCTAGGGGGTAGGGGTGACCTAACAGCCTAATTCTTCACAACGACTTCGCCTCCACGCGCGGCTCGAACCGCTTCCCAGTCCAGTCCAGCCCCAGAAGAATCACCAACCGCAGCGCCTGCCGCGTAGCCAGCACAAACCATGCCAGCCTCCCAATCGACCGCTGCGCCGAGGTGGCCCACATCAGCCGCAGTAAACTAAGTCGTTCGCGATGCGACACGCGGAACTTTACGCCCTTCGCCGCGATCACATCGTACGTGCGCGCCTCCAGGAACGCAGACCGTATATCCTTCAGCAGGCACTGCGCGAGGTTCAGCGGTATGGCATGTTGCACGATGGCGTTCTCCACAAAGAAGGGCAGCTCACCGCCCTGCATCAGGTTCGCTAGAAACAGCGTATCCTCCGCCCGTTGGGCCGCCGGATCGAAGACGCCGCCTGCCAAGCCCGTCGACTCGCGCCGTATGGCAAATCCCGCCGTGTTCAGATAGCGGATGCACCCATCCGCCTGCAGCATATGCTGCTGGATGATAATCAGCCGCAACTCTTCCGCGCGTCCCACCAGCCGCGTCGAATCGCCAATCAGCCGCAGCTGAAAATAGTTCTGCTGCGGATGGTCGGAAATCACCGCCGCCAATACTGCCAGGCAATGCTTCTGCAGCTTGCAGTCGGCATCCACAAACACCACCACTTCGCCACGCGAACTCTGCACTCCGCGATTCCGCGCTGCGGAAATTCCCGCATGTGCCTGCCGCAGCACCCTCAGCGCAAAGTGCGAGTTCCAGGCCGTAATCCACTCTGGCGCAGTTTCGCGGCTGCCGTCGTCCACCACAATCACCTCGAAGCTCGGCGCTCCAGACTGCTCTGCCAGCGAACGCAGGCATTCGTGCAGTGGCCGCCAGTCGTTGAAGCTGGCAATCACTACGCTAAATTCCGGCGCGCCCACGCTAAGGTCCGGGGCAACGCCCGCATCCGGCGCGCACTCACTCATGCTGCGCCTCTGGAATACTCGTCGGCTCCATCGTCACGATGCCCAACGCTGCCAGCATCGCCCTGATTGGTCGCGCTTGCAAGATGAACGCTCCCAGCGCCGCTCCCGTCGTGTTCGTGATAATGTCCGTCATTCCCGAGACCCGCTGTGGAATGAACCACTGCAACACTTCAATGCTGAAGCTCGTCGCAAACCCCAGCAGGATCGTCAGTCGGAGCGCGTCGCTTCGCCGGCGCCGCCGCAGCAGATACAAGTACGCCGCAATGCCCAGCGGTACGAATCCCACAATGTTGCGCGCCAGATCATCGACGTAAATCCACAGCGGCGTAACCTCCCGCCAAGGCGGCGTCAGGAACGCCTTATGCGGCACCTGAAAGTGCACCGGAATCAGCAAGTCTGGCGCCTTGCTGGCCGCAATGTTGCGCACCACAAATCCGCGGCGCTCATCGAAAGCATACGTCGCCGTCGCGTTCTGCATCTCGCCGCGCGCCAGCGTACGGTCCATCGACCACGCGGCAAAGTGCTCTCGCACCTTCGGCGCACTCAACTCCTCAGCGTAAAACGCAAGTGCGGAAATATCGCCAGACCAGGAGTCGTACACCACCGGCGCGCCGCCAAGGATCAGCTCCCCAGTAAGGCTGCTCGCCGGCAGGTGGTATCCCGGAACCCAAGCTGCAAGTTCGCCGTTGAGATACACCGTCGTCCCGCGCGCCCCGGAAACAATGGTGATCAGCGTCGACTTCCCGCGCTGAAACACATGCTCCACATCAATTTCCGGTGTCCACAAGTGGCCGTGTGCTCCGCGCACGGCATGGAAGATGAGCAGGATTTGGCCATATTGCCGCAGCTCAAACGCGAGTGTGTGCTGGCCCGCAACGTAGAAGGCCAGGAATGTGTGCACGTCCGTATCGTTTTCCGGACGCACCAGCACTTCCACGCTGGACGGCCGCGACTCGCCCCCAGCCGCACCTGGAAACAATCCCGAGCTCGTCACCATGCCGCTATGGCTAAAGTGCAGTCCATGCGCGTCCGGCAACCACCTCACCTCATTGCGCGGAAACGGATTAAACGGCCACAACGTCGCCGCCAGAATCGCCAGCCACGTTCCGAGAAACACATAACCCAGCATTCGCGTGGACCAATACCGCTTGGCAGGAGGAGAAGAAGACATAGAGCCGACGTTATGAAGCCGTTTGCCGCACCGATGCGCCGCGCTGCCGTTAAGCGTGCTTCCCGAAGTTAGCGCTGTACCACTCCCAGGTGCGCCGCAGACCTTCGTCAAACATCACCTGCGGTTCGTACCCAAGCACTCGGTGCGCCAGCGAAATGTCCGCCTGCGAATCGCGAATGTCCCCGTTGCGCGGCGGATCATACTGCGCACGGATGGACTTCCCGGTAAAGGCGCCGAGTTGCCGCAACACCTGGTTCAGCGTGATGCGCGCGCCGGTTCCGCCGTTGAATACCAGCCCGGAAGCTTCCGGAGCTTCGCAGGCCCGCAACACCTCATCCACCACATTGCTTACATACGTGAAGTCCCGCGATTGCTCGCCGTCGCCGTAAATCACCGGCGTCTGGCCCTCGATGATCGCCAGCATGAAGCGCGAAAGCACGCCGGAATACTGCGACGTGGGATCCTGACGCGGCCCGAACACATTAAAGAAGCGCACGCAGGCGTTTTCCAGCCCATAGACGCGGCCGAACACTTGCGCATAAAGCTCGCCGACGTACTTGGTGACGCCATAAGGCGAAATCGGCGCCGCCACCATCGTTTCTACTTTGGGCAGCGTGGGCGTCTCGCCATACGCCGAGGAAGAAGCCGCATACACGTAGCGCTTCACCTTGGCGTCGCGCGCGGCCACCAGCACGTTGAGCGTGCCATCGATATTCACGCGGTTCGATTCGAGCGGATCTTTCACCGAGCGCGGCACGGAAGTGCGCGCCGCCAGATGAATCACATAGTCCGCTCCCTGGCACGCGCTCTGCACCGTCTCGAGATCCGTGATGCTGCCGATGCGCAGATCGATCTTGCCCCGCACGCCCGCGAGATTGGATTCTTTCCCGGCACTCAAATCGTCCAGCACCACCACTGCCGCGCCGCGCCGCACCAGCTCATCGACTAGGTTCGATCCTATGAAGCCGGCGCCGCCGGTTACCAGATAACGCATCTTGCGCTTCCTCCGTTCCTGCCCAAACGTCCATTGCCGTTGCCGCTAATTTTCGCATACCGGACGCCGCGCAGGCGTTCTTCGCAAACGGCAATTTCCGGAGCGCCACCCACTCAAGGCGCTACCGACACCAGCGCCAGAACGCAGGCGGCCAGGGAACTTGCGGAAATTATTTTCTTTCGCGGGTGGTCGGCGGCGGAACGGCACGGAAGCGGCTTAGCGCCTCGCCGAGATTCTGCAGAAACGATTCCGAGTTGTAGACGTCGGCATCGGGCCGCGTGCTGCCCGCCGGCGCTACCGGCTCGACCTCGTCCAGCTGGAATTCACGCGCCACTTCTTCAATCACTTTGCCGCTGACCACGCGCTTCTGCTCGACGAAGGAGTTCACCAGCGCATGTTCGCACAGCAGGTTGACCACGCGCGGGATGCCCATGGAATACAGGTGAATGGTTTCCACCGCTTCCTTGCTGAAAATGGGATCTCCCGTGGCGCCCGCGATGCGCAGCCGCTCGTTGATGTAATCGAAGGTCTGCGGGGTGGTGAGCGGCGCGGTCTTGCAGCGCAGCATGATGCGCTGGCGCAACTGGCGCAGTTGAGGCAACTTCAATTTTTCCTCGAGTTCGGGCTGGCCGGAAAGCACCACCTGCAGCAGCTTATCGGTGGACGTCTCGAGGTTGGTCAGCAGGCGGATCTCCTCGAGCACCGGATAGCTGAGATTCTGCGCCTCATCCACGATGACTACCGCGGTTTCGCCCGCGCGGTAACGCTCCAGCAACCACTCCTGCAGTTTCATCAACTGTTGGCTCTTGGAGCGCGACTCGCAGGGAATTTCAAACTCCGCCAGGATAAAGTCGAGCAAGTGGTTCGAGTTCATGCGCGAGTTGAAAAGGAACGCGGTGCGTACACGCCGCTGGTGCAGCCAGTCCAGCAGGCGGTTGATCAGCGTGGTTTTCCCGGTGCCTACTTCGCCGGTCAGCGTGATAAATCCTTTGCGCGTCTGAATCCCGTACATCAGCCCAGCCAAAGCTTCCTCGATCTCCTGGGTCAGATACAGAAACCGCGGATCGGGGTTGACGTTGAACGGGTTTTCTTTGAGGCCGAAAAAGCTCTTATACATAGCGGCTGATTACCTGACGCTGCTGTTCATCTCTCGAGCGGATGTGGCTGGTGTAAAGAGTTCCCGCAGCCTGCGCCGATCTCCTTTTATTCTTTTACTGCCACGCGTCAACGCAATACCAAGGGCCGTGTGTGCCACTGAACAGTGACCACCAACTGGTGTTCCGTATACGTGCTGTTGCAGGCCGAGCCCATGCAGCCAGACGCGGAGCTGGTTTGAATATTGCCGGAGTAGGCAAACGAAAAATTCGCATTCGGCCCAAACGGACGGCTGAAGCCGCCGCCAACATAGACGGTGTTGTACGAAGTCTGAGGCGCGGAGCTTAGGATGGAGCGGTTTCTCGCGTAGCCCACATTGCCCTGCACGCGCCACACGCGGCCCACCGCGTGTGAGATGTTCCCGGTGACCTGATCGGTTTCCGCACCGGCTGTGGATACGCCACTGCCGCCGGTGACTTGATGACTGTAGAGCAGTCCGACGCTACCGCGATTCGAGAATCCGTAGAGCAGGCTGCCGCCGCCGCTGGCGCTGACCTCGTGCGATTGCCCACCGATGGGGACGCCGAACTCGGTAATGTCCGGTCCGCCGTAAACTTGCAACGCCAGCTTGCCGGTGATCTTTTTGCCATACGCGAAACTGAAGCTGTGGTCGTCAATGGTCTGCGGATCGCCGACATAACTGAAATGTGTGAAGCGATATACGACGCCGATCGTGTCCGTCTTGTTGAGCTGGTAGTTGTAACCGAGGCTGGCGCCGGAATTGTCGGTGTCAATGTTGCCGGGATTGACGAACCGCAAAATCCCGTAGGTGCCGGAGACGTTCATGGAGGAGCGCGGGCTCAGCAGGTAGACGGCCTGCGCGGTGAAGTTGTCGGTATAGCGCGGGCCGACCGCGTCGAATAGCGTCTGGTAATTCGACGTCGTTCCTGTGGTGGGCACGCCGCTCGATATCCCGCCGCCAGCCGTGCCTAGCCCGGTGCCGCCGCCGAAGCCAAATTCGGAAGTCGGGAGGTAAGAGAAATTGTCCAGGAGCAGCACTTGCCAGCGAGCCCACTGAAAACTCTGGCTGACGCCGAGCTGTTGAAAGGCGCCGTCGCCGACGCTTTTGTCCGTGGAAACTTCGCCGCCGCCAGAATAGTTCACGGCGAGCTGCGCAGCGCGCCAGGATTCGAGAAGGCTAACATTGGCGGCAAAATAGCTCGTGGTGCTCCAGCCATTGGTGCTGGAGCCCGGATTGTCGCTCTGCGAAGTATTGGAATAGGAAAAGCCAGGCTCCCAATAGCTGTGCGGGCTTTCGATGCGGCCGAGCGTTTGGTTCTGCACGCCGGTGAGGGGGCGGGCGTCCGGCAGCAGGGTGTCCGGAGAAGGCGTGTCGTCGGTGGTGGTGGTATCGAGCGGAGGATATGCGTGGGCTGCGGGCTTGGGGGGGACGTCTCCCGGATCCTGCGCACGAAGGGGCGCGGGCGAGCCGAGCAGAGCGGCCAGCAGACCTGCGACGGAGATATAGGTTGTCCAGCGATGCTTCATAAGTCCTAGCAAATACTCTTACATAACTGTTCTTACGAAACGTAGGTTCGCCCCGATGACCATGCGCATTAAGGAACTACGATTACGTCGCCGGGTTGCAGCTCGATGTTCTGTTCCTGATTCCTGCCGGCGAGCACCTCTTTGTAGTTGAAGGGATGCTTGACCTGCTTGCCGCCTTCCATGCGCAACACGTAGATATTCTTGGTTTTGGCAAACTGCGAAAAACCGCCGCTGCTGGATAGCGCCTGCAACACGGTCATATCCGGAAGCAACGGGAACGCGCCAGCGTGCGCCACCTCGCCGGTGACATACACGCGGCGGCTGTTGATCTCGCTGACGGTAACAGTGACTTGCGGGGCGTTGATAAATTTCTTCAAGCCCTCGGTGAGCACGGAGGCCAACTGGGAAGGAGTGAGTCCCGCGGCTTGCACGTCGTTGAGCAGCGGCAGGGAAATTTTGCCGTCCGGGCGAACGGGAACGGTGCGAGTGAGTTCGCTTTCCTTCCAAACATCGATGCGCAACACGTCCTGCGCGCCGATTTTGTACTCCTCTTCGGGGTTCGTGCCGGCCGCCGGCGCGGGGTTCTTGGGCGTAGCAGCGGTTGCCGCCGGCGCGGGTTTCTGCGCGTCCTGGGGGTATCCCGCGGGCGAGAGCAACAAGGCCGCGACGACAACATGCATCACGATCATCAGAATCCTCCATGCAAGATGCAGCGGGCGCTCATAGTTCTCCCGGCCCGGGCCCAGGAATCTGTATCTGTTTAATCTTATACAGTAAAGACTTATAGCTGATTTGCAAATCTTGCGCGGCGCGCTTGCGATTCCAACGGGTGCGCTCGAGGGCCTTGAGAATGAGCTCGCGTTCGGTGCGGCGGGAGGCGGCGCGCGCGGCCGCCTTCAGCGAGGAAGGATGGCGTTCGGCGGTTTTTTCGGGACGCGAATAGACCGGGCGCTGGACGCGCAGTTCGCTCAACGCAGCGCGGGGCTCCGCAAAAGCGGCAATTTTCTTGACGATATTTTCGAGCTCGCGGATGTTCCCGGGCCAGCTATGCGCGGCCAGCAGCTCCAGGGATTCGTGATCCAGCGCGGGAAGCGCGCGGGCCGGCGAGGCGTAGCGGGAGAGGAAGTGCGCCAGCAGTGCGGGAATATCCTCGACGCGTTCGCGCAGCGGGGGCAAGCGCAGGGTGGCGCCGCTAATGCGGAAATACAGCTCCCTGCGGAAGCGTCCGGCTTCAATGGAACGCTCGAGATCGGCGGAGGTGGAACAGATTAACCGTACACGCGCGACGGGCTCCGCCCCGGGTGCATCGTCCGGCAGCAAGGATGCCAGAGCGCGTTGCGACGGAAGATCGAGTTCTTCCACGCCGTCGAGAAACATGCAGCCGTCCATGTGGTTCTGCAAAAACTCCTGCACCTGGCGCAGCGCATGGCCGGAATCCAGCACGGCGCAACTGATTTTTTTGAGCGGCGTATGAGCAATGGGCGAAGCGCGGTGGATGAACTTGGCGTAGGTATCTTTGCCCGAGCCGCTTTCGCCCACGAGCAGGATGGCGATATCGGTGCGCGCAATTTCCGCAATCAGGGCGTGCAGCGCTTGCATGGCCACGCCACGGCCCGAGACGATGGCCGTCTCTGCGGGAGCTTCGAGCACGCATTGGAACTTTTCTGCCATAAAAAGAAAATGAGCGTACGCAGTGAATACGCTGTGCTGGCCAGAGCCTACGATTCGGCGCTGATGGGAAGTCTGCAACTCGGTCACCACCGGGACGAAATGAGCATACGCCCCTAAACCTGACTCTAATACACTCATAATTATACACTTAGGGGGCGTTTAGGGGCGACTTTTTCCGTCCCGGTGGCGCGATGGTATCCGCAATTTGTTCCACGAAGTGGCAAACTCTTATCCCTTTTTCGATGCCCCAGGCGCGATAAAAGCGTGCCCAGGCGATGGAAGAGGCCCCTTTTGCGCTAGACGGATTTGCGGGTCTCGA
>PMOV01000246.1 GCA_003161195.1 Acidobacteriota bacterium | reverse complement strand
CTAGACGGATTTGCGGGTCTCGAGTTGCAACAGTAGATACGCAATATGCTTGCAACGAAGTCGGCGATTCTGTACATTTCTGCCAACTTTCGAGCGCAGACGACGCCCCCGCCGCCTGCCAAAACAGGTCGACCGCACGAACAGCAAAACGGGCAGCCAGACGACCCCAAGTCCATGGCCGGCCCGGTTGACGGATACACCCAAAATCTAACGGCAGTTCCAGAGGTCAGGGACCCATGTTCACCACCGTGAATATTCAACAAATTTCCTGTGTGCGCACCGGTGCTGCGCGACGAGGGTTTTTTGCGGCGTTGGCGGCTGGTGCGCTGCTGCTGAGCTGCGGCGGCGGCCTGCGGGCGCAGACGAACGTGACCACGCAGCACAACGACATCGCGCGCAGCGGGGCGAACACGAACGAAACGATTCTGACACCGGCAAACGTCAACAACGCAAGCTTCGGCAAACTGTTTTCTTACACCGTGGACGGGCGGCTGTACGCGCAGCCGCTGTATGTGGCAGGCGTGACGATGGGCGCCGGGACGCCGCTGGCGGGCACAACGCACAACGTGGTGATTGCGAGCACGGAAAACGACAGCGTGTATGCGTTCGATGCGGACAGTAACGCGGGGGGAAATGGCGGGCTGCTGTGGCAAGTCTCGCTGATTGACGCGGCGCACGCGGGCACGACGGGAGAGAAGGTTGTTCCGAATGGAGATGTTTCGACGGGGGACATCGTACCGATCATCGGCATTACCGGCACGGGGGTGATCGATCCGGCGAGCAAGACGCTGTACGTGGTGGCAAAATCGACGATTGCGGACACCACTTTTATTCAGCGGCTGCACGCGATTGACATGACGACGGGCTTGGAGAAATTTGGCGGACCGGTGACGCTGTCCGGGTCAGTCGCGGGGACGGGCAATGGAAGTTCGGGTGGCGTCCTGAATTGGGATCCCAAGTGGGAAAGCAATCGCGCGGGGCTGCTGCTGCTGAACGGCATCGTTTATATCGGATTCGCGGCGCACGGAGACAATGGGCCATGGCACGGATGGATTCTGGCGTACAGCGCGACGACGCTGGCGCAAACGGGAGTATGGTGTACGTCGCCCAATGGCATCGGCTCCGGCGCGTGGATGTCCGGCTCAGGTTTGGCGGCGGATCTGCTTTCGAGCAGTCCGTATGGGCGGATGTTCGTGGCCACAGGGAACGGCGACTACACGTCGAACGGGACGCCGTACACGACCGGAACGCCGTACACGAACACCACGGATTATGGCGATTCGATCGTGCGGCTGGATTTGACCAACGGCGTGCCTACGGTGAGCGACGATTTCACCCCGTGGAACCAGGCGAGCTTGAACTCGAGCGATTCCGACACGGCTTCAGGGGGCGTACTGCTGCTGCCGGACCAGACAGGCACAACGCACGTCCATGAGTTAGTGCAGGTAGGCAAGGATGGCAACATCCACGTGGTGGATCGCGACACCCTGGGCGGCTATAACACCACCGCCTCAAACGACAGCGAGATTGTGCAGGAGATCGGCGGGCAAACGGGCGGACTGTGGAGTATGCCCGCGTACTGGAACGGCTCGGTCTATTTCTGGGGAAATGGGAATAACCTGAAGGCGTTTTCGGTGACCAGCGGGAAACTGTCTCTCACACCGACGTCCACGTCGAGCGTAAATTCCGGATTCCCCGGTGCCACCCCGGCGATTTCCTCGAGCGGCACGTCCGCGGGAATTGTGTGGGCGTTACGTTCGGATAGTTACAATTCCAACGGCCCGGAAATTCTCTACGCGTTTGACGCCACCAATGTGGCCACGGAATTTTACGACAGCACGCAGAAAACGAACGATGGGCTGGGCGCGGCGGTGAAATTCGTGGTGCCCACGATTACGAACGGCAAGGTGTACGTGGGCGACGCGGGGGCACTAAATGTTTTTGGCTTGCTCGGCAACGCCGTGCCGACGGCCACGCCGGTGATCAGCCCGGCGGGCCAGTCGTTTACCGGAAGCCTGGCGGTAAGCATCACCGACAGCACGCCCGGCGCGACGATCTATTGCACCACAAATGGAACGCAGCCGGCGCCTTCGGCCGCGGATGTGTGCCCCGCGAGCATCGCGGTGACCTCCACGGAAACGATTCAGGCAGTGGCCACGGCGCCGGGGGCGTACCTCGAGAGCGCGCTGGCGACGCAATCTTACACGCTGCAAACGCAAACACTCGCGCCCACATTTTCACCCGTAGCGGGCTCGTACATTTCGGCGCAGACCGTGTCCCTGAGCGACGGCACGAGCGGGGCCACGATTTACTACACCACGGACGGCAGCGTGCCTCCAGCTTCGCCAACAACCAGGATATATAACCCGTCTACGCCAATCGTGGTGAGCGGCACGGAGACGATCACGGCGGTAGCGACGTCCAGCACTCTGACGAACAGCCCGGTCGTCACGGGGCTGTACACCATCGTGGCCGGCGGCACGGGCGTGAATTACAGCAACGGCTTCAGCAGTGCGGCCTCCACCATGACGTTTAACGGCAGCACGGACCTGGACGATACGCGCCTGCAACTTACGAATGGCGGCGGCAATGAGGCCTCCAGCGCTTTCGTGAACACGCCGGTAAACATTCAGTCGTTTACCACCGACTTTGCCTTTCAGTTGAGCAACCCGAGCGCGGACGGCTTTACCTTCACGATTCAAGGCGACGGTCCCACGGCGCTGGGCGCCTCCGGAGGCTCGCTGGGCTATGCCGGCATTGCGAAGAGCGTGGCGGTGAAGTTCGATTTATACAACAACAGCGGCGAAGGCGCCGACTCGACCGGGCTGTACACGAATGGCGCTCAGCCGACGACGCCCGCGGTGGACATGACGTCTTCCGGGATCAATTTGCACAGCGGTGACACCATGTCGGCGCATTTGGCTTACAACGGGACGACGCTGGCGCTGACGATCAACGACGCCGTGGCGGGCGCAACATTTACAACTTCATGGACGGTGAACATTCCGGGCATCGTGGGCGGAAATACCGCGTACATCGGCTTTACCGGCGGCACGGGGGGATTGACCTCAAGCCAGAAGATTGAGACGTGGACGTTTGTCAGCGGCGCGCAGACGCCGCCCGCGGCGGCCACCCCAACCTTCAGCCTGGCGGCGGGAACGTATCTCGGAGCGCAGATGGTTTCGCTGAGCGACAGCACCACCGGCGCGACCATTTACTACACCTTGGACGGGAGCACGCCGAGTGCTTCGTCGACCATCTACGCTGGGACGGCTCTCGTCGTAAGCGCCACGGAGACGATCAACGCCATCGCCATCGCCAGCGGTTACTCGCAGAGCGCCATGGGCAGCGCGACCTATGTAATCGAATCGCAGGTGGCCGCGCCGGCATTCACTCCGGGAACGGGAAGCTATCTGAGCGGGCAGACCATCATCATTAGCTCGATCACGCCCGGCGCCACTATCTACTACAACGTGAACAGCAGCTCGGCGCCGACCACTTCGTCCACGCCCTATACCGGTGCCATCACGTTGACCGGAACCGAGACGATTCAAGCCATCGCCACCCAGAGCGGGTATTTTAATAGCAATGTGGCCAGCGCAACCTTTACCGTGGGCGCGCCCGTAGCCTCAGTGAATTTGGGCAGCGGCTTCAGCACGGGCAGCATGAAACTGAATGGCAACGCGGTTTTGAACGGCACGCGACTCCGACTGACCGACACCGGGACGAATGAAGCCTCGAGCGCCTGGTATCCGTCGCCGGTGAATATCGGCGTCTTCTCTACTTCGTTCACTTTCCAGAACACTGGCGGATCCAGCCCGCAGGCCGATGGATTTGCGTTCGTGATGCAGGGCAATTCCACGGCGGCGCTTGGGCCTTCGGGCGGCGGCTTGGGGTACGGGCCGGATAATGTTACGAATCCCAGCGCTAGCACGAACGCGCCGATTGCGAAGAGCGTGGCGGTCAAGTTCGACCTCTACAGCAACGCGGGCGAGGGCGTGGACTCTACGGGTATTTACGTGAACGGCGCGTCGCCGTCGACGCCGTTCGTGGATCTGACGAGTTCCGGGATCAATCTGCACAGCACGGACATTTTCAGCGTAAGCCTTACCTATGACGGAACGAATCTGACGCTGAAGATCACCGATGCGACAACGTTGGCGGCCTTCACACAGGTGTGGCCGATCAACATTCCGGCCACCGTGGGCGGCAACGCTGCGTTTGTGGGCTTTACTGGCGGAACGGGCGGAGACACGGCCATTCAGGAGATTATCGGGTGGACGCTGTCGCCGATCATCGGCGTGGCACCTGCGCCTACGTTCTCTTCGACTCTGCCCGGAACATACACGACGGCGCAATCCGTGAGTCTTGCGGACAGCCTCGGCGGCGCAACGATTTACTACACCACGAACGGCACTGCGCCAACGACTTCGTCCGCGGTGTACAGCGCGCCGATTCCGGTTTCCGCGACCACGACGATCACGGCCATTGCCGCGTCGGCGAATTATTCGGCGAGCCCGGTGACTACCGGCCTCTTCACCATCACGCCGCCTGCGGCGGCACCGATGATTTCACCCGCCACCGGAACTTATAGCGGGTCGCAACCGGTGACTATCACGGACAGCACGACAGGGGCGACCATCCACTACACGATCGACGGCTCCTCGCCGAGCGCTTCGTCGCCGACATATAGCACCGGCTTTACGGTCAACGCGACCACCACGGTTCGCGCCATCGCCGTGGCCCCCGGCTACAGCACGAGCGCGATTTCCGCTTCGACCATCACGATCGCGGGGATTAACTATTCCGGCGGCTTCACCAGCACGGGCCTAACCCTAAACGGCAGCGCGGCCATCAATGGCACGCGGCTGCGGCTGACCAACGGCAGCGGGAACGAGGCGGCCAGCGCATGGACCGCGACGCCGCTGAACGTGCAAACATTTACCAGCGACTTCACCTTCCAGCTCACCTCACCGAATGCCGACGGCTTCATGTTTGTGGTCCAGAACGCCGGTCCAACGGCACTCGGACCCGACGGCGGGAGCCTGGGCTATGCAAAAACGGTGACCAAGAGCGTCGGAGTAAAATTCGACCTCTACAACAACGGTGGAGAAGGAACCAACTCGACCGGCCTGTACCTGAACGGAGCGAACCCCTCCGTGCCCGCGGTTCCCCTGGGCGGTGGCGTGAACCTGCACAGCGGCGATATCTTTCAGGTGCATATGACGTACGACGGAACCACGCTGATCATGAAGATCACGGATACCGTGAATCCGTTGCTTACGTTCACCAACGCGTGGACCGTGAATATTCCGGGAACGGTGGGGGCGAACACCGCGTACGTGGGCTT
>PMOV01000362.1:8775-11507 GCA_003161195.1 Acidobacteriota bacterium | reverse complement strand
CCCTACGGCGTCGACTACCAAGCACTCGCCACCCTCCGCACCTGGCGATTCCAACCCGCCACCCGCGAAGGCCAGCCCATCCACACCAGCGTCCCAGTAGAAGTAACTCTCCACCTCTACTAAAAGCGCAGGCAATCTCAGAATAACCACCCATGCTAATATCTGAATCACCATGCCCCGTCTACGTTACTTCGCATTATTCTCACTATTGATCTTCGCAGCCTCCAGCAGCGCCCAATCCCCACTCCCCTACTACTCCCAAATCGACACCTTCGCCGATCGTCTTGCTTCCGACATTCAAAAATCACCGGGCCCTCAAAAAGTTTTGCTCGTCGACTTTACAAACGACCTTGGCAACACGAACGTCTTAGGCCAACAGGTCGCCAACGACCTTGCACACGCTCTCGAAACTCGCCTGCCCCCTGGTGGACTAATTTCGCGCCAGCAATTCCGTGAAAACTTGATCTCCGCCGGCTTGGCCCCGTTTGACCTGCGGGATCGGGCAGTCCTTGCCGCCAACGCCGCACAAACCGGCGCCACCATGATGATCACCGGTCGCATCTTGCGCTTCAAAAACAGCAATACGCTGCAGATCGATATCGCTTCTCTACCCGGCGCCCAAAGCACCTCCAGCGCCAGCACCGATCTAACCTTCGCGCCAGAAGCCCTGTCTCTCCTCACCACCCTGATTGACTGGCCCATCGCCCCTTTCGCGGTAACGCATTGCGGCAAGCCCGTGGCTATCCGCGACGTATTCGCCGCAACGGGTGTTACTCTGGCGAAATGTGTCAAGTGCCAAGCGCCCCCCTACGATAAAGACGCTGGTCGAGCGGGTTGGCAGGGCACCGTCGTTTTGAACGTTAGCATCGATGAACGCGGCCGCAACTCCGTCGTGTCCGTCGCGCGAAACGGCCCTTTTCACGTAGACGACATCGTCACCAAAACCGTAGAAAAATGGCAGATGCAGCCCGCCACACTAAACGGCAAACCGGTCAAGGTTTGCATGCAAATCGAAGTGAATTTCCATCTCGGCTCCCCGACTCACTGAAACCGCGTCATGCAGCTCTGCCACGGCGCTCCGTGCGGCTCCCAATTTCTGTCCACCACCTTGTACCCCTCCACCGAATACACTTCCACGTGACACATCTGCAGATCGATCTGAATCTTCGGCTTGAAGTCCGGATAGCTGGTCATCCCGCCACAACCATTGCAATCCGCGGTATTCACGATGTTCGCCCACGTCACCGGCACATCCCCCGGCAATTGATCGTCAAAACTCTCGTGGTTGATCTGCAGATACAGCTCCTTCAAATCCATGTCATGCAACAACTCTACCCGTTGCTTTTCCTCACGCGCCAGCGTCTGCTCCTGCTCACGCGCCATCAACAACGCCCTGCCGGCAAACACAGCCCCGAGCATAAGCTTTACGCCAATTTGTGTCAGCCCGCTCACCCCCAATTTTCACCCGCACACGGCCCCACCAGAAATGGTACCCCGTACCAGCTTTCAGCGAATGTTCGCCGCCGAATGGACGCGCCACGCCAAGCCCCAAACTCCGGCCGCTGTAAACTACCTGTTGTGTGCGGGCTTAGACCAACGCTACCCGTACGAAAACAATTTTCGATAATATCTGGCCCCGCGCCAGCAGTGGTATGATCGATCGGCCGGGAATACTCTATCATTCGAATGGCGACTTAATTACCGTTGACATTTCGATACGTCTATGCTACCGTAGAGCATGTTCTGGTCCCGCCAAGCGCGTCCCGCACCCGACTTCTACTGCGAACCCACCGGCACCCTCCCTCCACGCATAGCCTCGTCCAATCTCGCACCTAACAATCCCCCGCCATCCTCGCGAAAAAACGCCCCTTTAGAATCACAACGATACGAATTGCTTTCCTCGCAACCCCTTTCCTTTCACAACGATATGAATTGCCCTACCGGGTACCCCTTCAACAACTCCGTTCTTTTATTTTCAACAACTTACGGGCAAGGCTACATGCCAAGCCCGCCCGGCAAATTCACCCCGACATTCTTCCAAACCCCCCGCNNAACGCACCCAAGACCCTCTACCAAAAGATCTGGGACGCCCACGTCGTCCGCGAAACTCCCGGCCAGCCCAGCATCATCTATATTGACCGTCACCTCGTCCACGAAGGCACCTCGCCCCAAGCCTTTGCCGGACTGCGCGCTGAAGGGCGCAAAGTGCGCCGCCCCGATCTCACCTTCGCCGTGATGGACCATTCCGTCTCCACCACCGACCGCACCCTGCCCATTCTCGACAACGACGCCAAGCTGCAATTCGAGGCGCTCGAAAAAAATTGCCGCGAAACGGGCGTCCGCCTGTTCGATATGAACAGCAAAAATCAGGGCATCGTGCACATCATCGGCCCCGAACTCGGCATCACCCAGCCCGGGCAAACCATCGTCTGCGGCGACAGCCACACCAGCACGCACGGCGCCTTCGGCACCCTGGCCTTCGGCATCGGCACAAGCGAGGTCGAGCACGTCCTCGCCACGCAAACCCTCGTCCAATCCAAATCGAAAACCATGCATATCGTCGTAAACGGCAAGCGTCCGCACGGCGTCACCGCCAAGGACATCATCCTCGCCATCATCGGTAAAATCGGCATCGGCGGCGGCACCAGCCACGTCGTCGAATACGCCGGCCAGGCTATTCGCGAGCTGAGCATGGAAGGCCGCATGACCGTCTGCAACATGACCGTCGAAGC
>PMOV01000362.1:0-8763 GCA_003161195.1 Acidobacteriota bacterium | reverse complement strand
CCGCAAGTCACCTGGGGCACCAATCCCGGCATGGTCAGCGGTGTAACCGCACGCGTGCCCGATCCGCATGACTTCAAGGATCTCAACGACCAAAAAGCCACCGAACGCGCCCTGCACTACATGGGCCTAAAAGCCGGCACCCCCATAGTGGACATTCCCGTCGACCGCGTCTTCATCGGCAGTTGTACCAACTCTCGCATCGACGACCTCCGCGCCGCCGCCCATTTCGTCGAAGGCAAGCACGTAAACAAATCCATCAAGCAAGCCTT
This sequence comes from Acidobacteriota bacterium, assembly GCA_003161195.1. Classification (GTDB taxonomy): domain Bacteria; phylum Acidobacteriota; class Terriglobia; order Acidiferrales; family UBA7541; genus Acidiferrum. Next base: position 8,494 of record PMOV01000362.1, on the reverse strand, counting down.
AGTGGTTCCCGGCTCGCGCGGCATCAAGCACCAAGCCGAAGAAGAAGGCCTCGACAAAATTTTCCGCGCCGCCGGTTTCGAGTGGCGCGATGCCGGCTGCAGCATGTGCATCGGCATGAACGCCGACGTCCTGCCCCCGAACGAACGCAGCGCCAGCACCAGCAACCGAAATTTCGAGGGTCGCCAGGGCCGCGACAGCCGCACCCACCTCGTCAGCCCAGTCATGGCTGCCGCCGCCGCCATAGCCGGCCACTTCGTAGACGTCCGCGATTTCGCGTTGGAGTCCGTCGAGTAATTTTATGACGCCGATTAAACTCTCGTGGACGCCCGCGCAGTTCTCAGGATTTTTGTACTGCGTAACCGCGTACATGGCCTACCACTTCAGCGGCTACACCGCCTGGGGTTCCGAAAAGAGACTATTCGTCGTGCTCGCCGCCCTAGCTGTCCACGCGGTCCTAGGAAATCTTAGCCACGCCGTCCCGAGAAGAATGCGATCGGCGAATTTGTAGCGTCCGCCTTCTGAGGCGGGCGCCTTTGACGTTGAATTTGTAGCGGCGGGTCTTCANNCAATTCCTCAAGGCGCTGACGCGCGAGGGCTTCGGGCGCATCCTGTTCTACGACTGGCGTTACCTCGCTGGCGAGAAACCCAACCCGGAGTTTATTCTGAATTTTCCGCAGTACAAAGGCGCTTCGGTGTTGCTGACGCGCGCGAACTTTGGCTGCGGTTCGAGCCGCGAACACGCTCCCTGGGCCATCGGCGACTACGGCTTCCGCGTAATCCTCGCGCCCAGCTACGCCGACATTTTCTACAACAACTGCTTCAAGAACGGCATCCTCCCCGCCGAACTTACCGAAGCGCAAATCGAAGAACTCTTCCGGCGCGCGGAAAAATATCCCGGCTACCAACTCAGCGTCGATCTGCCGAATCAAACCGTCAACGACAATGAGGGCCTGACCTACAAATTTGAAATCGCTCCCTCACGCAAAGAAGTGTTACTCGAAGGCCTCGACGACATCGCCACCACCCTGAAACACGAGCCGGACATCACCGCCTACGAAAAAACCCACGCGGCCAGCTCCGCGGGCGCCACCATGTACGACCAAGTCGACGTAAAAAATTATTCTCCGGCGCTTTGACCGTAGAGCGATGTATCGAGACGACGTTGTAGGGGCACGATATATCGTGCCCCTACGCTAAAAGGCAACACTGACGGTTAACGGGACGGCTACGGCGCAAATTGCTTCGGCTACTGCCACCACCAAGGCTCNNGGACCGAACAACTCAGCGATGAGGATGCCCGCAAAAATGAGCACCGCGCCAAACATGCCGCGACCGCTGAGCCGCTCGCCAATCAGCAAATACGAAGTGAGAAAGGCAAACACCGGCTCGAGCGTAAACAAAATAGCGGCGTGACTCGGCGTAGTGTACTGCTGCGCCCACATCTGCATCGTGAACGCGATTGCGGTGGCAAAAATCGCGCACACCGCAATACCCAGCAGCAATTCCCAGCGCCACGCGAAACGCACCGGTTGCCAGCGAATAGCCGCCGTCGTGCCGGTCATCACCCAGGCCATCGCGCCGCACGCCAAAACTTGAATCACGCTGAGCGCGGAAACCGAATGCTGCTTGGCATATTCGCCGACGAGAATGATGTGCACGCCATACGCGCCGGCCGCAACAAATGTTAAAACGTCGCCGCGATTGAGGTGCGCGACGCCCGCCACGGGCACGGTGAGAAAATACAAACCCGCGACCGCGGCGAACGAGCCCGCGTAAACCCAGCGCGTGAGCGAACGCCCCCAGAAAATCGCCAGCAGAATCGGGACGAGCACCACGCTCGAGCCAGTGACGAATCCAGAGTTCGCGGCGGAAGTGTACTGCAAACCCGCGGTCTGAAATGCGTAGCCCGCAAACATAAAAAATCCGAGGCGCATGCCGGCAAAGAGTTCGTCGCGATCGAGCTGCCGGAAAACGCGCGGCCGAATCGCCAGCATAAAAAATCCCGCCAGCGTAAATCTCACAGCAAGAAAAATAAAAACCGAAGAATAATCGAGAACATTTTTGACGACGACAAAGGTCGCGCCCCAAAGCAAGGAGCAAAAAGCCAGAGAAAGGTCAGCGCGCTGCGAGCGGTTCATGTCGGCTAGGATTTCGGCGATGCGTTCATCGGTCTGCGCACGAGTTTATCTCAGAAGCTGCCGTGAGCGCGGCATTGACAAGGCAGCGCTGCACGCTGCTTTGCGTACCGTGTTCGTCGCGTTGAACGTTGCGAGTGCGGAGCGCGCGAAAACAAAAAAGGAGGGCCGAAGCGGCCCTCCCTTTTTGGCTCGTTGCTACTGCAAAGCGCTGGCGTTTACGGCCAGTGGAAGCGGTTTTGGGTTAGAACGAGAGGCGCAGACCGAACTGCATCTGACGCGGATTGTTGCCCTGATTGCTGACCACACCGAAGTAGGCCACCCCGTAGTACGGGTTGAGCGACGGATCGTTGAAGATCGGGTGGTTGAAGAGGTTGGTGGTGACCATCTGGAACTCGAGGTTGACGCGTTCCCAGATCTTGATGTTTTTGGTTATGCGAGCATCCACGTTCCAGTACATCAGGCCGCGGATGACCGAGCCGTTGCCGCCGGTTCCCTGGTCTAAGCCAAGGATAGGAGGACCAACGGTGGCGAGTAGAGCTGCGGGATTGGCAAAAATGCTGTAGGCTGCCGGACCCACATTGGCGTGAAGGCTGGAATCCGTAGTGTTGCCGTGGGGGCCGCGGAAAATGCACTGCTCGTTGTCAAAGAAGCTGGAGCCGTCGCCCGAGCCGAAGGACTGACCGTCAGTGGCGGTATTGCAATAAACCGGTGCGCCGCTGCCGATGGCGAGAATAGGCGCCACCGTCCAACCGCCGAGAATGTGGCCGAGAATGCCCTGCTGGGACTTATAGTAGGGATCTTCGAGCAAAGCGTACACGTTGTAGACGAACTTGCGATCAAAGTTCTGTACGCCGTACATGTTGTGCAGGTTGAAGGGATCGTTGGCAGTGTACTCGCTGGAGGCCTGAACGACCGCGCCGGTGCCCAAAGCCTTGCTGTAGGTGAAATTCTGCTGCAGGGTTACGTTGTGCCATTGGGTTAGTTTGAGGGAAACGAAACCCGCGTTGTAGTTGCCATAGCCGAGGCTGGCGTTTACGCCGACCCCGGAAGTGTCCTGGCCCGAGCAGCCGATTTCAGCGCCGGTCGGGCAATTGACCGGAGTATTCAGCATGGTGCGTGGGAAGTTGAAACCGCCGTTGTCCAGATCGCTCCACAGGCTCCAGACGCTCTGGGTGGTGAGGTTGCCGAACTCCTTATTGGCAACCGCCGTAGTGCAATTCGCAAAACCTGCGCAATAACCGGTACCGGCTAAAGCGGTTTCGAAGAACGGCTGCGCCGGAAGAGAAGCTGGCGCTCCGTTGGCACCGCAAGCGGCGAAAGACACGTTGCAGCCAAGAGCGACTTCAATGGCGGCATAGGCCTTCGCAAAGGTTTGCCCGCCCAGCGTCATCATGTACGGAACAGCGTTGATATTAATGGGCTGATACTCGTGGGTGATTTTGCGACCAATGTAGCCGACTTCCAGCAGCACCTTGGAACTGAGCTGGCGCTGAATGGTGAGGTCGAAGGAGTCGACGACGTTGGGGCGGAAATGGTCGTCAAGAGCTTCCCCAGGACCGGCGGCGACAGCGTTAAAGCCCGGGAAGGTCGGTTGAGGAAGCGTGGCGGAAGGAGCAGGAATGGGCGCGTTGTTGCCGTCGATTCCGACGCGAAAAGCGGTGGAGGGATTGAGGACGCTGGAACTATTGCCGCAGGTGGGAGAGCCACCGGGAGTTGTGGGAGCGAGGTTGTAATTGCATTGCACGGCTTGGATCAGGCCGTCGCCGAGGAGCGGAGACAGAACCAAGTCGACACCGTTGAGGCGGCCGTAGATGCGGCTGTAGCCACCCCGAACGACGGTCTTGTTGCCTCCGAATAGTTTGCCCAGGACGCCGTCGGTGTAGTTGGGGTTCCAAGCCATGGCAAAGCGCGGGCTGAAAGAACCGTAGAAGGGTTGATAGGGGTACTTCTGGCCGTTACCGGTGTTGTGGACCAAGGCGAAGCCAATTTCCGGATTGTAGACCTGCCCGGCCAACGCCGCGGTTTCGCGCTGCTTGATATAGCTTTCGACGTCGATTTGCTGACCTGCGGAATCCACAAGTTCGATCTGCTTGCCGTCTTGTTCCGTGGGTGGCATTTCGAGCGTCCAGCCCAAGCCATAGGTCATGGTAAGCGAAGGCTTCATGTGCCAGGAGTCGCTCCAGTAGACGTTGTAATACGGAATTGTGCTCTTGTCGAAGGCTGGAGTTCCCTGCGGATTGAGGGCGAGGTTCGCGCCTTGGCGAGTGTAGGCAATTTGCGACTGGGATACGATGCCCAAAACCACGTCGCTCAAGGCACCCCAAGCGCTGGCGTTGGCACCTGCGGGAAGGGTGCTAGAAAAATCCACGTTTCCGCCGGTGGGAGCCCCAGCGGAGTAGGTTCCGAGCTGATAGACCGGCTGATAGTTGATGCCGCCACCGTTGTCCGAGCGCTGGTGATAATCGAAATTGCGTTGATAGGCGCCGCCGAAAGTGAAGAGGTGGTTGCCGTGAAGAATGGTGACGTCATCGCGGAAGAAATTATCTTGTCCATCCCAGAAGCGGGTGCGGACGGCTTGGGTGTTGACGTTATATGGCGCCAAGACGCTCGCGGTTTCGCCAAAAGGCTCGAGCGCGCCACCAAGGGAGGAAATCTGGGGCGCAGCGCCGGGGTCGTTCCAAGACCAGTAGTTGCGCAGATAGCTGTAGTGGAAGTCGTTGGTGGTATTCGGAGTGATGTTGGTGGTCAAGCCGGCGACGTAGTACCAAGGAACTTGTGGACGGTTCGAAAGGGAAACCGGAGTGCCGCCGGAGATATCCACCTGGTTGGTGGTAGCGCGTTCAAGCTTGTAATAGCGGTAGCTGGTATTGAAGTGCCATTTGGGGCCAAAATCGTGGTCCAAGCGAGCAACCCCGAAATTCGAGGTATAGGGAATCGAGAGATTGGCGCGGAAGCCGACCTCATTGAGGCCGTCGCAGAGGGCACTGCCGGCAAATCCGCCGCAGCCGCCGCCGCCGGTTTCGTTGCCCATAGGCTCCTTGGCCCAGAGTGTGGCGATGGCGGGGTTGAGACCGATGCCTCGCGGGTCGCAGGCCGTAGTCCCATTCGCACCGCAATTTGTGCCCGTCGCGAGGTTGTATTCGGTGTTCACGCCTGAGGCGTTTGGCTGGATGATGATGCCTTCGCGCAAGGTCGCCGAGGGAACGATGGTTTCGAAGGTGCTGGAATTATTCCAACGGAAACCTTCATAGTTGGCAAAGAAGTAGGTTTTGCCGCCAAGAAATTCTTTGTTGACGAGAGGACCGCCGCCAGAGCCACCGAAGCGGCTGTAATGGTAGCTGGGGTTGGGATTGCCCTCGTTGTTGTTGTTCCAGGTGTTGGCGTTGAGCCCGTTGTCCAAATAATATTCGTAGGCTGAGCCGTGCCAATCATTCGTGCCACGCTTGGTGACGATCTGCACCTGCGCGCCAGCAGAGGTGTTGAAGTCGGCGGTCTGGTTGGTGGTGCTAACCTTAAATTCCTCAACGCTGTCGAGCGGGGTGGGCATGACGCCGGAGGGCGCGCCCAAGCCGAAGTTACTGGAGACGATACCACCCGTGGGGTCGCCACCGAAGCTCGGGGTGTACACGGCCATGCTGCCATCCATGTCGTTGGTGTTCTGACCGCCGTCGAGGAGGAAGGTGCTTTGATCTTCGACCGCGCCAGCAACGCTACCATCCGGCGAGACGCCCGGCTGCAGCGTTACGAATGTGGAAGCGTCGCGACCGATGGACGGCAAGGACTGGAGCAGATCGCCTGAGACGCTGTTGCCAACGGTGGCATTCATGGTCTGGAGATCGGAGCCGGTGGAGGTGACTTCGACAGTTTGTGTAATGGCGCCGACTTCCATGATGGCGTTTAGGGTGAGCGTGGTGGCGACAGTGACGACCTGGTCGCTAAAGCGCTCGGTGCGGAAGCCGGTCTTAGTAATGACCAGACTGTACTTGCTGGGGGTCACGTTGGCAAAAATATAGCGGCCGGTCTCGTTCGTTACCGTGATGCGCGAGTCGTTGGTGGAGGCGTCGACGAGCTTAGCAGTCGCGCCACCAATGGCAGCACCGGAGGGATCAGTAACGGTACCGACGATGGTGCCGGTTGTAGCAGACTGACCAAAAATGTTTTGCGGAACGAATAGCAGGAGAAGCGCTACAAATAGGAAAACAACTGCACGAAGTGCAGGCAAACGATTAGTCATCACACCACGCTCCACTCGAATTTGGACAGCCAACCCTTGGGAAACGGAACCGAGCAACTGTTGAGAGGGGATATATTTCTTCTGGGAAAGGTTGTCAACAAAAATTTGAAAAAATCTGGAATTAACTTTTGCATGGGGCGCATGGAAAAATTGGCGGGGGCGATTTTGCGCGGTCGGGCTAGGAATCCGCGGTCGATAGGGGGTTTTATTTTTAGGGAATTATAGAAGGGCTAACGATGCAAATCGGCACGGTTTCAGCGGCGTTTCAGGGCTTCCAGCTCGTCGAGGGTGCGCGGCCAATCGGATTTGAGGAGGCGGGAGAGGCTGCGGTCGGCGAGGAGGCGGCCGGAGGTTTGGCAGTGGGGGCAGTAGTTGGTTTCGTTGTCGGCATAGCGGATGCGCTGGATGGGTTGGCCACAGCGGGGGCAGGGTTGGCCGTAGCGGCCGTGGACGGCCATGCCTTCGCGGAAGGCGGTGACGTGCTCGGGAAAGGCGACGGCGGCTTCGGATTTGAGGCGTTGCGTCCAGGTGGCGAGGGTATGGCGCGTGGCCTCGTAGAGGCGTTGCCATTCGGCGGCGGAGAGTTTGTGGGTTTGCGCGATGGGCGAGAGCTGCGCGGCGTGGAGGATTTCGTCGGAATAGGCGTTGCCGATGCCGCTGAGGAGGCGGGGGTCGGTGAGGGCGCGTTTGAGGGTGCGATTTTCGGCGGTGAGGGCGGCGCGGAAGGATTCTGGGGTGGCGCCGGCGATCTCGATGCCGCCGGGGTCCAGTTCGCGGAGGGCGGCTGCGCCGCGCACGAAGTGTATGGAAGCGCGGCGCTTGCTGCCGGCTTCGGTGAGGAGGAGCGAGCCACGAGGAAAATCGAAAGCGGCGAGGGCGTTGCGGGCGCTGATGTTTGCGGCGGGAGGTTTCCAGTGGAGGCGGCCGGCGATCATGAGGTGCAGGACGATGGCAACGTCATTGTCCAGCAGGAAGGCGATGCGCTTGCCGATGCGGCGGAGTTCGCGGACGGCGCGGCCCTCGGCGGCGGAAAGCGGCGGATCGACGGAGCGCACGAGGAATACGCCATGGACGCGGACACGTGCGAGGGTCTGGCCGAGGATACGAGGCTCGAGGGCGGAGATGTAGGCGGCGATGTCCGGGAGCTCGGGCATGGGGATTGAGAGTGCATGGATGGAGGGGAAAATTCAATTCGAATGGCCGGAGCGAGCGCGGCGAAAGGATTCGGGCGGGGGTTTGCGGGCGGACGGAAACCTTGCTGGTGGGGGCTAAAAATAATTGGAAACTGCGAGCTATGGCGCGACCTGGTACACCGTGCGGCCACCGACCACGGTGCGGAGGACGGTGGTGGTCATGTATTGCGAGGGCGANNAGGGAGATTTTCTCCTGCGGCTGCCAACTTCCTTGCGGGGCGCCCTGCGCGTCGGCTTGTGGGTCCGTTTGCGCGGTAGCTCCTTCGGGAATGGCGCGGGTAGTGCAGGCGTAGAGGCCGCGCATGGGATTGAGCGGCTCGACGTCGTAATCGGTGCCAAAGGCAAGATGCGCGCCAGATTGCAGCAGGCTGGCCCAGGCGTAGGCGCCCTTGCTGCGCTCGGGGCCGAGGCGTTGCTCGGCCCAGCGCATATCGGTGGTCTCCGGGCTGGGCTGCATGCTGGCGATGACGTTGAGGGCGGCGAAGCGCGGCAAATCTTCTGGCGCGATGACTTCGGCGTGCTCGATGCGGTCGCGGCGGTCGCGTTCGCCATTGGCTTTGGCGAGGGCCTCGAAAATGTCGAGCGCGGTGCGCGTGGCTTTGTCGCCGACGGCGTGAAAAGCGAGCTGGAAGCCGGCTTTGTCGCGCTCGAGGGCCAATTTGCGCAGGGCGTCGACATTGGCGGCGAGCGTGCCGCTGGTGGTGGACTGGTCGGCGTAGGGAGCCAACAAGGCCGCGGTGTGCGCGCCGAGTTCGCCGTCCAGCGAAGCTTTGAGCAAGCCGATTCTTAACATGGGATCACCAACGCCGCCCTCCGCGCGCATGTTGCGCAGATCTTCGAGCGGAGTGTCCAGGGGCAGCCATTCGGTGACGCGAACCGTGAGATGGCCTTCCTCTTTGAGCTGGTGATAGAGGCTGAAAAGCTCCCA
>PMOV01000287.1 GCA_003161195.1 Acidobacteriota bacterium | reverse complement strand
CGCAGGATGGCGAAGGTGCGCGGGGAGAGCGAGGCGCGGAGGCCATCGGCGATAGTGTCGCTCGATTCGAGGGCTTGCAGGGTGCCGGTTTGGATGGAGCGGTAGGCATCGTCGGCGCGCTCAGGTTCGCAGCCGAAGACGGCGATGCCCGGACGAAGGCCCTGAACGCCGAGGCACGTGCCGCTGAGCAAGCCGCCGCCGCTAACGGGGGCGAAGACCGCGTCCAAGTCCCGTACTTCTTCGAGGAGCTCCTTGGCGGCGGTGGCTTGGCCGGCGATGATGCGGTCGTCGTCGTAGGGATGGACGAGCGTGGCGCCGGTTTCGGCTTGCACGCGGGCGGCGGCTTCGGCGCGGGCGGAGACTTTGGGTTCGCAGAAGGTGATTTTGCCGCCGTAGGCTTTGACGGCCTCGCACTTCACGCGGGGCGCGTTTTTGGGCATGACGATATAGGCGGGGACGCCGCGCCAGGCTGCGGCGCAGGCTACGGCGGCACCGTGGTTGCCGCTGGAGAGGGTGACGATGCCGTGGGCGACCTCGGCGTCGGTCATGGAGAGGATGGCGTTGCTGGCGCCGCGGATCTTGAAGGAGCCAGTTTTCTGGAAATTGTCACATTTGAAGAAGAGGCGGGCGCCAGCGATGGCGTCGAGAGAACGCGAGGTGAGTACCGGGGTGCGATGGATGTGCGGGGCGATGCGGGCGTGCGCGGCCAGGATGGTGGGCCAGTCGGGCGCTTGATAGGTGGACGGGTGGTGAGGGCTGGTCGACGCAGGGAGGTTCGTGGCCATTGGGTGGAAGCTCTTTCAGGGCAAGCTGGGCTTGGCGGGCTGGAGAACGGTCCGCTGGCCTGCAAGTGGTTAGTATTCCATAGCTGGGCGCTGGCGGGGCGATGCTGGCGGGTTCGTGCACACGATCAACCGTGCCAAAGTGGGCTGGTCGACGTGCTGTGGAAATTTTTACCATCCATCAAAGATGCGGCCTGAGAAGGCTATAACGTGCGGCTTTGCCGCTTGACCCATGCGCCTCTATTGCCTAATCTAAGCGCTCCCTCCCCCACATCTCGCGACCCGCGTAAGACCCTTCCTCTCGCGCGGAGGAGGATAGTTATGACTGGTTCGGAACGACGTCAGCTCACCCGCTATAATTTGCGCACACCCTTGCGTTTTCGCGCCATTGGATTGGCTTCGGATAAGACGGAGCATTTCACGGAAGCGTTGAATGTGTCGAAGGGCGGATTTTACTTTGCGTCCTCGGCGGCGCTGCAGGTGGGGATGCCGATTGAGGCTACGCTACGCATGCCGGGGGAAGTGACCGGGGGTTCGGCGGAAGAAACGCGCTGCACGGCGCGGGTGGTGCATGTGCGCAATGCGCCGTACGGCGACGGGCGAATTGGGTTTGGCGTAGAAATCGAGGAGTTTCGCACGCGGCAGGCGATTGGCGCGGTGCCCGCGCAGGTGGATCGGCACGCGAATTGATTTAGGAAGTTCGTTCGTCAGAATTTTCCAAAACAGAAAGAATCGAATGCTGTGCCCAGACGGGGCGGGGGTTACGGTTTTGCCGGAAGGGTCAAGACTGTTTTGGCACTGCCCACATTGTCAAAACGGTCGTAGGCACGCACGGCGATGGTGTGTTCACGGGCGCCGGTAACCGGTGCAGTGGTGAAATCGTAATGCTCTGCGGGAGCGTCGCTGATACTTCCAGCCGGCGAGCAGAGGATCCAATCGCCGCCATCGATGCTGTATTGCGCGCGCTCGATGCTGGTGCTTGCGTCGCGTGCGGTGAAGTGTACGTTGACAGCGTAGCCGCCCGCGGAAGCTCCCGACTGGAAGTTGCCAAGATTCGTTTGGAGGTCTTCAATTACCGGGGGAGTGTTGTCGATCTCAAAGCGTTCGCTTTCGCGCTCTGCGGTTAGGGTAGCCGCTGGTGGATTGGAGGGCGCGTCGCTGGCGACGATTTTCAGGTAATAGGCGCCGTCCGGCATGGTGGTGGTGTCCCAGGCGTAGAATTTCTGGTCGAGCTTGTCTTTCAGCAGTTTCCACTCGTGTTCATTTTCGCCGCGGAAATAGACGGCAAATTTTAGGTCGTCGTCGTTGGCGTCGTGCGCGGTCCAAACGACGGACTGGTAACCCTTCTGCACCACGCCTTGCGGGGGCTGCTCGAAGTGCGCGGGCGTGCTGGTCTGGGTGATGATCACGCCGTTGGGGTTGTCCGAGGGCGGCATGCGTAGGGTGACGCTTTGCGGCTGGCCGGGGACTACGGTGAAGATGGCTTGCGCGCGAACGCCGGGATCCTGGAGGGCGATGCCGTCGATGACCGGGGCGACATTGCGCGGCAGATAGGCGACGCTGACCCAGTTGAGGCCGTCGCCGGGCGCGCCATCGTGAATCACGGCTTTCCATTGCACATAGCGCGCGGGCGGAGCTTCGACCGAGGTGCCCGATTGCGTGTAGGGGCCGAACCAACGCGACCATTCCGCGCCCGGCTCTTCCGTGTTGCCGGAGCGGACGAAAAGTTCAATGCGAGGTGCGCCGTTCGCGTGATCATTCTTTCTGCCGGACGACGGAGCATTGGACGCCACCGGAGGACTCCACCATTCGATCCGCCCCCACTGCGCAAAAGTTTGCGCGTCGAAGGAGCGCGATTCGTAGGAGCCTTCCGGTTCGTACTCCGGCCCGAGCGAGAAGATTTTTCCTGGATTGGCAGTGCACAGATATAGTTTGCCGCCGGCGTTGGAGGCGATGCCGGTGATTTGCGCGGAGCCGGCTTTGGCGAGTTGCGCGTAGGCGCCGTGTTTGTCGATGGCCAGTAATGCGCCATTGTTGCCGGTGCCGGCGAGCAAGCGGCCATCCGCGCCGATGCCTAGCGAATAGACGATATCGTCGCGGGAAGACCACATCTCAGTGGGCGCGCCGTCCGGGTCGATGCGATAGATGCTGCTGGATAGCAGTGGCGGGAAAGGCGTGAAGATGGGCTGGCCGATATTGGAGATGGCGCCGCCGCCGGTGAATGTGGTGGTGCCCTGCGGCGTGGCAATCACGGCGTTTGGCGCCTGGCCGGTGTTGTGCTGTTTTTCGCCGACGGCCGCAACGTAGATGGCGCCGTCGGGGCCGACGGTCAACGCGGTCACCTCGCGCTTGGCGCTCTCATACAGCACAAAGCCTTCCGCGGAGCCTTTAGCGGAAGCGTCCGCAGCTTTTTTATCCTTGTCCTTCGCTGAGTCCTTCGCGGAGCTGTTTTCGCCGTTCAGGGTGGTGCTCGGCGTAATGCGCAAGACGCGGCCGCTAGGTTCGGTGCCCGCGAGTAACTGATGATTTTTGTCGAAGGCCAGCACGCGGATGTGCGCTTCATCGCTGGCGTAGAGCAGGGAACTCTTGCCGTCGGGCGTGACGGCGAAAATCTGGCCCTTGTCGCCGGTGGCCACGTAGAGCGTGCCGTCGGTAGCGAATGCCAAGTCCCAGATGTACTTGGTTTTGGGATCGAAGAACACGCTTTTCTCGCCTTTGGCGGAAACTTTATAAACCTTGCCGTCCGGTGAGGTGCCAACGTATAGGGTGCCCTGCGCGTCAAACGCGATGGCTTGCGCGGAAAGATCGCCGGAGTCAAATACGACCACAGGTTTGGCGCCGGCGTCCAGCCGGAACACCTTGGCCGGCGAACCGCCTGCGGCGTAAAGCGCGCCGTGCGGGCTCACTTTCAGCGACCATAGATAAGAAGCATCCGCATCGGCGAGCAGGGCGAACTTTGGCGCAAGTTCGAGGCGGCCATCGCTGCGCACGGCGACGCCATGCGCGGTGCCCTTCACAAACTCGTCGTAGGCCGATTGGCGCCACCTGCGGGTGTGTTCCGCGGTGGCGGAGAGGCCGAGGGCGAGAAATAATCCTGCCAAGGCCAGGGCGCGAAACGAACAAGTCTTCATGGATCGAGCGGTGCGCATCGTTCGTTTCTTCTCCCGAGAACTCTGACTCTTTCTCACGCGCCGGCTACGCGTTGCCGGCGTTCGCGAAACGGTGGGTCGTCTGCGATTCACCGGATCTGTAAGTTCAGCGAAATCACGCCGGAGACCGGGCCATCGAGCGGAATGCAAGCCTCACCGGCCAGCGATTCGCGCAAGAGCTGAACCGTCCCCGGCGTCGGCCGCCCATCGACCACATTAATTTCCGAGAGCGGGACGTTGGGCAGCTCTTTATCGTCCCAGAGCATGGTGGGAGCGGGCGAAAACAGGCCCACGTAAACGCGATCGTTGCGGCGCTCGCGATTCAGGAGCGCGATCAGCTGGTCCAGGCCGTTGGCCCCGCCGCCGGTGGATAGGGAAAATCCACGGGACGCGCGATTGAGCGTCTCGCCATCCGTGACCAGCACGCGCAGCGAGGTGCCGCGCGCAATCTGTTCGGGAACGCGCACGGTGGTCTCTTCCACATGCGGCACGCCGCGATACGGATGCACCAGCACGCGCACGCGCAGCGTTTCGCCCGGCGCCGCTTCGCCCTTTTCGAGCCAGGCGCTATCGATACTGTAGGACTGGCGCCCCGGCACGCTTTCCACTTTCAGCGCGATGTGGTCCACCACGGTGCTCTCATAGGTGTTGCTGAAAAGCCGCGCGAACACCGATTGCACGCTGACGGCCACCTGCAAGCCGTCCGGGTTCAAAGTGTCGCCGGGCGCGAACGTATTTTCAATCACCACTGGCGCGTGGCCCTGCAGCCGCACTTCGCCGGACAAATGCAGCGTGGTGCCCTCGCCATAGACGCGATTTTGCGCGAGGCCATTAAAGATGGTGAGCGCCACCAGCACTGGCGTGAGCTTCGGGTGATTGACCATCTCGAAGTGAAATTTCTTTTCGCCGCCCGGGGCCACCACGGTGAGATCCAGGGGAATCATCGGCGGGCTGGCGCCCAGCTTGCCGGTAACGGCGGTAGTGTGGTCACCGGTGATGGTGCCGATGTCGCCGCCAATATTGACAATTTTCGTAGAAGCCAAGGAGGAAGAAAGCGTGGTCACCACGCGGGAGCGGGCCATGGGGATGGCAATGTTTCCAAGATTCAGAAAGGGATGGCCGCACAGAAAAATATTGTCGCCGCGCACGGCTGTGACGGTGCACGCGGAACTGATGGAGACGTCGCCTTGCACCAGCACCATGCCAGCCATATCACCGGGGACGAGGCGGGCGTCATCAGTGCGCGCGAGGGCCGTGCCGCCCTGCGCCGCCACGAATCCAAGACTCTGGATTTGCGACGCGAAGGGTTGCAGCGACGCTGGTGCGAATCCAGAGAACACCAGGGGGGTATCGATGGGCTGGAGTGCGGAGCCGGAGGGTAGACCGCCGTCAACGATTGGCGTAGGCAAAGAGAAATTTTGTGGCTTGCCGGCATTCGCGGCGGTGGCGCCGGTGGCCGCGCCGAAATTTGCGCCAACTGCGTTGGCGCCCGCCCCGAAATTCGCCGCGCTCGTGCTTGACGGCGCCGACGGCGGATCCAGAATGTCGTGAATCGGCGTAACCCCGGCCAGAGCTTCCTTGTCGAAGACGCCCAGCTTGAGCGAAAGCGCGCCCGCCAACTTACCGTTTAAATAGACGGGGCTGCCGCTCATGCCCGCCACCACGCCGGTGTATTCGACCTTGGTGCCCTTCAGCTCGACCAAAATGATGGCCTGTCGCGGCCCCAGGAAATTGTCCAGAACGCCGATGACGACCAGATCAAATTTTTCAATCTGGTCGCCGGCGAAGATGGTATAAGCGACGCCCTGCATCCCGGGATGAATATCCGAAAGCGCAATGGTTTCGGTGGTGTTGGGCGGCGTGGCGGGTTCGCCCGGCGTCAGGGAGGGCGCGAGCGGCGCTGGATTGTCTCGGGCCGGCAGGGAGGGAGAAGCTGCGGCCGGACTCTGTCCAGCGTCGTCTACGGTCCACCCAAACAACGGCAGCGCACCTAAGACAAGCGCCATCAACGTGAAGGACATGAGGTAACGGATGCGCGGCGGACGCAACGTGCCGCTCAGGTTCGACCGGGCTGTTGGCATGAACCATTCATCTTACGCGGCAGGGTACCGCGAAGCAATCGAACGACAGTTTCGCTCTTGAGTAGTCCAACTGGCATAGCAGTTCTAGTATTGGGCGCACAATCCGCTGCCGCCAGCTTCGAGGTCCTTATGCCTACGGGCTTGGCCTTGCTAAGGCGCACGACGAATGCAATTATGTGCGCATGCAAACGGTTTTCGAGGCGGCGGGCGGAGTGGACGGCCTGCGCCGCCTGGCCAGCGCCTGGCATCGTCGGGTGATGGACGACGACGTTGTGGGCCATGCGTTCAGCCATGGTTTTCATCCGGAGCATGTAGAGCGACTCGCCGCTTACTGGGCTGAGGCGCTCGGAGGCCCCAGCATGTATGCGGGCTCCTATGGTGACGAGACTACGGTGGTAAAGATGCACAGCGGCAACGGAGAGCATGAGGAAATGGATCGCCGCGCGATTGCTTGTTTCGACGAGGCTCTTGCCGATGTCGGACTAGCCGAAGACGCTGCGCTGCGACAAGTGCTGCACGACTACTTCGCCTGGGCGACCACGACAACGATGGCCCGCTACCACCGGTCCGCCAAGGATGTGCCGAACGGCCTCAGCATCCCGCGCTGGTCCTGGGACGGACTACAGTCGTAAGACTCGAGCGCGGATTCTGCTGTAGGCTCGATAGATCGTCATGCGACGGAAGCCTTGGTGGAAGCGTCGGCGGCATCCTGTATATTTGTGTCGTGACTGTGACACTTACGGATGTTGAGGCGCGCGTGCTGGGCGCGCTGGTGGAAAAGGAAGTCACCACGCCGGAATACTATCCGCTGTCGCTGAATGCGTTACTGAACGCTTGCAACCAAAAATCGAATCGCGATCCGCTGATGCACCTCGACGAGGACGCGGTGCGGCGGGCGTTGCGCGCGCTGGGCGATCAGTACCTGGCGCGCTCGGCGGTTAGCGACGGCCGTGTGGCGAAATTCGAGCATCGCCTCGGCGAAGCCTACAATTTCGACCGCAAGGAAACTGCCATCTTGTGCGAGCTACTGCTGCGCGGTCCGCAGACACCCGGCGAATTGCGCAGCCGCGCCGAACGCATGCACCCCTTCGAGGATTTGAGCGAGGTGCAGACCACCCTGCAACGGCTGATGCGCCGCGAGCCGCCGCTGGCAAAGCTGCTGCCGCGCCAGCCGGGAACCAAAGAGGCGCGCTGGGCGCACCTGATGTGCGGCGATGTTTCGGTAAGCGCGACGGAAGCGACGAACGAGGGCGACGCCGGCCGAGTCAGCGTCTCGAGCAACGGTCAGTCGACAGGTGCCGGCTCAGTGATGCAAACGGTCTCGGTGGAGCGAGTGACGGAGTTGGAGTCGGAAGTAGCGGAGTTGCGCGAAGAAGTACGCAGGTTGCAGGAACAGTTCGCCCAGTTTCGCAAACAATTTGAGTAGCGCCCTCCGTGCAATCTTCGCGCTCCGGCGGCCATTAATCCATGTGCATATGCACGGCGTACATCTTTTCGAGCGAATCCTCGTAGGGATACACGTGCACCATCCAGCCCAAAATCACCGGGTGGAATTTGCCGCCGGCAGCGTCGCACGCTTCCTGTGTGGCGATAGAGCCTTGCAGCCCGAAGCGGCCGCCGGTCCACGCGCCGCGCTGCCCGAATGGCGGCACGCACAGGTTCGTATGCAAATGCCAGGTGGCGATGCTCAGAGGAATGCGCGCATTTAATTCGTCCTCGGAGGCGCGGCGCGGCATGGTGTACATGGCGCCCACCAGTTCATAACCTGTCGCAGTCTTCTTGTAGAGCAGGGAAGTGGGCCGCGTCGGATCGAACGATAAGGCTTCGAGGAAGCCGTTCGCGTAGTTGGTGAAGTGATATTCCGGCTGAGGAATATTGGGCAGGAAAATCTTGTAGCCCTCACCCAGCGCCACGCGATAATCTTTGTACTTCTCGATGGCGCCGCGCAATTGCATGGCGATGCCCTGGGCTTTCTGCAGGTCGCCGGGCATTTGCGGGCGCGGCGCGGTCATATACATGTGCAGGCTGTGCGCGTCATGGTGATGCGCGCCGCTCATGTCTTCGACGGCCTGACTGTCCACGGGCTTCTCGTCACCGGGCATCTTCATTCCCGGCATGCTGGTCGAGTTGGCATCCTGCTGTGCGGCAGCCGGAGCGGCGGCTGGATCCGCGGAGCCCACCGTGGGCGCGTGGTGGCCAGGCATGGCCGC
>PMOV01000354.1 GCA_003161195.1 Acidobacteriota bacterium | reverse complement strand
CGGTACTTCGGTGCCAAAGCCGCAGCCTTCTTCTTAAACTCCAACTGCGCGGCTTCATCCAGTGGCGGTGGCGGCGTCGTTCGCGTCGCAACGGCAACCCCTAGTTCGCGAAACAATTCCTCTTGCCCCGCCGGCGAGCAGATACACAGCATTCTCGCCGGCTGCCCTGAGGCGTTGTGAAACTGATGCGGCGCGTTCGCCGGGATATGTACCGTCGTTCCCGTGCGCGCCAACTGTTTCGCCCCGCGAAACGTAAACTCCAGTTCGCCCTCCAGCAGCGTGAATGTTTCCTCAAAATCATGCCGGTGCGGCGCGGGACCGCCGCCCGGGTGCACGTACATATCGATCAGCGCGAATCGCCCGGCGGTATCCTTACCGGAAAGCAGAATCGTGTACGTGTCGCCCACAATGCCGATGTGCGCCCCGTCTCCATCGTCGTCGGCCCGCGTCACCACTAGTTCGCGTTGCACGTCGTCCGGCGGAACGGGCGGATAAGTTTGCTGCGTATTCGCGGATGTGGACATTGTTCCTCCAGCGTGCGGCTGCTTCGCTGCGCCAATAGGTTTGACGCACCATCATTAGACCACGCTATCCATGCGCAACGTAGCGAAAGCCCGTACAATTAAGTCGTGACGACGCCGACGAATTCGACGCAGCGCGCAGCCGGTGCATCTTTCGCCGGGAAACGCATTTTAGTAACCGGTGGAACCGGTTCGATCGGCCAAGCACTGGTGCGGCGCCTATTCACCACAGGCAACAGCAACTTCGAGCGCCCCGCGAAAGTCCTGGTCTTCTCTCGCGACGAAGAAAAGCAGCAACAAATGCGCGCAGAGTTCGCCGCAATGCCACTCGCCGCACCCGCTTGTATGGAGTTTCGACTAGGCGACATCCGCGACCCCGCCTCTGTAGCACAATCGTTGCGCGACATCGACATCGTCTTCAACGCCGCCGCCATGAAGCAAGTCCCCACCGGCGAATATTTTCCTTACGAAGCCGTGCGCACCAACGTCACCGGCGCCGAAAATATCGTCCGCGCCATTCAAGAGCACGCCCTCCCGGTCGAATCCGTAGTCGGCATCTCCACCGACAAAGCCTGCAAACCAGTCAGCGCCATGGGCATGAGCAAAGCGCTGCAAGAGCGCATCTTCATCCAGGCAAATCTGCGTCACCCGCAAACCCGCTTCGTCTGCGTCCGCTGCGGCAACGTCCTTAACTCCCGCGGCTCAGTAGTCCCGTTTTTCCGCCAGCAGATTCGCGCCGGCGGCCCCGTCACCGTCACCTCGCGGGACATGACCCGCTTTCTCTTCAGCATCGACGACGCCGTAAACGCGATTCTAGCCGCCGCCAAAAACGCCCTCCCCGGCGAAACCTACGTCCCGCGCGGCCCGAGTGCCAAAGTGACGGACCTCGCCAAAGCCCTCATCGGCTCACGCCCAATAGAAACAAAAATCAGCGGCATCCGCCCCGGCGAAAAGCTTCACGAAATTTTGTTAGGCGAAGAAGAAGCCCCGCGCACCTTGGAACGCACGCATCACGGGAGCGCCTATTACGTCATCCGTCCCATGCTCCCCGAGTTGCCCGTCGCCGCCGAACCGCCAAGCATCCTCGGCAAAGAATACAGCTCCGTGGACGCCGTAATGACTTTCGCCGAAACCGAGCACTTCCTCCGTGCCCACGACTTGCTGCTCGAATCTGTAGGCGTCCAGCATGCTGGACCCCATCTCGGCAAGATCTAAACGCCACCGTTCCATCCTTTGTCGTGGCGTCCGCCTTCGCGGAACTGCGCGCCTTTAGGTTGATTTCAGATCGCACCATTTTCAACTTCGAGTTACCGCAAACCAGCGCAGCACCCGCTAAACTAATATCCGAATGCGGTGCCGGGTTCGGCGAAAGGACCACCACCATCGAGCAGGCCAACATCGTAATCATCGGCGGCGGCGTTATCGGCTGCGCCATCGCCCGCGCGCTGGCCGCCAAATGGGACGACGTCTTCCTGCTCGAGGCGCTGCCAAAAGTCGGCATGGGCGCCAGCACCCGCAACAGCGGCGTCATTCACGCCGGTCTGTACTACCAGCCCGGCTCGCTGAAAGCCCGTCACTGCTTGCGCGGCAGCCAGCTCTTGTATGAGTTTTGCGCGGCCCACCACGTGCCGCACCGCCGCACCGGCAAGATTGTCGTCGCCGTGGCGGAAAGTGAGGGCCCGGAACTGCTCGAACTTCTCGCCAGAGCTCGCACTAACGGCGTCGAGGGTTTGCAAATCATCGACCGCGCCGCCATCCGCGCCCGCGAACCGCACGTCCAGGGCTTCCAGGCCATTCTGGTTCCCTCGACCGGCATCGTCGAAAGCGAAGAACTGGTCAAAGCCTATGCGCGGCTCGCCACAGACCGCGGTGCGCATATCGTCACCAACGCGCGCGTCGAAAAATGTTCGCCCGGCCCGCAAACCATTCGCGTCTCGAGCGCGGCAGGAGAGATCGAGACCCGCTGCCTGATTAACAGCGCCGGCCTCTACGCCGACGAAGTTGCCGCCATGCTCGGCTCAAATATGGCTCAGCATAAAATTTATCCGGTGCGCGGCGAATATTGCGAACTAATCAAAGCCAAGCGCGATATGATTCGCGAGCTCGTCTATCCGCTGCCCCACAACAATGGCTTGAGCCTGGGTGTGCATTTCACAAAAACCGTGTCGGGAAGCGTGTGGATCGGCCCCACAGCTCGCTACGTCGAAAGCAAAAGCGACTACGAACGCGATCGCGAACCGCTGGAATATTTTGCCAAGCTCGCCAAGCGGTTGCTGCCCGAACTCGAAGCCACGGACATGGTCCCCGCGCATTCCGGCATCCGCGCCAAACTCGCACCCCCGCCGCATTTGCGCGAACCGGGCGACACCGGCACTGCGGACTTCATCATCGAGCGCGACCCGCAATTCCCCCAAGTGGTCCAGCTAATGGGCCTGGAGTCGCCAGGGCTAACCTCATCCCTCTCCATCGCCGAGCAAGTCACCGCAATGGTGTCCGAGATGTTGTAGGGGTCCAGCATGCTGGCCCCCGCTCAGCACGCTCTCAAACAGCTGCACGCATTTTTTTATCGACGCGTCAATGAATGAACGTCAACCCGCTCGGAATAAATTGCGGGAACACATACGCATACAGCATCACAATCACCCCCACAATCGCCGCCAGCGCCACCGAATGCCAGAACACATAACGGAATATGTTGCCCTCTTGCCCCACTTGATTCGTCGCCGCCGTCGCAATGCAAATGGACTGCGCATCAATCATCTTCCCCATCACGCCGCCCGCGCTGTTCGTCGCGCACATCAAAATAGGACTTAGATTCAGCTGTTGCGCGGTAATTTTTTGCAGCCCGCCAAATAGTACGTTGGACGATGTGTCGCTGCCGGTCAGCGCCACGCCCAGCCACCCGATAAACGCCCCAAAGAACGGAAAGAACCATCCCGTCCGTGTGAACGCCAGCCCGAGCACCGCGTCCATTCCCGAATACCGCGTCACGTAACCTAGCCCCAGCATGCAGGTCATCGCGATAATGGCGAAACGTAAGCGATACAGCGTCGCACCGAAAATTTTGATCATTTTAACCGGCGTCAGTCCCAGAATCAGTCCCGCCAGCAGCGCCGCCAGAAAGCACCCGGTCCCCGTAGCCGTCAGCCAATTAAAATCAAAACGCGCGGCTTCTGCCGCCGGCTTTGCCACCACCGGCGTCGTGCGAAACACCTTCGCGTGCAGCCCGGGCCAGTCCCATCCCGCCGGGCCGGGACGCGGTTTCCCGTCCGGCAGAGTCACTTTGAATGCCGGCGTGGTCGCCTTGTTCATCGCCAGCTTCACGTCTGGCAAGCCCCACGCCAGCACGAAAACGGAAAGAATCGCAAATGGCAGCCACGCTTTGGCAATCTGTCCCGCGGAGTATCTCTTCACCTGCTCGTTTCGCGCCGCCTTCGCGGCATCCTCTTCGCGTTCGTCCGCAAAGCGCCACACACGCTTCGGTTTCCATACCCGCAGAAATAGCATCGTGCAAACTAGCGACACTACGCCCGCGGCGATGTCCACCAGATTGCTATCCATATGGTTGGACCAAAACCATTGCGTGCCTGCGAACGTAATTCCCACCACCAGAATCGCCGGCAGCACTTCGATCGTTTCCGACCAGCTCACCATCGCGCGCACCAGCCAGAAGGGCACGATCACCGCCGTAAACGGCAGAATGCGTCCGATCATCGCGTTCAGGTCGCTCTCCGGCAGCGCGGTCACCGAAGCGAGCGCGTGCACCGGTGTCCCAATCGCTCCCCACGCCACCGGCGCCGTGTTCGCGATGAGGTTCAGCGCCGCCGCGTGAAACGGTTTAAATCCCAGCCCGATCATGAACGCGCCCGCAATGGCCACCGGCGCGCCAAACCCCGCGCACCCCTCGATAAACGCCCCAAAGCAAAACGCCACCAGCAGCAACTGCAACCGCCGGTCCGGCGTAATCGCTGCCACCGATTGCTTCATGATTTCGAACTGCCCGGTGGCCACGGAAATGTCGTAGAGAAATACCGCCGCAATCACGATCCACACGATCTTCAGCAGTCCATACGCCCCGCCGTAAACAAAGCTGCCCAACGCCATCTGCGCCGGCATATGAAACACCAGAATGGCGCACAGCACCGCCGTGGCCGCCCCGGCGACCGCGCAAAGATGCGCCTGCACCTTGAAGCCTGCAAGCAACCCCAGCAACACGATCACCGGCAGCGCCGCCACCAGCGTCGAAAGCCACCAATGCCCGAGCGGGTCGTAAACCTGAGTCCAAGTCACAGGAAATCCTCCCAAGGGACAGTCCGTCAGTTACCTGAAGTTCAGTTGTAGGGCCGGGACGATTGGTCAGCATGAAGGGCTCCCCTCGGCCATCCGCGTGCTGCAACCCATTCCGTCGCGTGCTGAGATACTTCGTCTGCGCCACGAAGTCAAGGATTATGTCCGCAGCTTTCCGTAGCTTAATGGTAAGTGCTGTTCCGTCTTCGACGCGCCCCTCATCACTCGCCACTTCTTTTTTACTAATTCACTCCTTTTGTTGCAGCTGGTCTTTTTTTGCTGTTCGCTGTTCGCCAGTTCCGAACTTATTGCATCAACGTTTCGCCGTTCTATCGCCAATACTCGCGACGGCGGGCGCTTGGTAAACTCTTGATCTGGATTACCGCCAAGCACCGGGAACATTCACGAACGACGAATCCAACTGTTCCATCGAAGCGCAACCCAGCAACCGCATCGTGCGCTCCACGTCTTCGCGCAGAATTGTCATCGCACGAACCACTCCCGGATAACCCGCGGCGCCCAGCCCGTATCCATACGCTCGGCCAATCAACACCCCGCGCGCTCCCAGGCATAATGCTTTCACAATGTCCGCCCCGCGCCGGATACCTCCGTCCATCAGTACCTCGGCTTGCTGGCTTGCCGCCGCCACCACTTCCGGTAACGCCCGCAGCGTCGCGGAAACGCCATCGAGTTGCCGCCCGCCATGATTCGACACCACCACCGCGGAAGCTCCTTCGTCAATGGACCTGCGCGCATCGTCGCCCGTCAGCACGCCCTTCACGATCAGCGGCCCGCTCCAGGCCTTGCGTATCCACGCAAAATCCTTCCACTCCACGGCGGAATCCGCCAACGCCGCGCTCACATCGATCAGCGGCAGCGGCCCCTGCCCCGGAACCACAATGTTTTCGAGCTTCGGCATGCCCCCGTCCCGCCAGTGCGCGTAGAGCCACCCCGGATGCGACAGCACCTGCGAAACGTACGGCAGCTTCTTCAACAGCGATCCGCTCAGCAGTTGTTTCATGCCGTTCCGCGGGTCGCGCTCACGCATTCCGGCCACCGCGGTGTCCACGGTAATCACCAGGCCGGTGTAGCCTGCGGCTTTGATTCGCTCGATGGCCGCTTCCGCCACCGCTTGCCCGCCGACGAGGTACAACTGATACCATAGCGGTCCGCGGGAAACCTCTTGCACCTTTTCCAGTTTGTGTCCGGAGATCGTGGAAAGAATAAAGGTAGTGCCGAACTCTCCGGCCGCACGCGCCGCCGCCAACTCGCCCTCCGGATGAATCATGCGGCTGTAACCGATGGGAGCCAGCAGTCCGGGAAACGCCAGTTCCACGCCGAGTATTTTGGTGCGCAAATTCAGCTCCCGCACCACCACCGCTTGCCGCGGCCGAAACGTCACCTCTTCAAACGCGCGGCAATTTTCCCGCAGCGTAACTTCCGCTTCCGCCGCTCCGTCGAGGTAGTCAAACACCAATTTCGGCAGCCGACGCTGCGCCAGCCGGCGCAAATCGGCAATATTAATCACGTGCGGCGATGAAAGTTTGCTNNGAAAGTTTGCTGACGTGCGGCGACGAAAGTCGGCTGGCGTGCGGCGAATGAGGTTTGGCCACGATTCCGCTTGAGTATCATCATTCGTTGCGCCAAGTCCAGAGGCAAGGGCGACAAAGGATCCGAAAGTGTCCGGTTATGGGATTTTTTTTGGGAAGTTGGGTATACGTATGGGTATTTCATATCGTTATCAAAGGCAAGGGGTTGCGTGGGGAGCAATTCATATCGTTATCAAAACACTGGGGTTAAAATGCTGGTTTTTTCTTGTAGCTGCATCGTTATCATATTAAAGGACTTAGGCTTGCGCACGGGGTGGAACGGGCGTTTATCGGGTTTCTAATGAGTGGGTTACAGGGCACCGACGGAGGCAGAGCAAAAACGGTGCGGCACGTTGGCGTTGCAAGGAGAGCAAAGCGTGGTTTCGCTCTCGTAGGGTCGGATGAGGGACGGATGTGAGGCGATGACGGAGGAGCAAAACGGGTATAGCGCTCGACAGGTTCAAGTTTGAGGTGGGGCCGCTAAGGAAAACGGGGGATCGAGGCCAGCTGAATGGTGGAGAGCGGAATGACCGGTCCCGGGAAGATGGTGCGTTGCAGCGAGGGTGACGTGGCTGCCGCTAACTTATTACATTTAGGACACTTACCGACCAGGGGATGAGAATGACAGGGTTTTGCGGGAAAAGGCTGGAAAAGCGGGGAAAGGCGGGGAAAGGCGGGATGGCGGAGATGGGAAGCGGAAAATTAGATGTCGTTAAAGTTCTGTACTGAAACGAAACACGGGTGTTCCAAAGGCGTGACAGACCTGTCCGTAGGGGTAACACTACGGGCATGGCATCAGAACGACTAGAACGTACAGGACCATCTAGGGAAGACGGTTCCGGTTCGGGAGCCGCTGCCCACACAT
Organism: Acidobacteriota bacterium; assembly: GCA_003161195.1. Taxonomy (GTDB): domain Bacteria; phylum Acidobacteriota; class Terriglobia; order Acidiferrales; family UBA7541; genus Acidiferrum. Next base: position 5,414 of record PMOV01000354.1, on the reverse strand, counting down.
TGCGGCGGACGTCGGAGGCGGTTTCGCGGGAAGTGGGCGGCGAGACCGTGGTGGTACCGGTGTGCCGAGGCGTGGGGGATCTGGATTCCATATTCACGTTCAACGCGGTGGGGACGCGGTTGTGGATGCTGCTGGCGGAGAACCGCACGGAGGCGGAACTGGCGGAATACGTGGCGCAACACTTTGCGGTGAACGCGGAGACCGCGCGGCGGGACGTGCAGCTCTTTCTGAGGGATTTACAGGAGGCCGGATTACTCCAAGTGGCCTAAAGGGGGTAGGGGCGAGGCCCGAGGCCGCGGTGGGGGGATACGAGAGGAAATTTTGCAGACTCTGGAATACAGCGAATTCAGCGAGGTGCTGCACGAGCGCTTCCAAGGGAAGCGCGTGCCGATGGACGTGTCCATTGAGGTGACGCGGCGCTGTCCGCTCGATTGCCTGCATTGTTACAACAACCTGCCAATGGGGGACCAGGCGGCGCGGCTGGCGGAGATGACGCTGGCAGAGCACTGCAAGCTGCTGGATGAGTTGGTGGCGGCGGGCAGCATGTGGATTCTGTACTCCGGCGGAGAGATATTCGCACGGAAAGATTTTCTGGAGATTTATGGGGAAGCGAAGAAGCGCGGCTTCCTGATCACGCTGTTTACGAACGGGACGCTGATCAACGAGCGGATAGCGGATTACCTCGAGAAGTTCCCGCCTTTTTCCATTGAAATCACGCTGTATGGGGCGACGCGCGAGACGTACGAAGCGCTGACGCAGAGTAAAGGCTCTTTCGACCGGTGCATGCGCGGGGTGGAGCTGCTGATGGCGCGGGGCTTGCCGCTGAAGCTGAAGACGGTGCCGACGAGCATCAACCAGCACGAAGTTTACGAGATGAAGAGCTTCGCGGAGAACCTGGGGGTGGAGTTCAAGTTCGATCCGCTGGTGAATCCGCGGATTGACTGTTCGCAGAGCCCGCTGGCGATACGGCTGACGCCGGAAGAAGTGGTGGCGCTGGAATTTTTCGACGAGAAGAGGAAAGCGGAGTACCGGCGGCTGGCGGAGCAGGATTTGGCAGCGGGGCGGCCGGAGGCGGCGGGGGATGCAACGCGCTATTCGTGCGGCGGCGGGGTGAACGGGTGCGCGATCGATCCGACAGGGACGATGAGCATCTGCGTGATCTCGCACCAGCAGGGCTACAACATCCGCGAGGGGAGCTTCCGCGAAGGGTGGGAAGGGCCGATGCGGGAAATTCGCGCGCAGAAGAAGACGCGGCCGAGCATTTGCGACGAGTGTCAGATTCAGTCCTTGTGCAGCATGTGCCCGGCGAATGGGGAACTGGAGAACGGGGACGCAGAGTCGCCGGTGGAGTTTTTGTGTCAGGTGGCGCATTTGCGGGCGTACGCGCTGGGTTTTGCGGTGCCGGAGCACGGGGAGTGCGCTTGTTGCAAGGATGCGGGGACGCACGCGGGGCTGATGAAGGCGGCGGGGCGGATTGCGGCTCGCGCTGGCGAAAGAACCGAGTGGGTAGAGCGAAAGGCACCGTTGCCGGTGCTGAACGTTTTGCGGGGCGGGACTACGCGGACGGCTGCTTGTCATTCGTGCAGCGCGCACTAGGGGAGGAGAACACCAATTCCTTAGGGGCTAAAGCCCTCTGGTAGGCGACAGGTGATGTCGGAGTTAAAGCTCCGATCCGCAATGACGGGCTAAAGTTTCGACCCCGACACTGGGGCTGAATCTCACTTCCGATGACCTGACAGTGGTGCGAAGAATTTTTCTGACGAAAGAGTGGCGAGTGGCGAGTGATGAGTGGCGAGTCGCAATGACTGGCGGCGAGTAGAACGGCGGAACTGTTGGGAGCTTGATGGACTGGGAAGACAAAGACGAAGTACGACTGGCGGACGAACGCGAGGCGGAAGCCTACGAAGCGCCGAAGGTTTTGCGCGTGAGTTTGCGTCCGGCGGAGGCGGTGCTCGGTCATTGCAAGGTGACGGGGTCGGCGGGCCCGGTCTCGGCTTCCTGCCGCAGCGCCACGATTACTTGCCGGAGCCTGGGGTCGTGAGAGCGGAACGTCCATGAGCGTGACGCAAACGCAATTCGCAACCTGGAGACCGAGCGCAGCCAAGCGTGCGGTGGCGTGCGGCGATTTTTCGCGGCTGTGCTATCGCATCGGCGATGTTTCGTTTGGCATGAAGGCGTTCGATGGATTGCGGATGAAGCTGGACCCGTCGTTGCGGGGATTTGCGGCGGAGAGCGCGAAGTGCGACGTGGAAGTGAAGATTTCGCTGGCGGACAAACTGCAGGTTCCGGCGCAAGAACCGCTGTTTGCTTCGGGCGGGTTGTGGACGCTGTTTGCGGAGGATGGCGGGTACCGGCTGAATTTTCTGCGGTCGTTTGCGGGTGAGGCGCCGTACAAAACGGCGTGGTTTGACGAGGAGTTCCGCCGCGGAGAGCTGCAACTTTCGCGAGAATTTTTCAATACGCGCGACGCGGTCTATCCAATGGAGTATCCGCTGGACGAAGTGCTGATGATTCATCACCTGACTAGCGGAAAAGGGGGGTGTGGAAAAGGAATCGAAGTGCACGCGTTGGGGGTGGTGGACGACGCGGGGGGCGGGCATTTGTTTCTGGGGCATTCCGGAGCAGGGAAGAGCACCAGCGCGCGATTGTGGCAGGGCGTACCGGGCGTGCGCATCCTGAGCGACGACCGGATTATTTTGCGGCGGCGCGAAGGGCAACTGTGGATGTATGGAACGCCGTGGCATGGGGACGCGGGGATAGCGTCGCCGCACGCGGCGCTGCTGACGAATGTGTACGTGCTGGAGCAGGCGCCGCGCAATGAATTAGTGGAGATGCCGAGGAGTATCGCGGCGGCGGAGATTTTTGCGCGGAGTTTTGTGCCGCGGCATTGCCCGGAAGCGCTGCAGTTTGCGCTGCAATTCATCGAGCAGCTTTGCGGAGAGCTGCCGTGCCAGACATTCCGATTTTTGCCGGAGCGGACCGCGGTGGAGGCCATACGCCATGGGCGTGGTTAGGTTTCCCGCAAAAAACATCGTGAGGCGCGATTCGGCGCAATTCGCCGAGGTGTGCGGCGAGTTGCTGGAGGCGGGTCTGGGGGTGCGTTTTACGGCGAGCGGGGAGAGCATGCAGCCGAATATTTCGCACGGGGATCAAGTGGTGGTGATGCGGGCGACGGACGGGGAAGTGAAACCGGGGCAAGTGGTATTGGCGGAAAGCAGCGACGGATTGCGAGTGCACCGGGTGGTGCGAAAGCTCGCGGACTCCGGGCGAGCCATCATGCGCGGGGATGCGGGGCAGGAGAACGACGCGGCAGCAAGCAGGATTTTTGGAAGGGTAACGGAGGTGGTGCGGGACGGGAATGCGGTCTCGCTGAGCAAGCCGGGAACCGCGTGGCGGCACGCTTCGCGGAGGTGGGCGCATCGTTTGCGGCGCGCCGCGGAAGTGCGACTGAAGCGCGCGGGGGTGTTTTTGCTTCCCGCGCTGATTTTCGCGCTGGGGAGTTTGGCGTGGCAAGCGGCGCCCGCGATAGGACAGACGCTGACGCTGACCGATACGGCGGCGCCGACCATGGTGGCGCCGGGGGGCACGATTACCTACACGCTGGTGCTCACAAATACCGGCACGGTGGCGGTGACGCACCCGCTTACGGTTACGGAAAATCTGCCCGCCCAAACGAACTTTGGAACGGCGGCGAAAAGCGCGGGTAACGACAATTGGACATGCGCGGCGGCCGGACAGGTGGTGACCTGCACGGACACCAGCGGGGGCACGTACGCCGCGGGGGACAGCACGACATTCAAGATCACGGCGACGGTAAGCAGCAGCCCGGCACCGGCCAACGGCACAGTACTCACGGACGCGGCGAGCGCGCAGGGAAACAATCCGGTCACAGCGAATGCGCCGGCCACGAGCGTTACGGTGCAGACGCCGGACCTTTCGATGACGCAGACGGAATCGCCAAGCCCGGTGGCCACGGGCGGGGACATTACGTACACGGAAACAGTGACGAATAACAGCGCGGAAGCGGGCATCGGAGCGACGCTGACACAGAGCACGCCGACGAATACGACGTTCGTTTCGGCGGCGGCGCCGACAGGGTGGACGTGCGGAACGGTGCCGGCGGTGGGCGGAACCGGAACGATCACCTGCACGGCGACGGGGTCGGTGGCGGCGAATTCAACTACGGGCAATTTTTCCATCGTAGTGCTGGTGAATGCCGGAGTCACGGTGGGCTCGACGATTACGAATACGGCGACGGTAAGCGAAACGGGAACGGACCCGGTTCCCGCGAATAATACGACGACAACGTCGGTGACGGTGAGCGGAGCGGATTTGGCGATGACGCAGACGGCTTCCGCGGCAGCGAGCGCGCCCGGCAGCACGATTACCTATACCGAGACGGTGACGAACAACGGACCGAATGCGGCAGTGGGGGCGACGCTGTATCAGCAAACGCCGCCGAATACGACATTTAGTTCGATAACCGCGCCGACGGGCTGGGCCTGCGGAACGACGCCGGCGGCCGGGGGCACGGGCTCGGTAATCTGCACGGCGAGTGCGAACGTGGCCAGCGGGACGACGAGCGGAGCGTTTACGTATGTGGTGAAGATCGGCGCGGGCACGGCGGCGGGAACGACGATTTTGAATTGGGCGGATGTGACGTCGCAAACGACGGACTCGAACGCGTCGAACAATGCGACGACGACGTCGGTGCTGGTGGAAGTGACGGGGGATGCGGATCTGGCGCTCTCCACGACGGTGGTGCCGACACCGGTGTTCATATCGTCGACCATCACCTACACGATACAACTGACGAATCTGGGATTGGCGGCGGGGACGGCGGTGACGGTGACGGATACCTACCCGACGGCGCTGGCGAGTCCCTCGGCGACGAGCACGCAGGGAAGTTGCGCGGCGCCATCTGGCGGACAAATTGTTTGCACGATTGGCGCGGTCAATTATCCGCTGGCGACGCCGATCACGATTACGTTGACGGGGATGACGCCGGCGACAGCGACAACGCTGACGAATACGGCGGTGGCGGCGACGACGGCGACGGATCCAGTGAGCGCGAATAACACGTCCACGGTGATGACCGTGGTGCAGCCGCTGGTGTGCGCGACGCCGGGGAAGGATGGAGCTCCGGGAACGCTGACGGGCACGGTGAATACGTATTACGCGGGGGTGGGCACGGCGGCGGCAGGGACCAATACGCTGACGGTTACGACACCGTCTTCGGGCGCGGCGACGCAGATCGGCGTTGGGGATTTGCTGCTGGTGATGCAGATGCAGGGCGCGCAGCTCAATGTTACGAACACGAGTGCGTATGGGGATGGGGTGGCGGGGAATCCGGCGTCTGGTGCGACGAGTCTGGGAAATTCCGGGGAATTCGAGTTTGTGACGGTGACGGCGAT
>PMOV01000130.1:3883-4525 GCA_003161195.1 Acidobacteriota bacterium | reverse complement strand
GCTGGGCCGAAACTGGAGATTATCGGTCCGTTCCAGGACAAAGCTGGGAGCGCTTTGCCAACCGCTGCGGGCTAGGGCATGCTTCGTAGTGGTGAGCGCGAACTCCTTCCCAATTGAACCGATTCGCAATTGCCATGACTGCGGCGGGCCGCTGTCGCTAGGCGCCGTGGTGTGCCCGCAATGTCATGCGCTGGTGCACAGCGAAGAGTTGGTGCGCGTCACAGGCGCGGCGAAAGCCGCGGAGGAGCAGAGCGACTTCGCCAAGGCGCGGGATTTGTGGCTTTCGGCGCTGCCGCTGCTGCCGCCCGAATCCACGCAAGCGGAATGGATTCGTGGTCACGCGTACAAACTGGAGATCTGGGCCAAGAACGCCGCACCCGCCGCGCCGAAATACCAGTGGGCCAAACGCCTAGGGCCCCTGGCACCCATCGCCATCTTGCTGGCCAAGAGCCAGGCGTTTCTGTTGGCGATCTTCAAACTGAAATTCCTGTTTAGCCTGGTCGCGTTCATGGCCATTTACTGGCAGCTTTTCGGGGCCAAGTTTGGGATCGGCTTTGTGCTGCTGATCCTGTTGCACGAGATGGGACACTACATCGATATTCGCCGCCGCGGCTTGCCTGCGGACATGCCGGTGTTCCTGCC
>PMOV01000130.1:0-3837 GCA_003161195.1 Acidobacteriota bacterium | reverse complement strand
CTGTTGTGGCTCTATGTGCACAACCTGGTGCTGCTCATTGTAGCGGCAGGGATGCTGTATCGGCTCACAACGAAGGATTTACCTCCCCTGGGAAGTACGCGGATTGCGGCGTACTTCATCGGGCTGCTGGCGGGATTGGCGTTAGTGGTACGGCTCATTCCGGGGCAGATGTTCGCTCCTCGCTAATCGGCATCTTAGGCCGCAGGACGAGGACGGCGAAGGGAGCAGGGGCTACCGTTTTGCTACTTGCTGAGCGGCCGCGTGGGCGTGCTATACTTTGAAGCCCGTCCCCGGTGTTTTTCTCCACTGCGGACCAGGGTGTGTGGTGAAATCGGGCCGCTTATGCAGCATGTATGAGCCGGACCCGCCTTCCTACCAGAAACGTCAGACAGAGGGAAGCGACTTGAGTCGACGCGTGGTCGACTTTTGGTCCATGAGGGGGAGTTATCGCTGAGAGGAATTTTCGACAGGCCGACCGCATTCGCATCAATGAACGGATTCGCGCGCGGGAGGTCAGGGTCATTGATGAAGAGGGTGGCCAGCTTGGGGTGATGCAGCCGTTTGAAGCGGTTCGCATGGCGCGGGAGAAGGGCTTGGATTTGGTGGAAATTTCGCCCACAGCCGACCCGCCAGTCTGTAAGATTACGGACTACGGCAAGTATCTCTATCAGGCGAACAAAAAGGCCCATGAGCAGCGCAAGAGCAGCCGGGGCTCGCAACTGAAAGAAGTGAAATTCCGCCCGAACACCGCGGAACACGACTACCAGGTGCGCAAGAACCAGATTTTGCGGTTTCTTGGTGAAGGGCACAAAGTGCGCGCGATGATTTTCCATCGCGGGCGCGAAATGGCGCACCAGGAAGTGGGGCGCGCGAAGATGACGCGGCTGCTGGGAGAGATCGGCGAAAGCTGTCTGATCGAAACACCAGCGCGCATGGAAGGCAACGTTCTGGTGGCGCTCTTGGCACCCAAAAAGGGTGCCGGTGCGGTGAAGCCTGCGGCGCCGCAGACGACCGCGACCCACGCCTCCTAGAGTCCCCCATCAGTGGGCGAAAACATTTTTTCGCAAGAGCAGCAGCGCGCGGACAGCGCTGATGGAAATTGACGAGAGGAAGTTAACGGAATGCCGAGGAATTCGACAAATCCTAAAAAGAAGCTCAAGACGCATCGCGGAGCGCGCAAACGCTTCAAGATCACCGCGACCGGCAAGATCAAGCGCATGCACTCTGGCAAGCGTCACCTGCTGGGGACCAAGAAGCCGGGCCGCATGCGCAAGCTCAAAAAGCTGACGCTGGTGAGCGAGGCCGATGTGCGGACGCTGCGCCAGATGTTGCCGTACGGATGAGGGGCTTTGCTCCTCGAAAAAGTTTCGTCGTAAGCGCACGGTTTGATCTGAGCTAACGCTCGGAGCAACGCGCGATTTCGATAGGAAGTGCGGGGCGCAAGCCTCGCAACATAAGTTCCGCGGAGCGAGAGCGTCGCGGAACAACATCGCGCCAGGCAGCGCTTCACGGGTGCCTGCCGGCCGATTCGCCGCGGATTAGAAAGCCTGCCGAAGGCGGGCGCNNGGTGTGCGCGCATCGGTTTTGTCTCCGTTTGAAAAAAGGAGAAACCCCTATGGCTCGCGTCAAACGCGGCACAAAGCGTCGTGCGAAGCGCAAGAAGTATTTGAAGCGCACGAAAGGCTTTTTTCTAACCAAGAGCAAGCTGTATCAATCGGCACAAGAAGCGGCCAACCGCGCGGATCGTTACGCGTTCCGCGACCGTCGCGTTAAGAAGCGGCAGTACCGTCGGCTGTGGATCCAGCGCGTCGGCGCAGCCGCCCGCTTGAACGGCTTGACGTACGGGCAGTTGATTCACGGCTTAAAGGCCGCGGGTGTGACGCTGGACCGCAAGGTCCTGGCAGACATCGCGGTGAAGGACGCGCAGGGTTTTGCGCTGCTGGCAGAAACGGCCCGCACTGCGAAGCCACCGGTAAAGAAGGCAGTGCGCAGGGCGTGATTTGCTGCCGGGGCACGCAGTTCGTGCCCCGAGTTTTATCGGCATGACGATGCGCAAAATTTTAACGCATCCGGAATATTCCCACAGGCGGGCACGATAGTTCGCGCCCCAATGAATTCTTGATGAACTCAACGATCGACAAGAAACTTGCGGAACTGGGCGTCAGCGAAGCGGCAGGTCTCGCACCGTTGTTTGCCGAAGTGCGTGCGCGATTCGACGCCGACGCAGCGGTCGCGACGGACGAGTTCGCCTGGAAGGCATTTCGCGACGCCTGGCTGGGGCGCAAGAACGGCGTGCTGGCGCGGATCACCGACAATTGGCTTAAGCCGGCAGCCCCGGAACTGAAGCGCGCGGTGGGCGCAGCGTTGAATGAATTGCGCGCGCACGTAGAAGCAAGGATCGAGGGGCGGCGGTTGGCCATCGAAAGCGGAGCGGGGAGTGCGACGGCAGCACGGGACGCCGTGGACCTTTCGTTGCCGGGAGTCACGCGGCCGATCGGTTCGCGGCATTTGCTCCGCCAGGTATTTCAGGAGATCGAAGATATCTTCGTGTCCATCGGATTTTCCGTGGTAGAGGGTCCCGAGATCGAAACGCCGTACTACAACTTCGAGGCATTGAACATTCCCGAGCACCACCCGGTGCGCGACGACATGGACACCTTTTACCTGGAGCTTCCCAACGGCGCGGCCACGCCGCTACTGCTGCGCACCCACACCTCACCGGTGCAGATCCGCACGATGGAGAAACACGAGCCTCCGGTGCGCGTAATTGTGCCGGGTAAGGTCTACCGGCGCGACAATCCGGACGCGACGCACTCCTTCGCCTTTCATCAGATTGAAGGGCTGGCGGTCGACACCGACATCACCTTCTGCGACTTCACCGGCACCATCGACTATTTCGTAAAGCAATTTTTTGGCGCAAGCGTGAAGACGCGCTTCCGCCCGAGTTATTTTCCCTTCACCGAGCCCTCGGTGGAATTTGACGTCTCCTGCCCGTTCTGTGGTGGTAGCGGCACGGCCGCAAGCGGCGGCACCTGCTCGAAATGTAAGGGCGCAGGTTGGATCGAACTCTTCGGCGCGGGGATGGTGGATCCGGCGGTATACGGCTTTGTGAATTACGACGCCACGAAGGTGAGCGGCTTCGCGTTCGGCATCGGCATCGACCGCCTGGCTATGTTGAAATATGGCATCGACGATATTCAGGTCTTTTTCCAGAACGACGTGCGTTTCCTACGGCAGTTTCCGTGAGCGGCGGCGGGGCGAAGATGGTATTTGCGGACTCCAAAGAACGATTTGCGAACCGCGTGGCGGATTATGTGCGATACCGCCCGGGGTATCCCGCGGCCATCGTGGATTTATTGTGCGAGGAATGTGCCTTGCGGCCGGAGCACGTCATTGCGGATATCGGCTCCGGCACCGGATTGCTCGCCGAGATTTTCTTGAAAAATGGGAACAGCGTGATCGGCGTGGAGCCAAATGCCGAAATGCGCTCGGGTGGCGAAGAATATTTGAAGCCGTACGCGACTTTTCGCAGCGTTGCAGGTTCCGCGGAGACCACAACGATGGACACGGCCAGCGTCGAGTTCGTGATTGCGGGCCAAGCCTTTCACTGGTTTGCTCCGGATGCGGCGCGCCGCGAATTTTTGCGCATTCTCAAGCCCCACGGCTGGGTGGTCATCGTCTGGAATGACCGGCTCGAGGACACGCGATTCGCGCAGGAGTATGAGGAATTGCTGCAGCGTTATGGCACGGACTACAAAAACGTCAAAGATTCCTATCCGGAGATGAGCAAAATTCAGGATTTCTTTGGGTCGCCGGATTTCGCCGCACGGGATTTCC
>PMOV01000317.1 GCA_003161195.1 Acidobacteriota bacterium | reverse complement strand
GGCTTGCCCCACAAATCGTGAATAAAGCTTTTCATGCGATCCACCATGGAAGGCGTCGCCGTTGGCTTAGCCGCAGGTTTCGCCGCCGGCTTCGCGGCGACCGGCGCAGCAGCCTCTTTACCCCCGCGCGCGCCCACGTTCGGCAATATCGACGCCTGCACCGCCGGCTCCTCCAGCACTCGCCCCTGAAAAATCACCGTTGGCCGCACCCGCACCCGCCGCACCAGAATAATCATCGCGGGATCGAACGTCGGTTCATTCTTGCCGTTCGCCATATACACCAGCGGCGGCACGATCACGTGGTAAATCGGCTCTTCCTCCGGCATCGGCTTGGCCGCTTGCCGCGCCGGCAATTCCGGCTTCGCGTCATAATTCCTCTTGCGAATGTCTTCCGCCGTTGCCAGTTGGCTGACCTGCGCCGCGCCCGGAGTCTCCGTTTGCGTCTCGGGTGGCGCTCGCAATTCTCCCAGCTCGCACAAACATCTCCCGCCGCTGCTCGTCTGCAGCGAATCCAGCGACCCATTCATCAGCAGTACATCGCCCAGCTGCGGAATCACCACGCTCTGCCCGGTGAGCTGCTGCTCCAGGCGCACCGCGCCGCGCGCCGCGCGCACGCACATCGCTCCCGGTGTATCGAATCCCACCAGCAAATCTTGCTCCGCCTCTCCAATGGCAATCGGCTGCGCCTTGATCTGCGGCGTATACACCGTCAGGATCGGTGTTTGCCCGATGTGGATGTGCACCGTCCCGTTATCCAGCGCCACGGTCACGGCGCCCGCCGCCTTCAGTATCGATAAGTGCGCAGGCCCGCAAATCGTAATCAGCCCGCCCTCCACCAGATCGATTCGCGCGGTCCCGGACTTCACGCGCACATCGCTTCCGCTGCGCAGCACGGTCTTCACTTGTCCGTGCACCACCTCCACGCTCATCGGCCCGCTCACCGCAATCGTATCGCCCTCGATCACCCCGATGCTGTCGGCTGGCAGCGCGCTCGCCGCCGGCTGGTCTCCCGCATTGGCCCCCGCCGCGCCGGCATTTGTTCCGCCTGCATTTGTTGCGTTCGTATTGGACGCGTTCGTATTCGCCGTGCTCCGATTCGCCATCGCCGCGGTTGCCGCTGTCTGCTGTGCGCGCGCTTCGTCATAGCGCCACGCGAACGCACACACCAGCGACACCGCGCCGCCCATGCCTAACGCCCGCAGCACGCGCATTCGCCTTCGCACGCAGTGTTGCAACTCTGCCGTGAGATTCATCGTTCCTTGAGAGAGATGCTCAGTACCGCCGCTACGGCTGCCCGAACTGCTCCGCAAAAAACTTACCCGTCTATACTATATGCGATGCCTCCGCCGCATGCAGCCGAGTCCGTCTCCCCTGAACCGGAAAGCGTCAACACGCATTACGACACCCGCCTCCCTGAACTCTCGTGGCCGCGTCGCGTGCAAATTCCCATCATCGCCGCCGCTGTCTATTCTGTAATTCGCATCCTGGGTCCCACACTGCGCTACGAAGTCCTCGGCTGGCAGCACGCCGAGCGCGTTTACGCACGAAAGCGGCAATGCATCTGGGCCTTCTGGCACCGCGTGATCATCCCCGTCGTCTGGTGGGCCCGCGATCGCGGCATTGTGGTCATGAACACCACCGCCTTCGACGGCCAGTGGACCCGCAAGGTCATCGAGTGCCTGGGCTTCGGCACCGCGCAAGGCAGTTCCTCCCGCGGCGGCCTGCGCGGACTCGCCATCATGGCCCGCCGTCTCGCGGAAGGCCGCGACTGCGCCTTCACCATCGACGGCCCGCGCGGACCGCGCTACATCGCCAAGCCCGGCCCGGTCATGCTCGCGCGCAAATCCGGCTGCCCCATCCTCGTCTTTCACCTCGGCGTCGACCGCGGCAAAACCTTCGAGAAAACCTGGGACCATTTCCTGTTGCCCGCCCCGTTCGCCCGCACCATCATGCTCTTCGCGCCGCCCATCTACGTCCCGCAAGATGCCGATGCGGCCATGCTCGAATTGAAGCAAGCGGAAATGCAGCGCGAACTCGAACGCGTCCGCGACCTCGCGGAGCAATGGTTTTCCCTCACCGAGGACGAACGTGCTCGCCAGCGCGCTAGCTTCTCCGCTTGATTGTTCGCCTGTGTAGTGTAATTCCTCGGAGTCGCCGGACTACTGCCCGCTGCCTGGCCGCTCCGCCAGGGTCACCGGCACGCTGATTTTCTTGCCGCCACGGTACACTTCGAGGTTCACCGTGTCGCCTGGACGTTTGTGATTCAGCAAAATATTCACGTCAAATTGATTCGCCACCTTCTGACCATCCACGCCCACGACAATATCTCCGCCGATGTAAATGCGCCGCATGCCCGCTTGCGCCGTGCGGTCGCCGCCGCGAACGCCAGCTTTGGCTGCCGGACCGTTCGGCGTCACCGTCTCCACCAGCAATCCTTCTTGCACTGGCAGGTCGAGCGCTCCTGCGAGGTATCCGCCCACGGGCAGCGTCTCGATGCCCAGAAACGCCGTGTGCACGCGTCCGTCGGTCATCAAATCGTGCGCGATGCTTTTCGCCGTGTTGATGGGAATCGCGAAACCAATTCCCGCCGTGGTTCCGCTCGGCGTATAAATCGCCGAGTTAATGCCAATCACTTCGCCATGCGAATTGATCAGCGGCCCGCCGGAATTCCCGCGATTGATAGCCGCATCCGTCTGAATCGCTTCATCGATAAACGTCGTCTGGCTGGTCTGTACCGTGCGGCCCAGCGCGCTCACCACACCAGTCGTCAGTGTGGACTGAAACCCGAACGGATTGCCGATGGCCAAAACTTTTTGTCCCACTTGCAGCGCCGAGGAATCTCCCAGATTCAGCGCCACCAGCGATTTTCCTTTCGGATCGATCTTGATCAGCGCCACGTCATTGCGCTGATCCGCGCCAACCACCTTGGCCGGATAGTGCGTCTGGTCTCCCAGCACCACCTCGATGCTTTGCGCTTCCTGCACCACGTGAAAATTCGTCAGGATGTAGCCGCGCGGATCAATCACAAATCCCGAACCGGCGCCTTCCACGGGCACCGCATCCATGAAGAAATCGTACTGCGTGGCTTTGGTGAGAATATTCGCCACGGCGGGCGATGCCGCGCGATACACGCGCACATTGATTAACTCATCGTCCGTCAGCGCACCGTCTCGCGGCGCAGCCGCAGCATGGCCGGGCACGGCAAGATTGTCCGCAGGCGGCGTCGCAGTGGAAGGCGGCACGGCCCCCACATTGATGGGCTGGCGGGGACCAAATCGCGCGCCCACCCAGTACGCCCCAAACACAATCACCAGCGCCGCCAATATCAACCGCGATCGATTGGCCGCATTCCGCGTGGACATAAACTCAACCCTTCCCGCAAACCTCAAATTGTCGTAAACACGAGCCTCTTAGAGACAAGCGTCTCAAACACTAGTATAGGGAAATCTTCCGCACACTTCATGTTCATTGGACGGGACAGAATTACAAATCGCTTAAGTCGCGATCGTCTTTAGTCGTGCTTGACCTAGCCGTGTTTAACCTAACTGTGCTTGACTTCGCGCAATTTTCCGGTCAGCACGTCATACACAAAACCGCGCACCACCACGCTTTCCGGTATCCAGGGATGCGTGCGCAATTTCTGCAACTGGTGCCGCACATTCTCGTCAATATTCTGGAAGGCATAGAAGAATGCCGGCGAGACCGCGGCAGTGCCGGTGCGATTCTGGATGCGCGTGCGCAAATCCGCTTCGCTGGTGTGCATCAGTCCGCAGTCCGTATGGTTGATGACCATGATCTCTTCGGTGCCGAGCAGATGGTGCGACACCACCAGGGAACGCAGCGTATCCTCGGTAACGATTCCTCCGGCATTGCGGATGATGTGGGCATCGCCGGTTTTGAGACCCAGCGTGCGGATGGATAGGCGCGTGTCCATGCAAGTGAGGATGGCAATCTTGCGGGCGGGTCGTGGCGTCAAGGCGCGCAGTTCGTGCGTTCGGGCATACACTTCGTTGGCCACCAAGATTTCGTCGATTACGCTCATGGCTTGGGAGTTTCGCTCATGGCTTGAGTGTAGTAAACCATGCGGGATTTCCCAAATCGCGACTGCTCAGATCTGGAGTGAGGAGATCGCGCTGGAGGTATACCCCCGTACGTCAATTTTTCGGAAGTGTTGATTCTACGGTAGTTAAGTAGGCTGTTTTGCGGAAGTGTTCATTCTAATGGAGTTACTGTGGGCATTTTTGTAAGTGTTGATTCTAAAGGGGTAAGGTTCACTGTGGGGGGCGCAAAATTTGGGCTAGCTGGGCGACTTGGCGGCGGGTTTCTTCGATGGATTGGGAGCAATCGATTTTGTATTTGGCGCGGCGGAGCTTTTCGTCCTGAGGCATTTGGGAGGCGATGCGGCGTTGCGCTTCGATCTCGGTTAGGCCGCGGGCAATGAGGCGCGCCCGCTGTTGCTCTGGGGTACACCAAGTGATGACCAGGCCGTCGAGGTTTTTCTCGAACCCGGCCTCGACCAGGAGGGCGGCCTCCACGAATACGGCGCCGTGACCGTGCTCCCGTTCCCAAGCGGTGAATTTCTGCAGCATAGCTTGACGGACGCGAGGATGGACGATGGCGTTCAGGCGGTCGAGCTTGGCGCGGTCTGCAAATACGATGGCGGCCAGTTTGGCGCGATCAATGCGGCCAGCGGGGGCCACGTGGGGCCCGAACTCTGCGAGGATTTGCTGATAGGCGGGCTGGCCGGGTTCGGTTAACTGGTGGGCCAGGGCGTCGGCGTCGAGGACGATAAAACCTTCTTCGCGGAGCATTTTTGCCACGGAGCTTTTGCCAGTGGCGATGCCGCCGGTAAGTCCGAGTTTCAGCACGAAGAGGTTATCTCGCGCCCGATGCGGATGACGTGGCGGACGATGCGCCTGGCGTCGAGGGTTGGTTCGCGGAGTGCTCGCCCGACGGCGAAGCGGAGGAATCGCCGCGGCGAAGCTTGGCGGCTTTGATGGTGTTGCTCATGAGCATGGTGATGGTCATGGGGCCGACGCCGCCGGGGACGGGAGTGATGGCGCCGGCGACGTTCACGGCGTCTGGATGCACATCGCCGATTAGTACGGAACCCTTGGCGCGGAATTTTTCGAGGCGTTCCGGGAAATTTTTGAGGAGGCGTGCGGCTGCGGCGTCGTCGGTGACGCGATTGGTGCCGACGTCGATGACGGCGGCGCCTGGTTTGATCCAGTCCGGGGCGACGTGACCAGCTTTGCCCATGGCCGCTACCACGATGTCGGCGCGTTTCACAAAGCTCGGGAGATCGTGAGTTTTGGAGTGGCAGATGGTGACGGTGGCGTTGGCGTGGAGAAGGAGGAGGGCCATGGGTTTGCCGACGATGTCGCTGCGGCCCAGGACCACGGCGTTGGCGCCCTCGATGGGTATGTGGTAGCGCTGGAGGATTTCCATGCAGCCTGCGGGCGTGCAGGCGACCAGGCCGGGGCGTCCACTGACCAGCTTGCCGAGATTAATCGGGTGAAAACCGTCAACGTCCTTGGCGGGATCGACGGCTTCGAGGATGCGTTTGGTGTCGATTTGTTTGGGAAGGGGCAACTGGATGAGGATGCCGTCGACGCGATAGTCACGGTTGAGTTCGTTGACGAGTTTCAGGAGATCGTCGGTGGTGCTGGTGGCGGGGGGCGTGTGCAGCCAACTGGAGAGGCCGAGATGATGGCAGGCGGCGATTTTGCTGTTGACGTAGAGATGGGAGGCGGGATCGTCTCCGACGAGGACGGCAGCGAGTCCGGGGCGGATGTGTTCGCGGAGGTGGAGTTCAACGGCTTGCGGGCGAATTTCTGCGAAGATTTCGTCGCGGATTTTGCAGCCGTCTAGGATGCGCGCGGGCATGTGGAATCATAGCATGGGGGAGAACGACCGGTAGTCGAAGGGCGAAGCTAGTCCGAGCTTCGCCGGATGCTAAAATCAGCGTCGTGGGCAGCGCTGCACAGGCAAGAGTGCCTGTGCTACAACTGCTGCGATTTGGGCACGGAGTTAGGAAAACTATGGCGATATTTGCGACGGATGGGAATCGGCGGGAGCTGGAGAAATTGGCTCGGGCGGAGGGGAGATTGCCGCCGGGGCAGTCG
>PMOV01000363.1 GCA_003161195.1 Acidobacteriota bacterium | reverse complement strand
CCGTTTTTCAGGGCCAGCTCGCCCCCAATTGAGGATTTTTGCGCGATGGGCAGGAAATGGCGCAGGGAGTCGATCATCACGTTGCCAACAAAGAAGATAGCTTCCGCGGGGCGGCCCTCTTTGCGGAGGTGTTCGGCGGCGTCTTCCTCGGTGATGAAGAGGTAGTCGGCCAAGGCGTCGGTAAGGACGCGATTGATCTCTTCCGGCATGGCGCGGTCAAAGCTGCGTAAACCGGCTTCTACGTGGGCGACGGGGATACCCATTTTCACGGCCGCCAGCGACACGGCGATGGTGGAGTTTACGTCGCCGACCACCAGAACCAAGTCAGGCTTCTGTTCCACCAAGACTGGTTCTATACGTTTTAGTATCTCCGCCGTTTGCGTTGCATGGGAACCGGAGCCAACTTCCAAGTTCACTTGAGGCGCGGGAATGCCCATCTGGCGGAAGAAAATGTCGGAGAGTTTCTCGTCGTAGTGTTGCCCGGTGTGCACCAGGACAGGCGTGATTTGCGGGTGCCGACCCATCTCGCGCATCAGCGGCCCAATCTTGGGAAGGTTGGGGCGTGCGCCGACGATGTTGAGGATTTTGAGCTGCTGGGCCATGGCGCTTCGGGGACCTGCTCCGGAGAAAATTATAGCATCGGGGTACTGGACCTTCCGCTGCCCGGTATAGCCGTTCGCGCGTAAAAAGCACTAGTTAGATGTAAGGCGCTTCGGTTCCTGGGGCAAAGCCGTTTAAAATGGAGGGGTTAGGGTTACGGCACCTTTCCGCGTCTTGCGGCCCCGGCGCCTGACAGGCCTCGCAGCTTCATCGGCACATTCTGGGGACCACGCGTTCCGCGGCCGCGGGCGTATGCGGCGGGCTTTGGTGGTGCAACATCCAATGGTCTTGCAGAGGAGATGCGGGCTTCTATTTCATGCGTGATCTGAAACAATCCGCTGCGGCGTTGCGCGCGCTACTCTCCGAGCGCGTACTGGTGCTCGATGGCGCCATGGGCACCATGCTGCAACAACGCAACCTGACCGCGGAGGACTTTGGCGGAGCCGCGCTCGAAGGTTGCAACGAGAATTTAGTGCGCACGCGCCCCGACGTGGTGCTGGACATCCACCGCAAATATTTCGCCGCCGGGTCGGACATCGTGGAGACCAACAGTTTTGGCTCCGGGCCCACGGTCCTCGCTGAATATGGTTTGGGCGACGATGCCTACGAGATTAGCGTGGCGGCGGCGCGATTGGCGCGGCAGGCGGCGGACGAATTTACTACCCCGGAGAAGCCCCGATTCGTGGCCGGCGCCATGGGGCCGACCACCAAAGCCATCACCGTGACCGGCGGAATCACCTTCGATGGTTTGCGCGAAGCCTATTACATTCAGGCCAAAGGGTTGCTCGACGGCGGCGCGGATTTGCTGCTGATTGANNGCCGAGATTGGCGTCGAGATTCCGTACATTATTTCCGTCACCATCGAACAGAACGGCACGATGCTGGCAGGCCAGACCGTGGAGGGCGCCTGGGCTTCGCTGCGCCACGCGAAGCCGCTGGCGATGGGCCTCAATTGCGCCACGGGGCCGGAGTTCATGACCGACCACCTGCGCACACTCAGCCAGCTTTACTCGGGCTACGTCTCGTGCTATCCGAACGCCGGCTTGCCGGATGCGGACACCAACCGCTATCTGGAGACGCCCGAAACGCTGGCCGCGCAGCTCGAAAAATTCGTCGATCACGGCTGGATCAATATTATCGGCGGCTGCTGCGGCACCACCGAGCAGCACATTCGCGCCATCGCGCAAATGGTGCAGGGCAAAAAGCCGCGCGCGCTGCCCGCCGAAGCGCATCGCGCGGTGTACTCCGGCATTGAGACGATCGAGGCGGACGAGCAAACGCGCCCGCTGCTCGTGGGCGAGCGCACCAACGTGATTGGATCGCGCCTGTTCAAAGGCTTGGTCGCCGAAGAAAAGTGGGAAGAGGCCAGCGAAATTGCGCGGCGCCAGGTGCGTGGCGGCGCGCATATCGTGGACGTTTGCCTGCAAAGCACGGAGCGCGACGAAAAAGCGGATATCCAGCCGTTCTACGAAAAGCTGATCCGCAAGGTGAAAGCGCCGGTGATGATCGACACTACCGATCCCGTCGCCGTGGAGCTGGCGCTGACCTATTGCCAGGGCAAATCGATCATCAACTCCATCAATCTCGAAGACGGCGAGGAAAAATTCGAGCGTATCGTGCCGCTGGCGCACAGCTACGGCGCGGCGGTGGTGGTCGGCTGCATCGATGAAGACAAGCTGCAGGCGCAAGCGTTCACACGCGAACGCAAACTGGCCATCGCGCAGCGTTCCTATGCGCTGCTGACGGAAAAATATGGCCTCGGGCCGGAAGACATTATCTTCGATCCTCTCGTCTTCCCCTGCGCCACCGGCGATGAAAATTACATCGGCGGCGCGGTGGAAACCGTCGAAGGCATCCGGCTGATCAAGCAAGCGCTTCCGCAGGCGCGCACGATTCTCGGAATCTCGAATGTGTCTTTCGGGCTTCCGGCCGGCGCGCGCGAAGTCGTAAACTCCGTCTTCCTCTATTACTGCACCAAAGCCGGCCTGGACCTGGCCATCGTCAATACCGAAAAGTTGGAACGTTTTGCCTCCATTTCGCAGCATGAGCGCCAGCTCGCGGAGAATCTGCTTTTCTCGCATCCGCCGAAAGATGTCCCCGCGGATCATTCGAGCTACGACTTGCTGCAAAACGCTCCGGCCGATTGGCGCGAGCAGAAGAAAGAACAACGCGCGGCCATCAACCAGTACTACATCCAAGCCATCGCCGAGCATTTCCGCACCGCCACCAAAAAGGAGAAAGCGCGCGCCGCGGATTTGCCGCTCGACGAACGCCTGGCCAACTACATCATCGAAGGCACGCGCGACGGCTTAATCGCCGATCTGGAGCTCAAACGTGGCGAAGGAGCCGCGCCGCTGGACATCGTCAATGGTCCGCTGATGGCTGGCATGGCGGAAGTCGGCCGCCTGTTCAACGCCAACGAATTGATCGTCGCGGAAGTCTTGCAATCCGCGGAAGCGATGAAGGCGGCGGTGAGCCACCTCGAGCAGTTCATGGAGAAAGCCGATACCGCCAAACGCGGCAAAGTGGTGCTGGCCACGGTAAAGGGCGACGTCCACGACATCGGCAAAAATCTCGTGGAAATTATTCTGAAAAACAACGGCTACGACGTGGTGAATCTGGGCATCAAGGTTCCGCCGGAGGATTTGATCAAGGCCTACGGCACGCACAAGCCGGACGCCATCGGCTTATCCGGGCTGCTCGTGAAAAGCGCGCAACAAATGGTTATCACCGCCAACGATCTGAAAGACGCGGGCATCGAGATTCCTCTGCTCGTGGGCGGCGCCGCGCTATCCGCGAAATTCACACAGCAGAAAATCGCGCCGAGCTACGGCAAAGCGGTGTGCTACGCAAAAGATGCCATGACCGGCCTGCGCCTAATGAACGAACTGATGGATCCGGCGACGCGCGAAACGGTCGTGCGGGCGCACACGGCGCAAAGCAACGGCGTGGAAATTGTCACTACGGTGTCCGTAGCGGCTGTGCCGCTAGTTACGCATTCGCCGAAGGTGCGCACCGATGTGCCCATTCCTCCCGTACACTCGCTCGAGCGCAAGGTGCGCCTGGTTCCCGACCTGCGCGATGTCTGGAGCTATATCAACCCCTTCATGCTCTATGGCCGCCATCTCGGATTTCGCGGCGATTTTGTGAAGCGCTACGCCGAGCACGATGCCCAAGCCGTGGAACTCTACGCCAGCATGGAAGAGGTAAAGAACGAAGCCGCCGAATTCATGAAGGTGCGCGCGGTGTGGCAGTTTTTTGAAGCGGAGTCGCGCAACGGAGAGATTTCGCTCTTCGCGCCTGGTGCTTCCGAACCGCTGCACACCTTCCGCTTTCCGCGCCAGCGCCAGGGCGATTTCCTATGCCTGAGCGACTATATTCTCCCCGCGTGCGAAGCAGGCGGCGGCCAACGCGAACGCGACCACCTGGCCATGTTCGTGGTCAGCGCCGGCGAAGGCATTCGCCCGCGCGCTGAACAAGCCAAGCACGACGGCTACTACTTCAAATCCCACGGCCTGCAAGCCCTGGCAATAGAAACCGCTGAAGCCTGCGCCGAATGGCTGCACCGCCGCATCCGCGAAGACTGGGGATTTCCCGATCCGCCGGAGCTGACCATGGCGGAGCGTTTCGTCTCGCGCTATCGCGGCAAGCGCTACAGCTTCGGCTATCCCGCGTGCCCGAATCTCGAAGACCAGGCCGGCTTGTGGAAGCTGCTGCGCCCGGAAGAAATCGGCGTGCAGCTAACGGAAGGTTTCATGATGGACCCGGAAGCCAGCGTGAGCGCGCTGGTCTTCCAGCACCCGGACTGCAGTTATTTCTCTGCAGGCGATGCGTCCGAGACCCCGTAACTCGCGGAGCCGGCAAACCGCTGCCTCACGCCGTCCGCCCTATTGCGCTGTCAGCGTGAAATCGTCGAAGGACATGCCGTAGCTTGAACTAGCCGCATCTTTTCCCGTCACCGTGAACTTGAACGCATAATTTCCAGCGCTGGGAAACGTAAAATTTCCCAAGTCGGAAACCGCGTACGCGTCGCTGGCGAGATACTCATCCACAGTCGATCCAACATTCGCCCCGTTGATGGTCAGTTGCCAGATGCCGCGGGTGTTGTATTTCTTGTANNGACACCCGCAAGTCGTAGGTGCCCGCGGTGGCGACGTTCACGGTAAACGTGACGTTATCGCCCACCTTGGTGGCGTCCAAAATCGTACCTGTCGTATCCGGGAAATTGGAATACGTAAACGTGCGGAACGTCGGCCCGGAGCTGACCGCGGTCAGGCCTGCGGTCTCGTAGATCGTCGGAATCGCCGCGGGATTCGTCACCGTGTTGTTATACGCCCACGTGACGATGTCTTGCGTGGCCGTTTGTCCTCCGGTTCCCGCGGTAAAGCCCACGTACGCGGTGTTCGC
>PMOV01000018.1 GCA_003161195.1 Acidobacteriota bacterium | reverse complement strand
GGGGCGCGGAATCGTGCGGGTAGATTGAGAGCCAAATCTATCGAACGGCTACGCCTGCGCGCCGACTAACATCGCCATTGGGCTCGCGGCAACGCGAGTCAGACCAATCGCGTCCTACATACGCAAATGGTGCTCGAAAGTCGGTAAGCCCACGTGGAAGTATTGTCGAAACTCTGGGCGGCGTAAGTGAAAGAAAATACATAAGCTTCGTTACACTGGAAATAGGACTTGACGAATTATCAGGGACCACGGTCTGTGAAAATCTGCCTACTGATGTGTCTGCTGGCTTGTCTGCCGACGCTGGCGACGGCACAGGATCGCCCCGAGCACCCTTACCAGGAGGAGGAGGACCGCGACCTTACCGCCGGGAGGCAGGTGTACAAGGCCGTGGGACCCGGCTTGCGCGCCCTGAGGGAGGGTGCGGACGGCAAAGTGTACCTCTTGGTTTCCCCCCAGCCGGGACTGCTGGTCTTCGGCCCGGATTTCAGACCCCAGATGCAGATTGGGGCGGCGTTGTCGCAATTTGCGGGGGTGAAGACCCGACCGGCGTCGTTAAGCTTTGGTGAAGATTGTGATATCGACGCCAACGGAACGATTTATATCGCAGATCGCGGTGCGAACGCGGTTCTGGTCTTCTCGAGCGAGGGCACGCAGATCAGCTCGTTCCGGGTACATTCACCAGTTTCCCTGGCAGCGCTGCCGGACGGCGAAGTGGCCGTCGCCACGCTGCGGGATCCGCACCTGATCACCGTGTTTGACCGCAATGGCCGGGACGTAAGGGAATTCGGCGACCCCGAAGCGCTCACCGACCGGGAAGACTTAAATCGCTACGCGAGCACGGGCATGGTCGTGGCGGACGGTCAAGGCCACATCTTCTATGGCTTCCCATTCCTGCCGGAGCCGACCGTGCGGGAGTTCGACCGTTTCGGTTTCGCGGGCCAGGATATCGTATACACAAATATAGAGGCTTTGCAGGTGGCGCAGGCGACGCGCAAGGAGATTGACCGGCAGGAGAAACGCCACGAGCCGCCGTACCTAAAACGTAATCTGACCGCGTTGGCCGTGGACCGCGCCAACGGAGACGTGTGGATGGCGCTGCACCACAAGTTGCTGCGTTTTGATAAGGATGGCAATCGCCGGGCGACCTATCTGCTGTATCTTCCGGACGGTGGAAAGCTCGACGCCACCGCGCTGGTGGTTAATTCGCACCACATTCTGGCGGGCAATGACGCGTTGGGGGTCTACGAATTCGCGCGGCCGGACGCGACGGAAAAGCCGGGCACGGAAAAGCCGGGCGACGCAAAAAAAACTTCACCATGAACAACTTTTCCTCAGGCCCAAAATATTTCTTTTCGCGCCGGAGCGCGGTCTTTACGGAAAATTCGTCGATGCTTTCGTAGAAAAATCAGACGCTTGCGCGAATGCCGTCTTGAAAACGACCTTGTGGAAAAACTGTGCACGCTGTGTGCATGGCGTCTACTGCGGGAAACCACTTTTTCCTTGCCCCCGTCGCATCAATGGGCGACAATCCCGCGCTGACTAAAAGCGGTGAAGTTCGGCCGACTGATCCAGACCAGGCGCGCCAGTTTCCACCAGATGCGACAGATGCACAGGGGCAGCATTAGACGTTCGGCACGGGCAATGAATCCCGCAGCCTGAAGAAGGATGATCCGGGCCCGCTTTCCACAACTTTTTGACAACTGTGGAAATAGCGCAGGGCCCTCTTTTCTCTATCGATGACCACAGCCATACATGCCGCGCGCGAACTTGAATCGACCAATGCCTGGGAGAGGTTTCTCGAACGCGTAAAGTCGCGCGTCAGCATCAACACGTTTACCACCTGGTTTCAGCCCACGCGGCTCAACCGCGCGG
This sequence comes from Acidobacteriota bacterium, assembly GCA_003161195.1. Classification (GTDB taxonomy): domain Bacteria; phylum Acidobacteriota; class Terriglobia; order Acidiferrales; family UBA7541; genus Acidiferrum. The sequence goes on along the minus strand of PMOV01000018.1, from coordinate 1,274 downwards.
AGGGCGAGGTGCTCTACGTGCAGATTCCCAGCACGGTGTTCCGGCAGGTGCTTACGCGGACGTACGGCGACATCGTCAAGGCGGTGTTTCACGAGTTGGGCACGCCCAACCTTAAGGTGCAATATGTCTGCACCGAAGAGGAGCCGGCGCCGGTGTCCGCCCCGGTGACCGATGGCAAGCAGGCCAAGCTGAATTTTGAGAGCAGCGACCACCAACTGAACACGCGCTACACCTTTGATTCCTTTGTAGTTGGCAAGTCCAACGAATTCGCCCATGCGGCGGCGCGCGCGGTCGCCGAGCAGCCCTCTAAGTCCTACAACCCGTTGTTTCTCTACGGTGGCGTAGGCATGGGCAAAACCCACTTGATGCACGCCATCGGACACACGATCAAAAAGCGCAACCCGGCGATGCGTTTGAGCTACGTAAGCGCGGAGAAGTTCACCATCGAGGTGATCAACTCCATCCGCTTCGACCGCATGATCAGCTTCCGCGACCGCTTTCACACCGTGGACGTGCTGCTGGTCGACGACATCCAGTTCATTGCCGGCAAGGAGCGCACACAGGAAGAATTTTTTCACACGTTTAACGCGCTTTACGAGCAGCAGAAGCAAATCGTAATTTCGTCGGACTGCCTGCCGAAAGATATCAACTCCATTGAAGAGCGGCTGCGTTCGCGTTTCGAGTGGGGCCTGATCGCGGATATTCAGCCTCCGGACCTGGAGACCAAGATCGCCATCCTGCAGAAAAAGGCGGAGAACGACCGCTTCCCGCTGCCGGACGATGTGGCGGAGTACATCGCGCGCGCGATTAAGTCCAACGTGCGCGAGCTCGAAGGCGCCTTGACGCGGCTGATGGCGTACGCATCGCTGACCGGGGCATCCGTGTCGCTGGCCACGGCGCAGCAGGTGTTGCGCAACATCATCGCGTCGCAGGAAAAGCGCGTCACCATTGACCTGATCCAGAAGCGCGTAAGCGAGCATTTTAATTTGCGCGAACAGGACTTAAAGGTGAGGAGCAACACGCGGGCCATCGCCTTTCCGCGCCAGGTGGCCATGTACATCGTGAAGCAGCTTACGACGGCCTCGCTCCCGGAGATTGGGCGGCAATTTGGCGGGAAACATCACACTACGGTGCTGCATTCGATCAATAAAATTGAGGAATTGCGCCGCTCGGACAAGGATCTGAACCGCACCATCACGCGGCTGATGGACGCATTGCAGTAGTTGGGTGCGCTTAAGCAGTTTCCCCGCAAAGTAAAATCGCCCGGTGGATGT
>PMOV01000269.1 GCA_003161195.1 Acidobacteriota bacterium | reverse complement strand
CGCTTTTCTTCCAGCCACTTTTTGCGGCCGCCATTCACAATCAACACCTTTTCGTGCCCGTAGTATTTCAGTTGCCAGAAAGCCCAGGCCGCGAACCAGTTGTTGTTGTCTCCATACAGGACGATGGTGGTCTCCGGCGAAATTCCCGCCTTGCCCAGTAATTCCTCAAAGGCTTTCGGATTTGCCAGGTCGCGCTGGAGGGCGTCCTGCAGTTCGGTTTGCCAGTTCCACGCGATGGCGCCGTCGATGTGGCCCTGATCGTACGAAGTGGTGTCGACATCCACTTCCACTAGCCGCAAGCCGGGATCCTTGGCGTGCGAAGCGATCCATTCGGTGGTGACGAGAACTTCCGGGTGCGCGTATTCAGACATGGCGATGTTCCTTCCTTCGGAGATGAGCGGACAGAGTAGCGCAGGTTGCGGGGTAAATCACCCTCTTTTTTATCGGGATTCTGACGACCTCACGCCCAAGAGCCCTATTTCCAGCTAACTGCCTTATTTATAATTATTTACAGCCAACATGGAGTCGCGCCGGTCAGCCAGCGATCTCCAGCTTTCCGTCTCTGGTTTCCCATTCGATGCGCACCAGCCAGTCATAGTGCATGCCTTGCGACTGCAGCCAGTCCTCCAGCGCCTCTCGCGAATCAGCGCGAAATTCGGCGAACATCTTCCCTTCCAGCATATTCACCAGCACGCGTTCGGCGCGCGCGGGTCCGCCTTCTTGCATGCGTTGCGCCAGATTTTCCGCGCCTTGCCGGGTCAGGCAGGCCAGGGTGTGCTGGGTGAGGTAGCGGGGCATCAATGGGCTCCTGCGGCGGCTTTTTTCTTGGTGCCCGCCTTGCGCATATCGTCCATCGCGGAGAGGAAACTCTTGTTCTGGTAGCAGTCGTAGCCCGTGCGCGTCAACTGCTTCAGTTCTTTGAACAGAGCGGCATCCGGCGCGGCGAAATTGAAGCAGCACTTGCCTTGTTTGCGCTTTCGCAGTTCGGGAGAAAGGTTTTTTGCCAGCTCTGGCTTCACGTAAATGGGCATGAAGTAGTAGCTGACATAGCTTTTGTGGAGCGACACACCCGCGAAAAGCAGCGGTTTGCCCTTGTACGCCGGGTGTTTCGTCTCCAGCCAGTAGCGGCCAGCCTTGTTTGGCATCACGTTAAAATCTTTTTCATAGGTGGCCAGCATTTTCTGCAAGGCATCGTACGCACCGGCAAAGTCAACGCCCGACGGCCAATCTTTCGCGGATTTTTTGCCTGCAACTTGTGACTTGGCCATGATGAACCCTCGCGCGAGCGCCACTCGCCGCCCTCGCGAAATAGTAATCGCATCCATTGCTGAATGCCAAATGCGCTTCCCGCCAAATCCTTACGGCATGTCTGGCCATAAGAAGTTAACGGGAGTTGCGACGCGCCGGTCCGTGTTGGCCTGTCACGAGAACCAGTTCCGACGCGGACACATTGCTTCGCGCGCGGCGTACGAGTCAAGCAACTATCGTTTAGACTGGAGGGAGTGAAAGTCTTCCGCGACGGAGTGTAAGCGATGCGGCGCAGGTTCATTTTTCCAAAGATATTCATCCTGGCACTGGCGATCACCGCCGTGATTCAAGCGCATGCCATGCCGCAGCACGGCACATCCACGCTGGCGGGTATCGTCCTGGCCGCCGACGGCAAGCCCGTCGCCAACGCCAGTGTTACCTACCAGTCCGGCGGCGGCGTGGCCCCGCACGCGGTGCACACCGACGCCAAAGGCAAATTCTCCGTCGCCAATCTCCGCGCAGACATTTACGACGTGCGCGCTTCGTCGCAAGGCGTCTATTCCGACTGGCAACGCAACGTGAGCCTGCGAACCGGTCAGACCAAGACCGTGACGCTGCGCCTTACGCATAATCCCACGCCGACTCCGGCCGCTGCTCCCAACTAACCCTGGCCGAGTGCGAATCCCTCTTCTCACTGGACCGTAAATCTAAGCGCGCCTGGCCGCCCTTGCCGCACCTTCCGCAGATTCTGTGCAAGCTATCTCCCGTTTTCCCGCGTCTATGCCCACAATGGCAGCGGCACGTTGGGGTGCAGCTCGGGGGATTCGATGATCTCAAAGGTGACGTTCTGGCCATGCTTTGCCGGCGCGATTTTCTTCCTTGCGGGGCTAATCGCGGTGTGTAAGGAATCGACGGAGGCGCGTGGCTGGGACAAAGTGATTGTCCTGGGCCGCACATTCGTGGCGGCGCCCTTGGCGATTTTCAGCGCCGAGCACTTTGTCATCACGCAGGCCATCATGGAAGGGGTGCCTGCATGGATGCCGTTTCGCCTCTTCTGGGCCTATTTCGTGGGCGCGGGGCTGTTGGCCGCAGCCGTAAGTCTGACGCTCAAGCGACAACTACGCCTGACGGCCACCCTCCTGGCACTCATGTTCTTTATCTTCGTGCTGACCATCCACTTGCCGAATCTCACCGTGCATCTTCGCGAGCGCCTGTTTTGGACCATAGCGCTGCGCGACTCGTGCTTCGGGGCAGGCGCCTTGGCGCTAGCAACCGCGCCAGCAAACCGCCAACGCGCCGAGCATCGCGGGATTTTCCTGCGCCTTGCGCGGTTGATTATCGCCGTCGTGCTGGTATTTTTTGCCGCGCAACAATTCCTCTACCCACGCTTCGCTCCGGGAGTTCCGCTACCCAAGATGACGCCGAATTGGGTGCCGCTCGGCCCGCTTTGGAGCTATCTCTGTGGCGCGGTCTTGCTCTTCGCGGCGGTAAGCATCCTGCGGAACAAACACGCGCGCCAGGCGCTCGCCATAGCCGGTTTCCTCATGGCGGTTTTCACGTTTCTGCTGTACTTGCCACTCTTGGTGATGGCGAGCGGCGTGGGACAGATTATCGAAGGCCTGAATTACGTGGGGGATACGTTGCTCTTCGGCGGTGCGCTGCTGCTCCTGGCGCAAGCGTCGCCGCGCGATGCTACTGCTTCTTCTGTGTCGCCAGCCAATCCGTAACCACTTGATCCAGCACATCCAGCGGCAGCGCGCCGTTCACCAGAATTTCGTCGTGAAACGCGCGAATGTCGAACTGCTCGCCCAGTTTCTGCTTTGCTTGCTCACGCAGCTTCAGAATTTCCAGTTGCCCCAGCTTGTAGGCCAGCGCTTGCCCGGGCCACGCAATATAGCGGTCAACTTCACTTTGAATGTTGGGCTCGTCCATGGCCGTATACTTATGGAAATACGCCACCATCTGGTCGCGTGTCCAATGCTTTTCGTGCATCCCGGTATCTACGACCAGCCGGATGGCGCGCCACATTTCATTCTCCAGCCGCCCGTAGTTGCTGTACGGATCCTGATATTTCCCCACCTCTTTGCCCAGCCGCTCGGAATACAGCGCCCAGCCCTCCACAAACGCTGTATAACCGGCGTTGCGCCGGAAATTCGGCAGATCCTGCAATTCTTGCGCCAGCGAAATCTGCAAGTGGTGCCCGGGAATCCCCTCGTGATACGCGATGGCCTCGAAGTTCAGCGTTAGCCGCTTCTCGGGGTCCCACTCGTTTACGTTGATGTGCCCCGGCCGCGAACCATCCGGCGCGCCGGCCGAATAGTCTGCAGGCGGGGAATTTTTCGCCCGCGATTCCTCCATCGGGATCACTTCGAGCTTGCTTTTCGGAAGGCGCCCAAAGAGTTTCGGCAGCTCCGGCTCCATTCCATGGGCGTAGTTCGTATAAAGGTCCAGCACCTGCTGCCCCGAGGTGGCATAAAAACGCCGGTCGTTCTTGATGGACTCATTCAAGCTGGCCAAATCCTGGAAGCCCAATTGGTGCGCCACATCCAGCATCTGCGCTTCAATTTCCGTAACCTGCCGCAGCCCCAGCTCGTGAATCTCCTCCGCTGACATCGTGGTCGTGGTCATTTTCCGGATCGCGTAGTTATAACGCGCCGCCCCATCGGGAAGCGCCCACATCCCGGGCTCCGTCATCCCCTTCGGCGCATATTCATCCCGCATAAATGCCGTGAACTTCACATACGCTGGCAGCACCGCCGTGCGAATCGCCGCCAACCCCGCCTCGCGCAGCCGTTTCTGCTCCGCGTCAGAAATGCTCGCGGGGAATTTCTGAAAAGGTTTCGCAAAGGGTGTCTTTTCCGGCTCCTCGGTTGCAATTTCACTCGCCTGGTGGGTCGCCTGGTCCAGCAAAAAACGCGGCTTCATCAGTCCATCGGCCATGCCTTTGCGCATCTGCACTTCCGTCTGGTCAAAAAGCCGCGGCATGGCCTTCAGACGCGCGATGTAATCCTCATAGTCCTTTACGCTGCTAAACGACAATACCGTCACCAGTTGCGGCAGGTCGATATGCACGCCGCTGAATTGCGATACCGGCATCTCCCACGGCTTGAATTTCGCCCCTTCGACATTCATTTTCAGATCGCGCACCATCAGCGTCTTGTTCAACGCTTCCTGCCGCGGAAAGCCCGTGACGTCAATAGCCTCAAAGCGCGCCAAAAATTTCTTCGTCTCTACCAGGTCTTTGTCGATGAATTCCTGTGAAGCATCATCCAGCTGATCGTTCCAGCGCTTATCGCCTAGCATTGAGGCAAGGATCGGGCTGGTGCGCAGCGTGTATTCCCACTGTTCCGCCAGCAAATCGTTCAGTTGTTTCCGCCGCGCCGCCAGGTCCGTTGGCTGTGCCATCAACGTCGGGGCCATCAGCACCGCCACTAAACCCAGACACATGAGTTTCATTCGCATAAGTCTCATTTTCACCAGTTTCGTTGACGTTGGCTGCAATTTTCGCCGCCCGGACTCGGGGATTGTCTCACGGTTCGACCGCCTCGGAGGGCTCTGGCTTTGCTAGCCCGGCTGCCCCTTGCCAAACTTTCCGAGCCCGTCGTGCGACCCTGTACTACAACCCCAGTACTGCTACAAATGAGTCTCCCGGCCCATTGAGCTTGCACATCCCTCCCCGTAATGTCTGAGGAACGGGTTGGGGGCCGCGCGGGGACAGCGGTTCCGCAAGGGGCCGTGTGCGAGCTACCCAACCCGCCATAAATTTCTTCCCTCTGGTACCCATCTGGCAGTGGCAAGTCTTAGCCTCGGCGCATCAGCCGGGGCTTTTGGCGTTTTAGGGCACGACGTCATACTTTGGTCCGCCACCTGCATCCCAGTATCTGAGTGCTCGGGCATCTGCAAGGTAAAGCACTTTTATTGTTGAACTTACCGGACTTGCGCGGTATGTCAGACGCGCTCCAAAGAAGAGGCACAATTGCGACTAGTGTCGGAATTTTCGGACGCCATCTCACAACACTTCGCCGTCGCACTATCGCGCACCTCGGCTTTGGCGACCGCTTTGGCACTCCTCTCGGCGCTGCCAGCAACTCCTGCTGCAAGCCTACAGGTCGCCAGTAACACCCAAGCCGCGTTCGAGCGTTACGTACGCCTCACCGACGCCCGCAACGACACCGAACTTCGGGACTCCAAGCAATTCCTTTGGATTGATAGCCTTGCGCCCACAGATCGCGCCGCCTCCTACACCGCACTCCGCCGCGGCGAAGTCCGCATGGCGCGTCTCGAAACCAAAGATGCCGGCTCCCCGATTGAGTGCCCCGGAGGCCTGATCCACCATTGGGCCGGTGGCATCTTCATCGCAGGTGCTTCCGTCGATGAGGTCCTCCGTATCCTCCAGGATTACGACCATCAGTCCACCTACTACACACCGGACGTTGAGCGCTCCAAACTCGAATCTCGCGACGGCGATCATTTCCGCGCCTTCTTGCGTTTCCGCCGCAAAAAAGTAATTACCGTCGTGCTCAACACCGAACACGATATCCACTACTTCCGTGATTCTCCGGCGCAGGCCCACAGCCGCAGTTCCGCCACTCGTATCGCCCAGGTCGAAAACCCCGGTACCACGCGGGAACGCGAAAAAACTCCCGGCGATGACGACGGTTTTCTCTGGAGGATGGAAACCTGGTGGCGCATCAAAGCCGCCGACGGCGGCGTCTACGTGCAAAGCGAAGTCGTCTCGCTGACCCGCGCCATCCCCCCAGGCCTCGGCTGGCTTGTCGGCCCGTTCGTCACCAGTATCCCTAAGGAAACTTTAGCTTTCACGCTGGAAGCCACGCGCAAAGCCGTCCTGCAAAAGAAAATCTCCGGCGCCACCGATTGAACGGTAGCCTGCCGATCAAAATTTTCGGCTTGACAGATTCATAACCTATGGGTTATGAATTGACCATGCTTGCCGCACCCGCAGAAGTCTTCACCGCCTTGGCCGATCCCACCCGCCGTGCACTCTTCGAGCGCCTCAGCCGCGATGGTGCGCTAACTGTGCGCATGCTGACCGATCTGGCGGGCGTATCGCAGCCGGCGGTGTCGAAACATCTCGGAATCCTCAAGCACGCCGGCCTGGTGCATGCCCGGCACAGCGGACGCCAAACCCATTACACCGCCCAGCCGCACGCGCTCGCGCCGTTGGTGGACTGGATGAGTTACTACAGCCGTTTCTGGCACGACCGCTTTGACCGCCTGGAAAACTTACTCAAAAGGATGGACCAATGACCTATACGCACACCCTGGTGATCGAGAAAGAACTCCCCTACGCGCCCGAAAAAATCTGGCGCGCTCTCACGCAAGGCCCGCTGATTAAAGAGTGGCTGATGGACAACGACTTCCAGCCTATCGTCGGCCATAAGTTCAATTTCCGCTCCACGCCCGTTCCCAATTGGGACGGCATCATAAATTCCGAGGTCCTGATCATCGAACCGCACAAAAGGCTCTCCTTCAGCTGGAGTTCGATGGGAATGGACAGCGTCGTCGTGTGGACGTTGACGGCGACCGGCGGCGGAACGCTGCTGCGCATGGAGCAGTCTGGCTTCCCGTCCGACCAATCCGCTGCCTACAAGGGCGCGACCTACGGCTGGCAGAAATTCATCGGTAACCTGGAACGCGTTGTTGCCGGGCTGCACTAACGTTGGCGCCGCCAAGGCGGCGTGCCGAGGTGGACGGCCGTTCTTTCACCTCTTCGCCTTGCGACGAGAATCGCAATATCGATACGGCATAGCCTTCGCGGACTTCCCGCGTCTTGAAACTTGCGCCCACCGCGAACCCCATGATTGGAGAAAACATGAAGCCGACGAGTCGACCGGATAACCAAGTCGCCGCTGAGAACATCACCGAGCGGATCCAAAAGCTGGGGGATTGGCGAAGAGAGACCCTTGCGCATGTCCGTCAGCTCATCCACGAGGCCGACCCCGATATCCGGGAAGAGTGGAAATGGGTGAAGCCGAGCTCTCCCGGAATTCCCATCTGGTCCCATGACGGCATCGTCTGCACCGGAGAATCCTACAAGCAAGTCGTGAAGTTCACCTTTGCTCGCGGAGCCTCGCTCGATGACCCTAAGAAGCTCTTCAATTCCAGCCTCGCAGGCAACGTGCGGCGGGCCATCGATCTCCGAGAAGGCGAGAAGATCAATGAAGCGGCCTTCAGACAACTGATCCGCGCTGCGATAGCGGAAAACTCCGCAGTGCTTGCGCAACGGGCGGCCAAGAAGGCCAAGAGGAAGTAAGTCCCTCGTAATAATTACGCGCAACGAGCGGCGCACCCCTTCACGCTATGCTGTTACGGGTGGCGCTCAACGCTTGGTCGGCCGCGAACCCGCAATGAGA
>PMOV01000153.1 GCA_003161195.1 Acidobacteriota bacterium | reverse complement strand
CAGTTGATAGTCACGGTTTGTGCCTGCGCTCGCCCTGCCTGCGGCAGCGCAAGGATAGACACGCAGAGCGTCGCGAATTGAATTGTGCGGGTCAACCCCATTTGGTCGCGGTCCCTTTTTGAGTCGTAACAGCTGGCATTTGAAACCCAGGCCCGGACAGTCCGCTGAAGCAGCGCGAGCCGGGCCCCAAAACATGCTTCTGCTCTGAGCATCAGAGTACTTTGCGGCGCGCCTGGGCACAACTGGACGGAAGTACAGGAATAGTCCCTATCCTTTTTGATAATCACTTTTACCGCGGCCACAGATTCGCTGCGACGATTCACTGGATCGCGCGACCGGGGTAGGCGGCCAGCGTGGCACGGAGGTTAAAAATGGGGTTACGCCCGCGCCCGCTCGCGGTAAATTAGGGCTTCCTTAATCTCGTCGCATTCGACTATCATTCGCTGAGGACCACACAAGCGTTTGCAAGCATCAGGCTGGGCGGCAGGGAAGTCCTGGGCAAACAGGGGAGAAGTCGTGCGAAGTCATAATCTGGTGGTAATAACGGGCGCGGGCGGCTTCATCGGCGGGCACCTGGTAGCGGAGTTTCGTCGCCTGGGCTACCAACGCATTCGCGCTGTGGACATTAAGCCGCGGGATGAGTGGTATCAGCGTTTCGATGATGTGGAGAACCTAACCTTCGACCTGAACCTGCGCGAAAATTGCGAACGCACGGCCAAAGGCGCCGACGAGATCTACAATCTCGCCGCCAACATGGGTGGCATGGGCTTTATCGAGCACAACAAAGCGTTGTGTATGCTCTCCGTGCTCATCAATACCCACATGCTGCAAGCGGCGCAGGCGCACGGCTGCAAGAAATTTTTCTACTCTTCCTCGGCTTGCGTCTACAACGCGGACAAGCAGACCACCTTTGAAGCTCCTTCGCTGAAGGAAGAAGATGCCTATCCCGCTCAGGCGGAAGACGGTTACGGGTGGGAGAAGCTCTTCTCGGAACGCATGTGCCGCCATTTCCGCGAGGACTTTGGCCTGTACACCCGCGTGGCGCGTTTTCATAACGTTTATGGGCCGTGGGGCACGTGGTTTGGCGGACGCGAAAAGGCGCCGGCAGCCATTTGCCGCAAGGTGATCGAAGCCAAACTCGGCGGGACGCATGAGATCGAGATTTGGGGCTCCGGCGTACAGACCCGCAGCTTCATGTGGGCGGACGATTGCATCAAGGGCATACAGTTGATTATGGACTCGGACATTCTCGAGCCTATCAATCTGGGGTCCACCGAAGCGGTCAGCATCAACCAACTGGTGGACATCGTGGAAGACATCGCCGGGGTGAAGCTCAAGCGTAACTACAATCTCAGCGCGCCCAAAGGCGTCAACGGTCGCAACAGCGAGAACACGCTCATCAAGAAATATCTCGACTGGGAGCCAAACACTCCGCTGCGTGACGGTCTGGAAAAAACCTACGCCTGGATTTACGACCAATACCTCGCCCGCGAGCGCGGAGATGCTGGCGTAGTTCGCGAGTTCTTCGCCGCAGGCCGAGCGTAGCCGCTTCGCATATGCAAGCGACCGTCCCACGCCGATCAATTCGCGCCGCTGGACATGCGCCCGGAAATCACGGTTCCAGCACGATGTTAGCCATGGTACACCGTTGCTGGCGGATGACAGTCCCGTGGCTCTATTAGAAGATTCCTAAATACCGTAAATCCCTCATGAGCATACAGTGAAGTTTCTATGAAACGCCCTTAGGTTTTTGCGCTACAATTGTCAAGAGTTCGGGTTTATCTAGCGCACCCAGCAGAACCCAGCTGTTGGGCGCCGGAAAGATCTGTTGCGTTAGGAGTCTCCCCGCGCCGCACAGATCCGCAGTACCGCGGTCCCCGTGCGCCTGGGTCGTTTTTTGGGGCCCACGAGGGAGACGAGCGTTGGCGCTGAATCTTCGTCCGATTTCTGACCAAATTGCGAGCGTGCGAGAGGTCTGTCCCCAGGCGGTCGCGCTTCGCCGCGGCGACCGGCAACTTAACTACGAACAAGTGGACCGCAAGGCAGACCGATTGGCGGCGTATTTGGCGCAGCTTGGCGCAGGCCCGGGCACCACGGTGGCTTTGTGCATGGAGCGGTCGTTTGACTGGATCGTGGCCGCGCTGGGCATCCTGCGCGCCGGCGCGGCCTACGTGCCGCTCGATGCCGCCTGGCCGGATGCGCGCCTGCGCTACGCCATCGAGGATTCCGGCGCAGTCGCCCTGGTCGCTTGCGCCACGCTGCAGGATCGCCTCCAACTCAACGTGCGCGGCGTGGATGTGTGCCGGGATGCCGCGGAGATCGCCGCCAGTCCTTCGTTTCCCGCCCCAGCAATTTCCCCCGAAAGTCTCGCCTATGTCATTTACACCTCCGGTTCCAGCGGCGTTCCGAAGGGTGTGGAGATCACCCACGCCAATCTTCTGCATTTGATTCGTTGGCATATTGCGGCGTTTGGCGTCACACCGCATGACCGTGCCAGTCATCTCGCCGGCCTGGGCTTCGACGCCGCCGTTTGGGAGATTTGGCCGCACCTGGCCGCCGGTGCCACGGTTTGCCTCGCCGACGATGCGGTTCGCTCTTCGCCGGAGTTGTTGCAGCAGTGGATGTTGCAGGAACGCGTCACCATCGGATTTGTGCCCACCGTCCACGCCGCTCCCTTGATGGCACTCGCATGGCCCCCCGAGACGCCGCTGCGTTTTCTTCTTACCGGCGGAGACGTGTTGCAGCGTGGTCCCGCGGCGGGTTTGCCATTTGCGGTGATCAACAACTATGGACCCACGGAGGGTACAGTGGTGGCCACTTCCGGACTCTTGGAGCCCACTTCGGACGTTGCTTCCGCCGCCGCGCCGCCCATCGGTCGGGCTATCACCGGCACCACGGTCTACTTGTTAAATGAGCATGGCGAGCCAGTCTCCGAAGGCGTCGCCGGCGAAATGTACATCGGAGGCCACGGCATCGCGCGCGGCTACCGCAATCTGCCGGAGCAGACCGAGCGTTTCTTCTTGCCGGATCCTTTTGCCGGCACATCGGGCGCCCGCATGTATCGCACCGGGGACCGCGCGGTACGTCGCCCAGACGGCCAATTGGAATTCCGCGGACGCCTGGACCGTCAAACCAAAATTCGCGGGTTTCGCGTGGAGCTGGACGAGATCGGCGCCGCTTTGGCGCGGCATCCAGGCGTCGAGTTCGCCATTGCCACGAGCCACACGCAAGGCGCTGACAATCAACTCGTAGCCTACGTGCTCCCGAAAGAGGCCACCTGCCCGACCGCTCACGAACTGCAGAATCACCTGCTGGGAATCTTGCCGGATTACATGATCCCCGCGATTTTCGTCCACTTGTCGGCGCTTCCGCTGTCGCCAAATGGCAAGCTCGACCTGCGGCAGCTTCCCAACCCGGAAAGCGCGCCGCGCCTCCCGGCGCGTGAAGAGCGCCCGGCGGCCTCGCCAACGGAGGAAAAGCTGCTGCGCATGGTGCGCCAGCTTCTCGCCAACGATGCTATCGCACCCGAAGACAGCTTCTTCCTGGCCGGCGGCCACTCCTTGCTGGGCATGCAGCTGGTGATGCGCCTGCGCGAAACCTTTGGCGTGGATTTGACCTTGCGCCAACTCTTTGAAGCTCCCACGGTAGAGCGTTTGGCGCTGCTCGTCGCTGCTCTGCTCGATGAGCGGTGCCTCGCGACGATTTGGGCGCAGGTGTTGGGCCGCGACAGTGTCGGGCCCGACGATAATTTCGTTTCCTTAGGCGGTACTCCCGAGGCCCTGGCCGTGTTGCAGCAGCGTATCGTGGCGGAGTTCGGCCAGACCATCCCCCTCGAAGAACTTGCGAAAGCCCCCTCCCTCCGTCAGCAAGCGCGCCTCCTCCAGGGACGCTCCGCGGACAAAGTCGAATTGCCCTCCGGCGTACTCGCGCTACAACCCAAGGGCAGGCGCAACGCCATCTTCTGGGTGCATTACTTGAACGCCGGTCTTGCCAAAGTCATCGGCGATGATCAGCCGCTCCTTTACGTGGCCCTCACCGCGGAAGATTTTCCCGCTCTGGGCGAACGCCCCACGCTGCAAGCCGTGGCGGCCTGCCTGACGCGAAAAATTACCTCGGCGCAACCCAACGGCCCCTATTCCATCGGCGGCTATTGCTTGGGCGGCATTCTCGGATTTGAGATTGCCTCGCAACTACGCGCTGCCGGAAAAGAAGTGGCTCTTCTCGTGCTCGTCGATCCGCCCAACCCTTCCTACATCGAGTCGCTCGATACCTTCAGGCGGGTGGCCAGCTACCTCGGCTATGTCGCGCAACGCGCCGTGCGTCTCGGGCCGCGCACCAGTATGCGGTTCCTCTCCGAGCATGTGGTAAAGCGCGTGAATCGCATCGTGCAGCCCGCGTCGTCCAAAACCGAATCCATGCTGGCGCAGGAGTTGATCGAGACCGCCGCGATGGCCTACGAGCCGAAGAAATACGACGGCAAGGTATTGCTCGTACTCGCTTCAGAGCGCCCTCCGCATGCCGATTTTTTGCCCGGCTGGCGCGCCGTCGTTTCCGACCTGCATTCCGAGCTGCTGAACTCGCATCATCGCGATATCCTGAAGGCCGGCAACGCGGGCCGGGTTGCCGACGCCATCGTCGCGCATCTTCCTTCCGCCTCCGTCGGCCTGCACCCGCCCGCTGCGGCCGGCGCCCCCAACCCTGCAGTTCCTGCGGTGCCCCAGGGAACACAACTCGCTTCCACGAGCGTCTAGAAAGCGAATCGAACTTCGATGCGCCCGCCGCATCCGCAACACTTCTGACGGAGCCTGCACAACGTGACCCAGTCTTCCCACGCCGGCCCTGCCGCCGAAGCCAACAACGAAAACCTCAGCCTCCTCCGGCTGCTCGATCCCGGCGTTTCCGCCGATCCTTACATTCTTTACCGCGCCCTCCGCGACCATGATCCTGTCCATTGGGATCCCTACATGCACGCCTGGGTGGTCACCAGCTACCCGGAAGTCGTCCACGTGCTGATGAATTATTCGGCGGACCGCGCNNTTCACCCCGCGCCGCGTCGAGTCCATGCGCCACGTGATCGAGTCCATCGCCAACAGTTTGTTGGACAAAGTAATCTCCTCCGGCCGCATGGATCTACTTGCCGATTTTGCCATGCCGTTTCCGGCCATCGTCACCGCCACCATGCTCGGCGTCCCCATCGAAGACCATCGCCAACTCGGCGCCTGGGTCATCGATCTCGCCGAAGTGCTCGGCAATTTCCAACACCATCCGGATCGCGTGGCGGAAATCGTGCGCAGCCTCGCGGACTTCAAGAATTACGTCGCGGCTCGCATGGAAGAAGAGCGCCGCCAGCCCACCAACGGCCTCATCTACGCGCTCATGACCTCCGAGGTCGACGGTCAGCGCCTCACCGACGACGAAGTCATCGTCAACACCATCATCACCTTGATCGGCGGCCACGAAACCACCACCAATCTTATCGCCAGCGGGTTCCTCACCCTGCTGCGCCAGCCCGCGGCCTTCGAGCAACTGCGCACGCATCCCGAAATCGTCGCTTCCGCGGTCGAAGAATTGCTGCGCTTCGAGGCGCCCGTGCAGCACACCGCGCGCATCGCCCCCGCGGA
>PMOV01000039.1 GCA_003161195.1 Acidobacteriota bacterium | reverse complement strand
TAGCTACTTTCCGGCGCAAAATTAACGAGGTAACTCCTTTGAATTCCAGAGCGTCAAGGCGAGATCGCTGCGAGAACGTACAAAAAGCGAGACAAGGCTAGCTAGGGCTCGACCGTGAGGCGGGGAGCAACGGCGAAGCGCTTCAGCTTGGATCTCCGCCCGTGAATTCCAGTCCCGGAAAAAGGCCATCCAACGCCGCGACACACTCGCCGCTAGACTTTCCGGTCTGGCCGAGGTTCTCCGCGGCTCCCTGCTGGAGCGCACCATTCATCACTCCAGCGGCTGCCCCAAGTGCGCCCGCGGCGACGGTCATCCTCTCTGGGTGCTCAACGTCAACTATCCCGGCGCCAAAACCCGCCAACTGAGTCTGCGCGCCGAGCAGGTTCCTCAAGTGCGCCAATCGCTCGATCGCTACCGCCAAGTGAAGGAGACACTCGAAGCCATCAGTGAACTGAATCAACAGTTATTGCGCATGGACCGGGATGAGTCCCGGCACAAGGAGCGGGAAGTATGATCGCCGCCCGCCGTATGCAGCGCAGCGTCGCCGACGGCTTCATCGCCGAAGAAGTCGCCGATTTGTGGGAGCCCTGGATGCGGCAGGCCGACCAGGTGTTGGAAGACGACGTCTTGCTCACTCTGATTCAACGGGAACTGTCGAGGCGCATCAAGAAAAGCAAGACGCGAGGCCGGCCGGGAACGCCTGCTGAAATCGTACTGCGCATGCTCGTGTTGAAGCACATGCACAATTACAGCTTCGAAGATTTGACCCGCGAGGTGCGCGCCAACCTGGTCTATCGCGAGTTCACGCGCGTGGGCGGCGGCAAAACGCCGGATGACAAGAGCATGGGCCGGCTGGCCCGCCAACTGAGACCGGAAGTGATCCGGCAGATCCACGACCGCGTGGTGGCCATGGCGAAAGAAGAAAAGATAGTCCAGGGCCGCCGCATGCGCGTGGACACCACGGTGGTGGAGACCAACATCCACTACCCGACCGACAGCAGTCTGTTGGGAGACGGGGTGCGCGTGCTGACGCGCGTCATGCAGAAGATCGGCAGCATCGCCGGAGAAGCGGGCGCCCAACTGCGCGACCGGAGCCGGAGCGTCCAGCTGCGCGTGTTGGACATTGCGCGGGCGGCGCGCTCGAAAGTCCCGCAGAGCCAGGAGAAACTCAAGAAAGCGTACGGCCGGCTATTGGATTCCGCCGGCCGGGTGATGGGACAAGCCAAGCGTTTCTCGCAAGAGATTGCCGACGGCATCAAGCGGTCGGCGGACATCCTGCAACAGGCGGCGCTGCAGGGCCTGCGGAAAGAGATCGACACCATGCTGCCGCGTGTGAAGCAGGTGATCCAGCAAACCAAAGCGCGGATCTGGGGCGGCGATACACACGCCGAGGGCAAGATCCTCAGCCTCTTCGAGCCCTCCACCGAAGTGATTCGCAAGGGCAAAGCGGGCAAGCCCAACGAGTTCGGCAAGATGGTGAAGGTGCAGGAAGCGGAAAACCAGATCGTGATCGATTATGAGGTATACGAACAACGGCCCAACGATTCGGATCTGCTGATTCCTTCCATTGAAGCGCACCAAGAGAAGTTGGGATGTACGCCGCGCCTGGCGGCGGCGGACGCCGGATTCTACTCCGCCAAGAACGAGCAGGCGGCAAAAGACAAGGGCGTAAAACAAGTTTGCGTTCCGAGCCGTTCCACTAAAAGCGCCGAACGCAAACGGGAGCAGAAGATCGGGTGATCCTCAACGCCTACTTCTCCATGGGCCAGACCGGTGGAGGTTTCCGCACCTGGTGGCGCGCCCTGTATGGCTCCGATGCCAAGCTGGACGATACGCACCTCATGCGCATGGCGGGACGTTTTAGCCGCCGCTTGCGGGCCTGGGCCAAGGAGCATAAGATCCCTGTCGTCTATAGCTCACCCGGTGAGCGCAAGCATGACATCGCAGCCGCACATCTCGCCACCCAGGACGTGAAACCGGGGCTCTTCATGATTATGGTGTCGAAAGCCCCGGCGTTGGTCTGGGAAGCACAAAAGACGGGTACCGGCAAGCTTGGTCCGCTGCTCGTCAAGAAACCTTGGCCTTACGTCAATCCTTATTCCTTTCATATCCTGGACCCGGACTGGGGTCACTTGACGATCAAGATGAGCGGACCTCCGCCCTTCGGCGCACAGGTAATCCTGAACGGTCACGAGTACGTGGCTTGCCAGGCGCGAAAAGCTGGAATCGGCTTCACCAAACAGGACAACTGCTTTACTAGCATCGACAACGCCGCGGAACTGGAGCAGATCGCGGATGCCTTGTCTCGGGACGAGACTGCAGGGCGCTTGCGCCAGCTCTGTGAGCGTTGGATTTATACCACCTGTCTGTGCTTTGCTGTGGATTTGGAAGAGCAGAAGCGCAGCGCCTTTCATTACAACTACTCAGTCTTCCAGCTGGAATACAGCCGCAACCTGCTGTTCCGGTCCGGACAGCAAATGCAGGAGGTATTTCAAGCGCTGATGGACCGCTCGCGCGCACCGCTGAATTTGGACCGCGTCAAGACCATCTTCGGTGACAAGAAGCGGCCGCACTATGACACGCGGAAGAAAAATCCAACCCGATGGGGAGTCGTGGTCGAGAAACCTGCCTATAACGTCACGGTCTTCAAAGTCCATTATGGAAAGATGACCCTGAAGATCTATAGCAAAGGCGAACGCGTGCTTCGCATCGAGGTTATCGTGCACAATACCAAAGCGTACCGTTGGGGCCGCTCTCTGCCCTGCTTTCCCGAGATCGTCGGCCGGTTCAAAGGCATTCTGGAGAGATTCGTGAATGCGCTCGATTGCATCAACCTATGCTTCGTGAGCGACGAAACGCTGGAGCGGTTGCCGGAACCCGCCCAGATCGGCCGGACGAAGGTGGGGGGCATCGACCTCAATAAGGCCAGAATGCGCCGGGCGGCCGAAGCGGTGTTGGCTCTATCGGCATCGCCCGCTGGTTTCACGGCTTCGGATCTGGCCCGCCAGGTCCAGTCGGCCAACGGCCAGCCCGAATCGGAATACGGAGCGCGCCGCGCCGCCTATGATCTTAAGAAATTCCGGGCCAAGGGGATGCTAGGAAAGATCGCGAAGTCACGCCGGTNNGCGATCGCTGAGCGCGCTGCTGGTGTTGCGCGAGAAAATCATCCGGCCATTACTGGCGGCCAGCAGCCAGCCAGACCTCCCCTGCCAGCCCAACCCAACCCCCATCGACCGGCACTACGAGAACCTTCGTGCCGGAATGCGAGATCTTTTCGATAAGCTTGGGATCGCCGCCTAAGCAAGCAACAATT
>PMOV01000311.1 GCA_003161195.1 Acidobacteriota bacterium | reverse complement strand
CGCCACCACACCTCCTTTATCCCCAGCAGAATCAACACTTCCACAAAACACACCACGCAACCCCAGTAGAATGAACACTTGCGCAAAAATGCCGGCCGCAGTAGTACCCACATCGCCATCATCCAAGGAAACAAATGGTCGTGAGGGACACCGCGAACCGATACGCGGCGCATTCACAAGATGCGGAATCGTACCCAGGTGTCTTTACGGCATACTGGGGCGAGGCCCATATCTCGTGCGCAGGTTTGTAACGCTATTCCTCTTTTGTGCCTGGCCCCTGTTGGCGTTTGGCCAAGCCAATCGGGGCGAGCTGCGCCTCAAAGTGACCGATCCGTCCGGGTCGGCAATGAGAACCACAGTGCAGATTACCAGTGAGGCGAATCTGTATCGCAACGCCTTGGCAACCAGCGAGCGCGGAACGCTTGACGTGCAGCGGTTGCCGTATGGGATCTACCAATTGCAGATTGAGCAGACGGGGTTTGCGCCGTTTGCGGGGGCGGTGGAAATTCATTCCACACTGCCGACCGAGTACACCATCCAGCTCAAACTGCCGACGGTGAACCAGGCAGTCACGGTGAGCGCGACGAATACGCTGATCGATCCGGATCANNTTGGTGAATTCCCAGCCCGGCTGGCTGTACGAAGGGAATGCCGTGCTGCACCCGCGCGGCTCGGAATATCAAACGCAGTTTGTGGTGGACGGCATCCCGCTGACGGACAATCGCTCGCCGAGTTTTGGGCCGGCGATTGAGGGCGACGATGTGGACTCCATGAGCATTTTTACCGCGGGCTTTCCCGCGGAGTACGGCCGAAAAATGGGCGGCGTGGTGGAAGTGAATACCTTGCAGGACGCGCAGGCGGGATGGCACGGCGAGGCGGTGCTTTCGGCCGGCAGCTTTGATTCAGCCGGGGCGTTTGTGAAGACGCAGTACACCTGGGGGAGCAATACGTTTGGCGTGAGCGCCAGCGGCAGCATGACGGACCACTATCTGAATCCGGTGGTGCCGCAAAACTACGCGAATACCGGGACGCTGGGCGATTTTTCGGTGAACTACGAGCGCGACCTGACCAAGCGGGATCGCCTCCGGTTCATCGTACGGCGTGAAATTTCACGGTACGACATTCCCAACGAGCTGGTGCAGCAGTCGGCGGGGCAGCGGCAGAACGCGGATAACCTCGAGACCCTGGGCACGGTTTCCTACGCGCACACGTTTTCCGAGCATGCGGTGGCGGAATTTCGCGGCATGGTGCGCGATAATTCCAATGATTTTTACTCCAACGCGCAATCGACGCCCATCGCGGTTCTGCAGCACAATCGCTTTCGCCAAGGCTATTTTAAGGGCAGCGCCACCGTTTCGCAGGGCTGGAACGAATGGAAGTTTGGCCTCGAGTCGGACAACACCTTCCTGCACGAAAATTTTAATTACAACATTACCGACCCGACCCAGTTTGACTCCGGGACGCCGCTGACGTTCAGCTTTCTGGCCAGCCGGCCGGACCTGGAGCAAGCGGTGTTTGTGCAGGATTTGATCCGCGTGGGCAACTGGACGATCAATGCGGGACTGCGCTGGGATCACTACCAGCTATTGGTGAATCAGGAAGCCTTCCAGCCGCGGCTGGCCATCTCCCACTACTTCCCTTCCGCCGGCGTGGTGTTGCACTTTTCCTATGACCGGATTTTTCAAACGCCTTCGTTTGAAAATCTTCTGCTTTCGAGTTCCACCGCGGCCACCGCGCTGGACCCGGTGTCGCTGCAATTCCCGGTGCAACCTTCGCAGGGGAATTATTACGAAGTTGGCCTGACCAAGACGTTTTTCGGGCGGCTCCGGCTGGACGCGAATTATTTCCGGCGGCTGGTGAACAACTATGCCGATGACGATCAGATCGACAATACGACCATCAGCTTTCCCATCGCCTTTCGCAAAGCGATCCTTTACGGTGCGGAAGCGAAAATCGAGTTGCCGGAATGGCGGCGCTTCTCGGGATTTGTCAGTTACTCGTACATTGTGGGCAATGCTTTTAATCCCGTGACCGGCGGCTTGTTTCTCGGCGACGGCGCGATGATTCCGCTGACCGGACATTTCCCGGACTCCCAGGACCAGCGCAACACGGTGCGCGGGCGGCTGCGCTACGAGATCAGCAAACGCTTGTGGGTGGCGGGTGGAGTGCAATTCGATTCGGGCCTGCCGTTTGAATTCGATGGCGACCCTGGCACGGTGCTCATGGAATACGGGCAGCAGGTGTTGCACCGGATTAATTTTAATCGTGGGCGTATCTATCCCGCGTTCCAGGCGAATGCGTCGGCGGGCGCGAATATCTACAAGTCCGACAAGATGAATATGCGCCTGCAGGTGGACGGACAGAATTTGAACAATGTTCTGAACGTGATCGACTTTGGCGGACTATTCTCCGGCAACGCCATCGGACCATCGAGAAGCGTGGCGGTGCGGCTGACCACGAACTTCTAGCGCGCAAGCCGCCGGCCGAGACCGACAAAATCATCGAGCTGAGACGGACGAGGTTGTGTTGCGGGAAAGTATGCAGGGATGATATTTTTAGGCATTGCGGACGGCTCACGCACGAGTGAGCACCGGGCTTCGCGTCCGCGGCTCCAGGGCACGGCTTGCCCATTCCGAAGCGGCGGATTCCGACCAGAGATTGCGTGGTTCGCGGCACATCGAGTGTGGCAAGCGTGTGCGATGCGGCGGACAGGATGCGGCACCGGGCGCGGCGGAAAAGCAGTAGACGGCTGGCATGTTGGAAAAACAGAACAATTCGGGAGGAACGGCTGCGGGCGCGGCGGCGTCGCGCGACACCAGCGGCGGGGTATTGCGCGGTTCGACCGGTGCGGTGGCGGTGACCGGCAGCGCGAACAGAACGGTGAGCGGCGGCGAGGGCGCGGCGGCTGGCGAAGCGACCTACTGGCGCGTGGAGGGGTCACTTCTGGAGCTGGGGGCGATGCGGCCGGTGGGGTATTTTACGTGGAACGGGCAGAGTTTTGCGGAGCGGTGGGCGCGGCGCGCGGGGATGGCGGGGATGGCGCTGGTGCGGCCCTTTGCGTATGCGGTGAACCGGACGTTTGCGACGCGCTTTTTGCATACGCTGCTGCGCGGGGTGACGCGGGACCGGCTGGATTTGCTGGGTGAAGAATATTTTCACTATGTGCTAAAGCCGCAGTTGCGGAAGGAAGCGGCGGAACAACTGGTGGCGGCGGTGCGCGCGGGCGAGCGCGTGGTGCTGGTGGGGCAACTGCTGGAGAGCGTGCTGCGGCCGCTGGCGGCGCATTTTGGCGTGGAACATTTTATTGCCAACCGGCTGGAGTTTCGCGATGGGAGCGCGACCGGGCGGCTGGAGGAGCCGATTGTGCGTCCGCGCGGGCCGCTGGCGTGGCTGGCGGGCGGCGGCGCGAACGGAAGGATTGGCCGGGAACAGTTGCTGCGGCGGCTGGGGTGGCCGGACGACGCGGAAAAGTTGCACGCGGCGTTGTGCACGACGGCGCGGCCGCAGATGGCGGTGGGGAAAGCGGTGGCGATGTTTGGCGACAAGCCGCGGGTGGAAAAATTGTCGGTGCGGGAGAATTTGGCGGGGCGGCACATTTTGCTGGTGGGGGTGACCGGGTTTATCGGAAAAGTGTGGCTGGTGGATTTGCTGGAGAATGTGCCGAAGATCGGTCGCGTGACGCTGCTAATTCGAAAGAACCGGACGACGTCGGCGCAGCGGCGGTTCGAGAAAATCGTGGAAGAGTCGCCGACATTTGACACCTTGCACGCGCGACATGGGAAAAACCTGGGCGCGTTTTTGAAGGCGAAGGTGGAAGTGGTGGAAGGCGACGTGAGCCAGCCGGGGCTGGGGCTGGATGCGGCGGTGCAGGAGCGGCTGGCGCGGTCGGTGGATTTGGTGGTGAACAGCGCTGGTTTGACGGATTTTAATCCGGACTTGCGGGATGCGCTGGCGTCGAATGTGGATTCGGCGCTGTATCTGCTGGGATTTTTGCGAAAGTGCGCGCACGCGGGGTTGATGCATTTGTCGACGTGTTACGTGGTGGGAATGCGCGATGGACGGGTGACCGAGGAGTTGCAGGACAATTACAATCCGGCGGGAGATGCGGAGTTTGATGCGGAGCGGGAGATTGCGTCGCTGCGGGAGACGATTGAGCGGATTGAGGCGCGGTCGGAAAGCCCGGAGCTGACAAAAGCGCTGCGGCGGCAGGCGCTAGGGCGCGGGGTGGATGCGGCGGATGCGCCGGCGGAGGAGTTGCAGGGAGTATTGAAGAGGAATCGCGCGCGGTGGGCGCGAAACCGGCTGGTGCGCGTGGGGTTGCGGCGGGCGCAGCATTTGGGCTGGCCGAATATTTATACGTTTACGAAAAGTTTGGGCGAATCGATTTTGGCGCGGCATGGGGGCGATTTGCCGATTGCCATTGTGCGGCCTTCGATTGTGGAGAGTTCGGAACGCTCGCCATTTACGGGGTGGAATGAGGGGATTAATACGTCGGGGCCGCTTTCTTATTTGTTGGGGACGAATTTCCGGCAACTGCCGACGAACGAACGGAAATGCCTGGATGTGATTCCGGTGGACATGGTATGCCGCGGGATGTCGCTGATTGCGGCGGCGGTGGTGGCGCGGTGCAATGCGCGGATGTACCAGCTGGCGACGTCGGCGATTAATCCGGTGAATATGGGGCGCAGTATTGAGTTGACCGGACTGGCGCACCGGAAACATTACCGGCAGCAATCGAGCGTGGACAATTGGCTGAAGGTGAAGTTTGAAACGATACCGGTTTCGAAGCAGCGGTACGAGCGGCTGTCGATTCCGATGCAGAAGGCGGTGGTTTCGGGGATCAACCGCGCGGCGATATCGCTGCACATGAAGAAAGCGCCGCTGGCGAAGGCGGAGCGGGAGCTTTCGCGCGCGGAGAAATTGATTGAGTTGTATGAACCGTTTATTTTGCACAATGAGCATGTGTTCGAATCGGAGAATGCGCGGCTGCTTTCGGCGGCGCTGCCGGCGGAGGAACGAGAGATTTTTGGATTTTCACCCGAGGCCATTGACTGGTGGGACTATTGGATTAACATCCATATTCCGGCGCTGCGGCGATGGTGCTATCCGCTGATGGAAGGGCGACCGCTGGAAGCGCGCGCGCCGCGGGAGATGGATTGGTCGGCAGAGCCGCCGAATGCCGCGTAATAAGTACCGCGTGACCAGCTCCGCGTAAAAGACGCTGCGTAAAGGGCGCGACTGGTTTTCTATGGCCATTTTTCTTACCGGCTCGACCGGTTATCTGGGCAGCTATCTGGTTGCGGGCCTGTGCAGGGGCCATCGCGATTCGCTGAATTTGCTGGTGCGCGCGAAAACACAACAGGAAGCGCGCGAGCGGCTGTGGACATCGCTACAACTGCATTTTGACTTTCCCGAATTTTACGAATACCTCGAAACCCGGACACGGATTTTTTTGGGCGACCTGACGGGCGAGCGTTTTGGCTTGCGTGACGACGAGTACCGCGCGCTGGCAGAGTCGACGGACTCCGTGATTCACTGCGCGGCTTCGCTGAACCGCAAATCGGAAAAACAGTGTTTGAATGTGAATCTGCGGGGGACGCTGGAAGTGTTGCAACTGGCGCGGCGCGCGCAGGAGCAGCACGGATTGCGGCGGTATTCGCACGTTTCGACGGTGGCGGTGGCGGGGCAGCGGCAGGACGAAGTGGTGGCGGAGGATACGGCGATCGACTGGGCGCGGTCGGACTACGATCCGTACGCACGGACGAAAAAGTTTTGCGAGCATATGGCGGCGCAACTCTTGCCGGACGTGCCGCGCACGATTTTCCGGCCGGCGATTGTGCTGGGAGACAGCCAGAGGCCGGAGACGACGCAATTTGATATGGTGCAGGCGTTCGACATTCTTTCGCGATTTCCGATTTTGCCGCTGCGGGCGGAGGATCGGATCGATATCGTGCCGGCGGATTATGTGGGGCGGGCGATTGTGGCAATTCACCAGAAGGACGCGCCAGGGTTTGGGATTTATCATTTGTCTTCGGGGACGGGATCGCAGACGTATCGCGAATTGACGGATGCGCTGGCGGAAGCTGGGAGGACGGGGCGTCCGGCGTACTGGCCGGGGCTGGGAGGAATTTTTTCGTCTACCGTAGACTGGTTGGCGCAGCGACGGAGCGGGGTGGGATATGCGGCGTCGCTCTTGAAAGTGTTCTGGCCGTATTTGAATTGGAACACGGTGTTTGACAACACGCGGGTAGTCTCGGAGATGGGCGAGGCGCCGGCGAAATTTAGTAGGTATGGGTATGCGCTATTGAAATTCAGCCGCGAGAATCAATTTAAATACCCGGCGAAAGCGTGGCCGGCGGATGCGGGCGCCGTGCGGCCAGCGGCGGCGGGAAGCGTGCGCGCATGACGGATTTGTTTCTGGTGGCGTGGGTGAGCGCGCTGATTGAGATCACGCGGCTGGGGTGGACGTTTGGACTGGGGAAGCGGTGGACGCGCGGAGAGAAGCTGCGGCTGCTGTTTGCGGGGTACAACGGAACGCGGAACACGGGCAGCGACGTGCGGGTGCACGAAATGCTGCGGCAGGCGCGGCACGTGCTGGGCGCGGGGAACGTGGATTTCAGCGTGATGTCGCAGGATTTCGAACGCACGAAGGGATATTTCGAAGGCTCGCGGCAGGTACACCTGCCGGATATGTTTCCACCATTTTTGTATCGCGAAGCGCGCGCCAATGACGGGGTGATTGCGTGCGAAGGGTCGATGTTCAAGAGCAAGTTTGCGAACGCGCTGACGACGATGATGATCGGGTCGCTGGGGCTGGCGTCGGCGGAGAATAAATTGTCGCTAGGGTATGGCGGCGAAGCCGGGCACATGGACCGCATGATTCAGGATATGTGCGCGCGGTATGTGCGGGATTCGCTGGTGATCACGCGGAACGTGGAATCGCAAAGATTGCTGAGCCGATTGGGAATTCCGACGGAGTTGGGGACGGACACGGCGTGGACGTTCGAACCGCGCGGGCCGGAATATGCGCAGCAGACGTTGCGAAAGGCGGGATGGGACGGGAAGACGCCGATTCTGGTGCTGTGCCCGATTCATCCGTTTGTGTGGCCGGTGAAGGCGTCGATCGCGAAATATTTAGCGCGGGTGACGACGGGAGCGTACAAGGAGAGCCAGTACCGCACGGTGTATTTTCACGAGTCGGGCGCAGAAGTGGATAGGAAGTACCGGCACTATATTTCCGCGTATACGAATGCGACGAAGGCGTTTTGCGAACGGCATCGCGTGTTTACAATTCTGGTGGCGATGGAGCGGCTGGACGCGGTGGCGTGCCGCGATATTGCGGCGGGTTTGCCGGGGACGCCGATTTTCACGTCGGACGAGTACAACATGTTTGAGATGGTGAGCCTTTTGCGCGCGTGCACGTATATGGTGTCTTCGCGCTATCACGGGATTGTGACGTGCATGCCGGCACAGGTGGCGTCGGCGGGCGTGACGATGGACGAGCGAATTCGCAATTTGATGCGCGAGCGCGGGCATGAGCATTTGTTTCTGACGGTGGAAGACGCGGACCTGGAACCGAAGTTGTTGCGAATTATGGAAACGCTGGTGGCCGAAGCGGAGACGGTGCGCGAGGGCATTGGGCGCTGCGTGGTGCGCAATCTGAAGACGATGGCGCGCATGGGGACGTACCTGGAAGATGCGGTGCGGAGGACGTATCCGGAATTTCCGCTGCGGCAAGGCGTGCTGTCCTGGGAAGACTACTTGCCGCCGTTGAGCGACACGCTGGTGCGGCTAGTGGAGCGGTACGATGCGCACGCGCCGGTGCTGCAGCATACGGCGGCGGGGACGGTGGCGGGATGATTTACTTGGCCGGCGGCGATCGTTTTTTCTCTGCGTAAATTCATGGGCAATTTTCTGGAAAATCTATTCGCACAGCTCGAGCGCGCCGACGGGCGGGTGGTGCTGCGCGAAGTGCGCGGCGATGAATTTGTGAGCGTGACGGGCGGGGAGTTGCTGGCGCGGGTGGCGCACATGCGCGGATTTATTCGCGCTGCGGGCTTGCGGCGCGGGGAACGCTGCGCGTTGCTGGCGGCCAATTCGATCCGCTGGGCGGCGTTTGATCTGGCGTTGATGGCAGAGGGCGTGATTGTCGTGCCGGTGTACGTGCGGCAAGCGCCGGCGGAATTGGCGGCGATGCTGCGGGATTGCGCGCCGGCGATGCTGGTGGCGGGGGATGCGGCGCTGGGCGAAGCGGTGGTGGCGGCGTGGGGGACGGAACCCGAGACTGGCAAAGCTCCGCGTTTGGTGCTGCTGGAGGAGGTGTTAAAAACGGAGCCTGCGGCGGGCACTTCCGGGCAGGAAACGCCGGCAAATTCGCTCGCCGACGCGGACATCGTGACGATTATTTACACGTCGGGAACTTCTGGAGAGCCGAAGGGCGTGTGCCTCACGGTGGGGAACGTTTCATTCATGCTGGCGCGCACTGCGGAGCGGCTGACACAGTTGATGGGGGCGACGGCGGAAAACGGCGTGGGAGGACAGCCGGACCGCGTGTTTCACTATTTGCCGTTTAATTTTTGCGCTTCGTGGATTGCGCTGCTGTCGTTTCTGTCGCGGGACAGCACGGTGACGTTGTCGACGGATTTAAATAAGCTGGTGGATGAGATTGGGCTGGTGGCGCCACATTATTTTTTGAATGTACCGACGCTGCTGGAGCGGGTGAAGCGGGGGGTGGATGCGGCGTTTGCGCAGCGGAATGCGGGGATTCAGTGGCTGTTTGCGCGTGCGCGGCTGGGGTGGCAGAGGAAGCGAGCGGGCGGCGGAAAGGCTTTCGACGGCTTGTGGCTCGGGCTGGGACGGCGATTGCTGTTCAGCCAGATCAAGAAGCGGTTCGGCCCGAATTTGCGGGCGCTGATTTGCGGGTCCGCGCCGCTGACGCCGGAGACGCAGGAATTTTTCGACATGCTGGAGATTGCGGTGCTGCAGGTGTATGGGCTGACGGAGACGACGGGGATTTGCACGATGGACGATCCGCGCGGGCCGGTGGAGGCGGGGTACGTGGGACCGGCGGTGGCGGGGATCGAGATGACGACGGGGGAGAATGGCGAGATTGTGGTGCGCGGGCCGAATGTGTTTGCGGGTTACTGGAACCGACCGCAGGAGACGGCGCGAGCGCTGCGGGGCGGATGGTTTCACACCGGGGATCAGGGGGAGCGGAACGCGCGCGGGAACTGGAGGATCAGCGGGCGGCTGAAGAATTTGATCATTCTGAATTCCGGGCACAATGTGGCGCCGGAGCCGCTGGAAGAGAAAATCGGGGCGCGGTTGCCGCAGGCGCAACATGTGGTGCTGGTGGGAAACGGGAGAGGTTATCTTTGCGCGCTGATTAGCGGGGCGGTGGAGCGTGGGGCGGTGCAGGCGGCGCTGGATGGCGTCAATGCGGAATTGCCGCACTACCGGCAGCTTCGCAATTTTGCGATTTTGCGCGAGGGGTTTACGGCGGAGAATGGGTCGCTGACGGCGATGGGGAAAGTGCGGCGCGAGGCAATTAGTGCGCGGTATGCGGCAGAGATTGCGGCGATGTATGAAGCGGCGAAGAGTCCGGCGGTTTCCGCGGCGGGACAGCGATGAAGGAATTTCGCGGTAAGGCGCTGCGTTGGGAGTGGCGCGACGGCGTGGTGGAGCTAGCGCTGGATCACGCGCCGATCAATGAGATTGGGACGGTGATGCTGGGGGACCTGGAGGCGTTTGCGGCGGCGATTCCGGCGCTGGGGGCGGATACAGCGGCGTGCATTCTTTACAGCGCGCGGAAGGAAGGATTTTGCGCCGGGGCGGATTTGCGAGAGCTGTATCACGGAGCGGTGGCGCTGGCGGAGAAAGAACGGGCGGCGGGAGTGCGGGATTTTGTGGAGCGCATCCATGCGGTGGCGAATGCGATGGATGCCGCGCCGTTCGTGACCATTGGCGCGGTGCATGGGGTGTGTTTTGGCGGCGGGCTGGAGCTGGCGCTGCTGTGCGACATTTTGGTGGCGGACAAGATGGCGCGGTTTGCGTTTCCGGAGTTGCGGCTGGGATTGATTCCGGGGTTTGGCGGGATTCCGCGATTGCAGCGCGACGTTGGCAATGGGTTTGTGCGGGAATTGCTGTTGACGGGGCGGACGGTGAATGCGGCGCGGGCGCAGGCGGCGGGTTTGGTGGCGCAGTTGGTGGCGGAGGGCGAGGGGCTGAAGGTGGCGCGGCTGATGGCGCAGCAGATTACGAAATTTGACGGCGGTGCGCGCGCTGCGGCCAAACGGTTCATAAAGCGGGTGCCTTACGACGAATTGAAAGACGAGATTGATCTTTTCTGCGAGCTCTTCGCGCGGCCCGCCGTCATGGCGGCGCTCAAGAAATTCGTCGAAGCCAGTGACGCGATGCCGTATCTCCCCTAAAAGGTTGGCAGTTCAGTTCAGATTAAGGTGAGTGCGCCCTATTCTGCTACCCATGGCCAAGCGTTTCGACGAATCGACGTGCTCTTGCTAGAATTAGGCTTCAGCATGAGTAACACGGCTTCAGTCTGCGCGTTTTGGTTT
>PMOV01000097.1 GCA_003161195.1 Acidobacteriota bacterium | reverse complement strand
TGGCCTCCTCCGGGACAGTTTCCAGTCCATTCCCTGTCGCGGCCGGAGATGACTCCGCTCGCGGCGGCAGTATTACCAGTGATGACAACGTGCTGGTCTTGCGACCTGACGTTATCGGTGTTAACCCACGACGCCGTCGCATTGATTTGTTCGGCACCGGGAGGGGCATTCCATGCGACATTCACGGACCTGCTTTCATTGCAGCCGAAATTCACCTGCCCCGAGCTGTTGCGGAAGCTCACTTCCGCGGGTTGCAACGCCCTGCGTTGCCCTGTGAACTTCAAAACCGCTGTATAGGACGGAGGTTTTTTCTGTGCTTCGGCCTGCGCCGATACGCTGTTGCTTGCCCGCACCAGCGCCAGCGCAACACCCGCGAACCCCAGAAAAACAATTGCAAGCAGCACCGCCACTTCGTTCGGCGTTGGCTTGCGCATGGTCTTGACGAGGCGATAGGCAATGGAGCCCAGAACAAGGAACGCAAGCGACAGCAAGCCCAAAGGCTCATGTCCGACCGCCTCAATGATCTTCGCGAATTCCTGCACAGGCATAGGTTTAAACTCCGTAGGCCACTTAGTTTTCGCCGGGTAGGAAACTACTTATTGGTGTGCCATCCTATCAAGCCCGCTCGATGTTAACAATCCCGTGTCACAAAACACTTTTCGCTAGTAATTACCGCCCGCTTCATATCTCTTCGACAAGAAAATTACGCATGAATCTTAGTAGCTTGACAACCTGGTGTAGAATGTCCCCACTTCGTAAGTGGTACTCCAGCTTCATAGGCCGATCCCAGGGTTCCCCGTATCGGAAATACATATTGGAGGCGATGATGAGAGGGAGACTTGTCTATGGCGAAGGCCACTTCCAGCCGTTACGAAAGCTCTTTGCTTCTTTCCTGTGCCTCAGCATAATGTGGGCAAGTATACCGACCCCTTCTTTCGCCCAGGTTCCCGGTTTAGCGGCAACGACGGCTCTAAATGCTGCTGGCCTGGGTGCTCTGGCGGTCGGAGTCCATGGTCTGGTCAACGACGCCATTTCACAAGCAAACAAGGATTTGGAGGATCGCCTCAGACAACTCGAAGCGATCGTCAATAGCGCGCTGTTTTCGCTTACGACGGCTATCAACTATGGGATCGACAAGCTGGATGCTACGATGCAAGCCAACCTACGAGTCTTGAACGACAACGCTCAACAACTTCTTGCGAGGTTTGGGGCCTTGACTAAGGCCACGTTGGCGCAGGCTCAAGCCTATCTGACGGATGATATTAACCAAGAAGGCAACGCGTTGGGCAACGCCGTGGCTCAGGTCGATTTCATCAACACAACTCCAGTGTTGAACGTGGCTAAGAGTGGTATCGCGATATTCAGGGCTCACGGTAATGCAACGGAACTTTTCGTAACGGGCGTAGGACTGACGAAGCTGGGCGTTGTTCCGGAGGTCAAACTTTTCGGGCCGAACAACTCTGTCACTCCGGTCATCGTTGAATCGAACACAATGGCGCTGCTGAAACTCTCGATCCCGACCAATCTTATCAGCCACGACGGAAGCTATACTCTTTCGCTAAATTTGTGCTCGGGCACGTATTGGTTCGGCTGGAAGAAATATGTCGAGCAAAAGGTTCCCCTTCTTGTCTGCCCGATTCCCCGTTTCACAGTATCGACCAAGCTATGGGTCGAAGGGGACGCATGGGAGACGAGGACCAGATACCTCAACGAGGGCAACCTGAATAACGGCGGCCTTTACGGCGTGCAAATCCTGTCCGGTAACGGAAATTCGAGCATGGTTATCACCGCTCAACCGTCGCCTGGCTGGGAGCTTTATGACCCCGGTTGGGGTCGCCTCATAAACTGCGTGAGAAACGCCCAAAACGGATACACCGACCTTACCTACGCTGGGGGGATCACCTGCAAGATTTATGTTGATGGCCGCAACGGGGACGCACATCTGAATGTGGCGGCCCAGGTCGCCGAACGCCACCGGGTCCACAAGGCTGAATGCGCCGCTGCATTTACGGATCAAAGAGACCTAATTGGCACCGTGGCATCAACGTTCGAATTTCCGCGAGCCAACCTCAACGGGGCGTGCGACAGCGGGGTCGTACTAAAAGCCTTGTTCAAGTCAAATCTCGGCGATGCTCTAACTGATCAGCACGGATTCCTCGCGAACGATCAAGTGACGGTGGATGTAGGCGATGGCGTAGTCACCTTGAAGTCTGCGCCGCAGTGCCACGAACATGCCTACGGCGAAGTTGTTGTTGCGGGCAAGTAGCAAGCGGAGAGATAGCCATCAGATAACTACGGAGGATTGGCAATCGGGAGCCCTAGAACTCCTAGAAAACTAACTGACTGTCACCGCCACGGCCGTAAACGCGATAGTGTATTTTATCGGGTTTGAAATCAAGACCAAGAATCCGGTTACAACAGACCGGCATTGACTGGCCGCACTCCCGTTGCCGGAATGCCACAGGAATCTCCCAGAGCAATCATCGAGGGAAAGAGACAGTTCTCATGGCAGGAGCCATATGTCGGTTCCTCCATAAATCCACCCACAAAGTGATACAGCTGACTTCCGGGATTGGGCTGACCGAGCGGAGACAATACCAGAGCCAGCATCTGCAGCGTCTGTAATGAGGCACAAGACATCGAAAACGCGAACACGTTCTCGCGCGATTTCAGCGGGTGATCCGCAGGCAGTCCTTCAATATATTTGGGATCATCCAGCATTCCTTGACGTTCCAGCTGAACGTGACCGGGATCATATTGTCCGAGACACTGGAGACACGGCCGTCCAATCGTAGCCGTATGCGCCCGCCAGTCAGCAGCTGCCAGCTTGCCAAGCCGGTTTGTGCGGGCGCGGATTCCGCCGTCGATAACCGGAATCAAATGGGTGTAGGCAATCAAATTGAGCACGTACCGGCCCCAGGGACGGTCGACGCAGGAAAAAAGCACATCGCAATCCAGCGCCGCCCGGTATCCCGCTTCTTCGTAAACTGCCGCTGCGACCTGATGCACCCGGAGGCTTGCCGTTGCGCGATCGCGCAGGTGGCGCGCAAGAGCCTCGACCTTGAGGCGACCGACATCGCGGCTTGTGGCGTAATTAAGGCGGTCGAGATTGTGTTTCTTCACGATATCGAAATCGACCAGCGTGATATCTTCAAAACCCGTCCGGACGAGCGACTCTGCAATCATGCCACCGACACTGCCAGCACCGACCACCCCGATCCGCAATCTCACCATATTCGCGTGACTCTCCTGCCCCCAGGCCGACACGGTGCGGATCTGCTCTTCGGTGGAGCGAGGAACGGGAGCGAGCTTGTCGTTGAAAGTTATTGAAAAAGCATCTCCTACTACGCGCGCTGATGCGCACCAGCCAACCGGATAGGTGCGCGGCGCGGTCCGCTGCCAGAATCGCGCGCTCCATGAGCCGTCACCGGCCAGCGTCAATCCGACGAACGGCAGACCCGTCGCTCCGAAAACCGCTCCTGCATTCCCCTGCTCCGCGACGATGTCGTCCCTGCTTAAACCTTGTGCGCCTCGCCCAAGCGGGTGGCTATGCAACAGCGCCAGTCCGGCACCGATCTCTGCCGCCTCCGCCATGGCGCGCTCCAGAAAAACAGGCTCGAAGCTCGCATTGCCGTGTACGTTTCGCTCACCGTCGCGGGGAAGGAGTAGGCGTTCGACAATTGCAGTGGAGCGCGTTTCGCCCTGGCTGGCGCGCCAGAGCCCAAAGCAGATGTCTTCCTGGCGGTCCCGCCGCAGCAGATGTTCGCGGGCAAGCCGATCAACCTCGCCCGTCATCGCGACGCTGCGCTCCGCGCGGCTCATTGCGAATCCCAAAGACGCCAGACGTGACTCATATAAGAAGCGACGGTCTTCTTGCCTGTGGGCCAGTCCGCAGGCGGTCGCGACCAGTATTGCCACTCTGCGCCAAGTGCCTGCTGGAACGGCATCGCCTGATCGCGATGTATTCCGCCCGTGGGGTGCAGCCCGCCGCTCTGAACTGGATGAATCAGGGCAGCAATATGTATGCCGCTCGGTGGAGTGACGGGAAAATCGGCCGGCACGACGAACCCATGCTTCAGCTTCGTGCCGGCGAACTTGCCGCTTTCGACCGCATAGTCAATGACCACGTGTTCGGGTTTATCCGGCAACG
Organism: Acidobacteriota bacterium; assembly: GCA_003161195.1. Lineage (GTDB taxonomy): Bacteria > Acidobacteriota > Terriglobia > Acidiferrales > UBA7541 > Acidiferrum. Next base: position 22,398 of record PMOV01000097.1, on the reverse strand, counting down.
TCACCGGCTCGTAGCCCAGGTCACGCAGACCCTGGAGAAAATACTCCGCGCCTGTTTGCATGTGCCCTCACTAGGAAACCGGAGTCGGCCCGGTCGAAACAATCTGAAAGCGCTCCCCCTCGTGGATCTTGATCGGTTCGTCGCCCTTGCCTTGGTAACTGATGCGGTGATGGCCGTCGATCTTAACCAGGTAGTGCGTCGCCGGGTCTTTATGTCCGAATTCCTTGATAATTTCATTCGGGGTAAGTTCCCGCCGGTCCGTTTCGACGGGCTCGCCATCGACGAAGAAATGAATCTCGTGATGATGGCCCATTCCCGGATGCGGGGCTTCGTTGCTCAGATTGCTCGCTTCAATGGTCATTTTATTGTCTCCTTTAATGGGAGTGTGTACTCCCATTTTAGTATATATTGCGCCAGTCCTACCGTCAAGCTATAGTGGGACACGCCCATCCCACAACAGGAGGAGACCACGTGACAACTTTGTACGAACATATCGGCCACAAGATTCGAGAATTGCGGACCTCTTATCCGAAAGGAATGCTGAGCCAGGAGGCACTCGCTGAAAAACTGAAAGTAGCATCCAACACCGTCTCGCGATGGGAGACCGGCACCTACAAACCCACGCCGAAAGACCTCGATGGCCTTGCGCGTTTTTTTGCGGTATCTATTACGACATTTTTCCCTGATCTGACGGCCGATGATCCGCGCGTGTCCGCGCTCACGTCCGCAACAGGCGGCCTGGAGGACAAGGATTTTGAAGAGGTCATCCGCTACGCGGAGTTTCGCAAGGCAAGACGTGCAATGGAGAACGCGAAGCGCAGCAAAAAGAAGGCATAACGATTCCTATGACTCGTCGCGAATACTACGAAGATCTGAAACGACTGGCACTGGAGAAACGCACCGAACATTGCGTGGAAACAGGCCGTTTCGGGCTTTCGGAAGTGCGAGTCATTTATAAGAATGAAGGCATACGCATCGACCACTGGCCCCTGCCGAGAAAAGTGAAGGCGTTGTACATGTGCGGGGATAGCGACTGTTCCGTGGCCCTTCAGCCCACCCTGCCTTACGAGCCAAAGCTTTTCGCGCTGATACACGAACTCAAGCACCACTACCGTGACCGGGCGGTGCTTGGCGCAGGCGTGATCTCCTGCGGTGACTACGACGCGAACGAGTTAATTGAGAAGGGCGCGGAAGTATTTGCGGCCGAGTTCATTTACCCGGAGAGTGAATTTTACGCCGATCTCCAAAAGCTGGGGGTTGTAGTGCGGCAGGCTTCCGACGTGGTGGTCATCAAGCGCGCATGCACCGCCAAGGTCAGCTATCGTTTCATCTGCAAGCGGCTGGAGCGGCTGGGGCTGATCGGCGTGGGAGCATTCAACGGTGTGCAGTTCCAGAAGCTGGAGGAGAAAATCCACGGCGTCCCTTACTTTCGTCGCCGCTAGTTTTGACGTGGAAGCATTGGCAGAGGACAGTGCTTAACGCCCTGAATGATAACGTCCTTTATCATTCAGAATCCCGATAAAGAGGTACCCCCTCGGGAAGGCGAGACCGTTGCGGATGTGTGAGCACGTGGGCGAGAGTCGAAATCCGTCCTCGCAATCGCATTGGTAAACACTAGCCGACTTGAACGAAGCCGCCCGCGCGGCGGACGCTTCGCGTGAGGCGAACGTAGCGGTTCATGGCGAACGGCTAAAGTAAGTTATCGGGTCACAAGGATGTCCGCCCGAGGTGTGAAGATGCGCACCCGACACGTGTTTGCAGGATCCTTCTTCGGCAGGACGAAGGTCGTTTCGCCGAAATTGAATTCGCGGGCAATCTTCTGCATGCCCTCGGTCGAAATGCTGCTGGCGTCAGGCAGAACCGCGAGTTGATTACCGCCGAAAGGTGTCGAACTGAAAACATCGACGATGTGAAACGTGTACTTCATGAGATTAGCCTCCGTGCTCCGCCTCAAGCCTTGACGACGAGGTCGATCTCAACGCAGGCCCCAAGCGGCAGCGCGGCCGCCGCGATCGTTGTGCGGGCGGGAAAAAAGGGCTGACTGAAATGCTTTGCGTAGATGCCATTCATCGCGCCGTAGTCACTCATGCTCGTGAGAAACACGCCGACGCGCGCAACGTCATCGAAACTCTTGCCGGCCGCCTTGAGAACCGCCGAGAGATTCCGGAAGACGCGCTCTGTCTCGGCCACAATACCCCCCTCGACCACCTTGCCAGTGGCCGGGTCTTGGCCGACCTGACCGCTGACGTAGAGGAAACCACCGACTTCGATCGCCTGGGAAAACGGGCCGACCGGCGGCGCGAGTTCGGGCGAGGTAACTGCGGTCTTGCTCATGGCAAACTCCTTTGGATACTGGGTTAGATGGTCAGGATAGTGGAGCTCGAGGTTGCGCGCGCCCAAGGAACTCACGATTCCCGCAGCGCCACAATTGGATCCACCTTGGTCGCTCGCCAAGCCGGAATGTAGCTAGCGGCAATCGCAACCACGAGCAGAAGCAAAGGCACCATCAGAAATACGGCCGGATCATGTGGGCGAACGCCGTAGAGCAAACTTGCCATCATTGAGGCGGTCGAAGCGGAAAATATCACGCCGGCCACAATTCCGAGGCCAGCCAGGACTACACCTTTCCCCAGGACAAGTCGCAAGACATCCGCTCGCTGGGCACCCAACGCCAACCGCAGACCAATCTCGCGTGATCTTTGGCCAACCATATAGGCTAGCAAGCCGTAAATTCCGATGGAGGCCAGCAAGAGCGCCCCCCCCGCAAATCCCGCCACCAAATTCGCCGAAAACCTGCGCGATGCCAGCGATGCATCCAGTACCTGATCCAGCGAGGTGACGCCGAACACCGGCAACCCCGGATCAACGCTCTGAATCGCGCCGCGAATTTGCGGTTCGAGCGTGCTCGCCGGCGACGAAGTTCGCAGCGCCAAGCTCAACGACCGCCCGACAAATTGATTCAACGGAACATAGATGTGCGGCACGCCATCGACATCGAGCCCGTCGTGCTTGATATTTTTCACCACGCCCACCACGGTGCTCCATGGATTCGTAGGATTCTGCCCGAAACGCAATCGGATGCGCAGCCGCCGGCCCACCGGATCATGATCCGGCCACCAGTAGCGCCTTGCCGTCGCCTCATCGATGATCGCCACCGGCAACTTGCCATTTTCATCGTCCTCGGTGAAAAAGCGTCCCTCCACCAGTGGTGTTTGTATCACCCGAAAATAATCCGGGCTGATGCGGATAACTTCCGCGCTCAAATCTCCCGAGGATTCGGTGGGCCGGTCTTCGATGGCCAGCGAATTGTGATTCGTGCTGCCGTACGCTGCCGAATCGCTGTTGATTGTGTCGGCGGCCGGCAAATTGGACGTAATCGCCGCCAACTCCACGCCGGGAATCGCGTTCGCGCGCCGCAGCAGTTCGCGATTAAATGGAATCTGCTGCGCGAGGGTGTGATATGGATCGAGCTGTGGATCATTCGGGTTCGGCAGATAGATATTCGCCGTCACCACTTGCGATGGATTGAACCCCGGATTCTGCCGCAACAAATCGCGCAGCGTTTCCAATAGGAGTCCCGCGCCGATCATCAGCACTACCGCAAAAGCCAGCTGTGACACCATCAGCGCGTCGCGCATGCGCCCCGCCTTCGCGCTGTAACCCGAGCCGCGCGAGCCTTCGCGCATCGTACCCGCAAGTCCGGCCTTCGAGGAATGGATCGCGGGGGCCAGCCCAAACAGCAGACCGGTCGCGAGAGAAATCAGTAACGCAAATCCCAGGACCCGCCAATCAATGTTTACCTCGCCTAGCCGCGGAAGATTCGCCGGCACAAATCGCAAGACGGCTTTCAGCGTAATCACCGCCGTCGTAAGCCCTGCGATTCCTCCGATGAAAGCCAGCAACAGCGATTCGGTGAGCATCTGCCGGATCATCCTGCCCCCGCTCGCTCCCATCGCCGCGCGCACTGCCATCTCTTGCTGTCGTCCGGAGGCGCGCGCCAGAAGCAGGCTACCAATGTTCAGAGACACGACGAGAACGATTAAGACTACGGCAGCCATCAACACGACCAGCATCGGTCGAACCTTACCGACCAACGATTGCTGCAACGGCACAACCTCAACCGTCCATTTCGCTTGCGGAGGATAATCATTCGCAAAATCGCGGCGCAGATTGGCAGCCATGGCATCAAGCCGCACCTGAGCTTGCGCTACAGTGAGGCCCGGCTTGAGACGGCCGATTGCCCCGGGCAATATGCGCAGGCTACGCGCTGGCGGTGGGAACGGATCGGCGCTGTATCCGCAGGTAATCCACACCTCCACGGCTGGAATGGTCGGTCCGGGGTTGCGAAATCCGGGAGAAAGTACACCTACAATCGTATATAGATCGTTATCGAGGCGGAGGCTGCGGCCGAGGACGCCAGGATCAGCTCCATAAGAGCGGCGCCACAACGCATCGCTGATCACGACCACGGGTGCGAAACCGAGCGCGAAATCCTGGTGACCAAATAAGCGTCCTAGTTCGGGAGTGGCGCCGAGCATGGAAAAGTAGTTGGGGGAGGCCTCCATCATTTCCAAGTGTTCGGGCTGTTTGGCGCCGGTCAAGTTTGTGGGGCCGTAAACGATGACACTCACATCTTCGAACACATTCGTCTGCGTTCTAAGATCGTCGAATTCCGGCACGGAAAACCGAACGCCCCGCAGTCCTACCCCTGGGTTGTTAAAGTAGATCCTTACAAGACGGTCGGGGTCGCGGAACGGAAGAGAACGAAGCAACACGGCGTTCACGATGCTGAAGATCGCCGTGTTGGCCCCCACGCCCAGAGCCAGCGTCAGGACTGCCACGATCGTGAAGGTGGGCTTCTTGACCAGCAGGCGCAAACCATAGCGAACATCCTGAAGTGAAGTCCCCATGAAGACGCTCTTTTCGGTCAATACACAGACTCTTATTTGGGCACCCGTTTGCAGCGGTCCTACTTAGACCAGGGCGGAACCACGCCGTTGCTGCGCGCGTACGCGATCGACTGCCCCAGATGCTCGTGTTGATCTTGGCTAATTAGCATCAGCGCGCCCTGCTTCGTCATGTCTCTTCCGAACAGTTTCACCGGCGCCTGCAGGTCGTTGTCGGAGAGTGCCGCAATCGCTTTTTGCAAATTGAGGTAAGAAGCCTTCAGAGCTTCCTGCATTTTCTCCGGATCGGTGATGGGCGCGGGCGATGCCCCAGTATTCGGTGTGCCCGAAAGCACGCTGGCGAGCAGGCCGTTCTCTTTAACGATCAGGTTGAAGACGTCGGCGACGGAGCGAACGCCCTGGGCGGGCTTCCAGTCGTACTTGCCCGACATAACGCGTGCGAGTCCGGTGAATTTGTCTGAAAGCGTTCCGGCATCTTTTGCGAAGGCGGCCTGCAATCCTGCCGGCTGCGACTGCGCCCCCGCCAACGGCACCATCAGAGCGACCACAAGCGCGTACACCCCGTACTGAGTCAGAATCTTCTTCATGTGGAAGTCAATCATGTGTCTCCAGGGTTTCCTAAGCTTCTTGCTCTTTGTAAGGGAGGATCGACGCGTTCCACAAGTTCATTATTATCACGATGATGTTGCCGTTTACGCACGATTCTGTTATTCGTTGGGAGGAGATTTTAAGAATACTTTAAGGAGGCTCTCTTGCTCGACGATTTACACGCGCTCGTAGAGTTTGCCCAGGCCGGGTCCATCGCCGGTGCAGCCGATCGTCTATTCCGGACACCATCCGCTATAACCCGGCAACTGCAAAGGCTGGAGGCCGCACTGGGCGCCGAGTTGCTCGACCGCTCAGTAAAGCCGCCGCGCCTGAACTCGCTGGGCTCCAAGGTGCTTGAACAAGCGCGAGATCTGTTGCAGCGGACGGAGGCGCTGAAATCTGTTGCGTCGCGCGACGCCGAACCTCACGGCCTCTTGCGCATCGGACTCGCGCATGCCCTGGCCGAGGGGACGCTTATCGAACCTATTCGCGCGCTGACTGAAAAATACCCCAAGGTCCGGCTGCGGCTGTTGAGCGCACTTACCGGTGAATTATTTAACCGGATGCTCGCCGGTGAACTCGATGTTGCTGTCGTGTTTTTGCCCGAAGGTAAAACCGCGCCTTCACCTCTTCTGACGAATATCATCGCTAGCGACCGCATGGAGATCGTTCAAAGCGCCGCAGGCAACATTGACGGTGAATGGGAAAGTTTGAGCCGAGCACCCTGGGTGCTCAACCCGTCTGGGTGCTTGCTTCGGGCAAGCCTCATCGATCAGATGGAACGTGCCGGCTTCACCCCCATGGTTGCGGCTGAAATCCACTACAACATACATTTGCAGCTAGCCCTCATTCAGTCAGGATATGGAGTCGGGCTGCTGCCATCCCGCTTTATTGCTAGGAAAAATTGTCGAGACACGGTTGAAGTGCTGCGTCCCCCATCATTTGACTTGCGCCTGTCCGTAGCTATAGCGCGGATTGGACAACTGGGCGCCCTGGAGAGGGCCGTCGAACTGTTGGAGCACGGCATTCGGCACCTGTTTGAGGCAGCCCATACAAAGGAGCCCATGACGAGGCACCGCAGAGGTGTGCCCGCGAATCGGCGGGCGGCGCGACCACCCAGGTAGTCACTTGACATCGCCTGTTGCAGCCTCTCTACTCACTTGCGTTAGGTCATGATTCTGGCCTGTCCTGAGACTCGAATCGGACTGCCTCGATAAGCGGGGATTTCGGCAGAATCCGAAGCCGATCCAATCCGTCCTTAGTGACCACAGACTGTTTGTGGTTCACATTCCTCAACCACCGCCGCGGCAGGTCCGGTAACATAGTTATAGGCATTCTGATCCCACGCAGCGGTCAGCCAGTCCGCATCGAGCGCCGCCGACAGCGCACCGCCGATGACCCAAGCAAAGAATCGCCCACTCGCTGTGCTATGAAGGCCATCGATAACGTCTACGGCCAGCGCGCTTACAACTTGCTCAGCCGCAACACCTCCGCGAGGCAGGGGGTTATGGAGCCGCCGTCTGAGAATGCGATATTGGCACGGCGGAAGTCAGCATTTGACCAGAGACTCGGCAACGTCGAATCCGCAATTTCGGTCGGATGACGGGTCACTCGGAAGTTGCGGGCACTTCGTCGGATCAGTACCGACAAACGCGCCAGGGCCCATGAATATCCCCGGACACATTTCGCGGTGGCAATCGACTTGAGAGAATGGTCGCCAGCGGGGAGAAAAGACAGGAAACCTATTGAGGGCTTGCCAAGCCATTTGGTGAATGATAAAGGACGCTATCGCCAACAACCCGAATCGGCCGCGTCCAAGCCATTTCAGGCGCTGTCGCCTGCGACAGAAATCCCAAGGCGATCGTTCACCGCATCTTGAAGCTTCTGTTTGCTGCCAATATACCGTTCAGTTGTTTGTACAGAAGCGTGGCCAAGCAGAAACTGAATCTGTTCCAGTTCGCCTCCAGAGCAGTGGCATAGGCGGGCGCAAGTGCGGCGAAGGTCGTGGGGTGCCAAATTGCCTATCCCGACCTGTCCGGCGCACCGCTTCACTGCGTACCAGACGACGTTTGCTGTCACGCCAAAGGGCCGGATCACTCCTCCCTTCAATACCTGTCTGAATACTTTGCCGTCGCTCACTCCGGAATGCCGGAGCCAGGCATCAATGAGTTCCTTGGACCACGATGGCACTGGCACGGTTCGTAGGCGCGCTCCCTTGCCAACCAAATTGACAATGACCCAGTGACCCTCTCTCGACTGCAACTGATCGAGGTTCAAGCCCACAACTTCCGAGCGCCGCAACCCACATCCCAACAGCAATCCGACCATTGCCCCATCTCTCCAACCGCGTAGATTGGTCTTCGAAGCAGCATTCACGAGCTCTTGAGCCTGGTTGCGGGTGAGCCAGTTGCCCATTTTCCGTCCGAGCCGCTTCACGCCCTTTACTCGTCGAATTCCAATTGCTAGTTCCGGGCTTAGCCAACCGCTCTCGGCAGACTCATCGGCCAGCCTCCGGATCGCTGATAGGTGCAGGTTGATAGTAGCCGCGGATAGAGAGAGGCGCTCAAGGAATGAGCGGTATCTCACCACGACTGAACGGTTGAACTCTAATCTAGGCTCGCTGCAGTACCAGGCGATGAACCTGTCGATGGCGTATGCATAGCTTCGCCGTGAGTGCTGAGAAGCAAGTGTATTGAGCACTGCGATCTTCGATTGTTGCAGTTCGGGGATTGTGGCGGTCGGAGAGAGACCGACGGAATAGGGCTGCTCTTGTGGAACCATGGGAAGCGGCTCCTTTTGGCCGCCTCCACAGTTTTCTACTCAGGGGATTTCGCCGCGATACGGCTCCCAGACTAGAAGCCATCTCATAAATGCCTGAGCAAGATTACGGCGGAAGCTAAGTGCACCATGGCGAGGAAGTTTTCTGGTCGATGTTCCCAGCGAACCACGATGCGGCGGTAGTTGTGGGGCCAGGCGAACAAACGTTCGACTTTCCATCGGCGACGATAGCGGCGCAACGCGCGGCCGTCTTGTGTAAAAGTTTTGTGACCGGCATTCGGGCCTCCGACCCGCACGAGGAGGTCGTATTCGGGTGCAAGGTATGCTGAGATGTGGCCCTTACCTTCGCTCCCATATTCGCCGCCAATTAGTACGTCGACGAGGCGCAAGTTTTCTCGGCCAAAGAGTCTTAGGTGGGCGGCCGCACGGATGACTACATCTTGTCCTACGCAACGGTCAGTCTTAATAACGGCATCAGCGGCGCTCGCCAGCGACGTGACGCGCTGCTCAGTCTTGTTAGATGACACTTCGGCGTACGACTTAAACTCTCGAAATCCCTTCAACCGCTGTTTTCGCTTGTATCGCTCTTTCAATGAATGCGCTGGTAGCCCTAATCTTTTTTGGTCGCTGGGGGGCGCTCAGCCTTGCACTGCTTTATCTTTTATTCCGTAAGGGGAACAATTCACTGGCATTTGCGCTGGGTCTGGGCGCGGCAACGGCTTTCATTGCCCTGCTTCCAGTGGCCGCTATGTTGTCGCGGTCCGGGCGCCATCTGGCTTTCTTCATAGCAGTGTTTAGTGGGATTCTGCCGCCGTTTACCAATTTGATGAATGGGCTCCATCCACAACTTGCCACGCTCGGGGCGTTGCTCCTTGGGCTCTTCAGTATTTCTTTGGCAATGCTCGGGCTAAGCAGCATTGTCGCATTCCAGAAGATGGCGCTCGAGGCCAAGGGGGTGGGGAAACTGCGATTGGCATTTCGCGGCGGAATGTGCGCACTTGGCGTTTGGCTGATATTCACGCTGCTTGGCCTCTTTTTCGGGGGCTTCAGCATCTGAACTTTCCTTGCGCCGCGGCCACGCTTCTGCTGACCCGCTTGACCGCTGATCACTACTTTCTTCTAGCTACCGCTCCGAGCGCGTTTGCAGACCTAGAGGCAATCGGCTGTAGGGCACCTTATCCGCGTTCTTGCCTGTTTGGCCACGCTATAAACCCCGGACAGCGGGTGAAGCGATTTTTCACGGCGGTGCGGGTAGAGGGCTACGAGACACAGCCCGCCGCAGAGCAGCAGCAACGTGCCAGGCTCGGGCACACCGAGCGGACCGCTGGATGCAGTTACGACGTTCGAGTACGTGGCCACTGTGGGGCTCAAAGAGTTGATATCCACGGTGAGCAAGCTATCGAAACCCGTTGGATCGCTGCTGGGAATTGGATTGCCATCAGGGTCGTAAATAAACATTGAGAACTGGTCCGGCGCCAGCACGCCGGCCGAGACGTTAGTGGTTAGTTCCAGGGAAAACGATAGCTGGCTGCCGGCGGTGAAAAAACCGGCAAAGACGTTCGTGAACTGGTCGTCGGTGATCATCGCGCCCCCCGCCAAGTTCGCGCCGGATACGACATCGCCGAAGGTATTCAAGGCATCTACCGCGCCACCGCTACCGCCGACCCCGAAAGAAAAATCGGTCAGGGTCGCGGTGTTGGTTCCCGGAGTGGGCGCGTCGCCGTCGGTAAGCACAAAAAAGACTTCGGAAGGACCACTTTGCCCCAGGCCAGAGGTATCGACGCTGACGGTAGTCGAAATGCCGTCCGCGTAAGCGCCCCGTTGGGTTAGCAGCAAGCCTATCGCGACCAGTAACACTGCCGCGACCCGCGCGGAAAGTACTCTGCCGCACTGCGAGGATGGTGGATTTTGGTTCGTTTGGATTTCCTTTGTAGTGGTCATAGAGCGATCTCCCTTATGGTGCGCCGCTTCCCGCCTCCACCTGAGTGCCGTATGTGAAAGCGGCGTGGCTGGGGTCGGTGAAATACAAAAGAACATTGGTGCTGCCGCCGGGCGCCAGCGAAAGGGTGGCGTCGGTGACGTATGGGGTTCCGGGCACCGCACAAGTAGTGACACCGGTAGGATTGAACAATTTCGCATTGCCGCTGACCCCGGGGATAACGAGTGAAATGGGGCCGGGGATCGAAATGCTCCCAGAATTTGTCAGCGTAACCGTTTGTTCGTACAGATGGGTGACCGGACTGTACAAGTACGGACCGCGCGTTACGGTGATGTCAGCGGTGACGTTAGCCTGGCAGGGCGTGGATGCCGCCGGCGCGTCGCTGACGGTAATCATTTCGCTGATGTTCACGGGGACCGCAGTCGGTGGCAGCGCGATGGTGCCGCTGCCGCTTCCCGAGCCGCTGAGAGTTATCGTTTGCGTGTAGCTCGCTCCCGACACGGCGCTTGGCGGGTTGCTCAATGCCGCGTTGTCAGTGAATACCATGGTTCCGCTCGGCGACGTGCCAGCGTAAGAGATTGTGAAAGAGCATTGCCCCCCACTCGGCAAGGATGTGGGAAGAGCGGTCGCGCCACTCGAACAAATTGTCGAAATAATCGTGAAACCTGGCGTAATTTGCACGGGACCGCTGAATACGAGTGGCGTGCCACCCACGTTGTACATCGTCAGCGTTTGGATCTGCCCAGGGGTACCGTTGAAGCCCAGGCCTGCCGTCGAGAAATAGGCGGCTGGCGGGGCGAAATCGGGAAGTATGGGGCTAATGAACACCGCGTCGTTCACGGTAATTGGTTCTTGAATCGACAGATCCGACCAGAAAGGTTGGTCGCTCACGATAATGGATTCCGTAATTGTCGGAATAGCAATCGTCAACGACGATAGAACCGTAACGTTGTCTTGCACCGACATCGGGTCAGAGTCCGTCTCGTCTTGGGTGAATGTAAACGGATTGCTTAAGTTTCCCGCAGCGGTGGGAGTGACATCGACGAGGATGGTCGCGGTCGAACCAGAACTCAAAGTTCCGAGACTGCAGCTGATCGTCACGCCCGTAGAATGAGCGCCTGTGCAATTTCCCTGACTGGACACCGCCCCCTGATTCATTACCGAGGATTCCAATTTGTGGGTAAAAGTAAGATTGGTCGAGGGATTTGGTCCAGAGTTCATGAGCGTGATGGTGTATTGGAGCATCGGCGTACCCACAGGTACCACAGTAGGGGAGTTAGTGACCGCCATGGATACATCGGCCGTGGAGGCAATACCAGTCCCCGTGAGCGCAATGGTGTGCTGAAATAAATTGCCGAAGGGAGTTTGCGGGGCGTTGCTGAAAGGCGAGTTGTCCGCAAAGACGATCTGCCCCGCGCTGGGACCCAAAGCATTTGGGGTGAAGGTGATTTGAAACAAGCAACCGCCCCCGGCGGGAAGCGTCACGGGAAAACTTGGACCTTCAACGCCATCGCACAACACAGCCGTGGTGGCAAACTGGCCCCCGGCGTCGTTCGCGTAAGCGATGGACGAAATGATTAACGGGGTAGCCCCGGTGTTCGTAAGCGTGAGCACCTGAGGGGACGGCGCGCCAAGCGCAACCCCGAAGAAAGGGAGAGTGACAGCGCTGAATTGCGCGAAGGGATTATTTGCGGCCGAACCCGCGCCATTGAGCACGACGGAAAATCCCTGCGAATTGCTCACCAAGACGTCTGGCGCGCCATCACCGTTTACGTCGATGGCCTTCATCTGGCCGGAGTTGGGTCCCGAGGCATAGCCTTCTACGGGAGCGTTCAGGCTGCCACTGCCGTTGTTCGGGAAAATGTAGGCGATTCCGCCAACGACCGCCGCGACATCCGGCAAACCCCCGGCATTGAGATTGGCGACATCAATCTGCGCAACATTCTGAATTATGTCCCCGCCGCCAAAAAACGGACCATACAGTGGCACTTCGCCTTGATCGGTGAACGTTCCCGGAGCAGCGGTAGAGTTCAGTAACACATGCAAACCGTCGCCGGCCGAAAGTACGATGTCCAGAAGACCATCCCCATTGATGTCGCCTAGCGCGACCGACGAGATCCTCGGCGGAAGCACGGGGAGCAGCTGAGCGAGGAGGCTTGTCGGAGTGCCAAAGGTGCCCGTGCCGTCGTGATTGTTGGGAATCAGTGCCACGGCTGTAGCCACAGGAGAGCTGAGAATCGTCGAGGCCGGGCTGCAGATGTCTCCTCCATCCACGACGACCAAGTCCGGATAATTGCTCCCCAAAAGCTTGCCAGCTGCCAGCGCGACCGGATTTGCGACCGGGGAGACATAGGATGTGGCGGGCTTAAAGCTTCCATCGCCATTGGAGATCAGCACGTAGATTCTGGACTTGGCTCCGCCGCTGTCGCTGGCAGCGCAGTTCTCGGGAATAGCCAGAACGATATCGTCAATACCGTCGCCGTTTACGTCAGCCGCAAGGATTGGCGGACGCTGCGGGACGAAAAACGGAAAACCTGGAAAATTCGAATCGCCGCCCAGGTAACAATTCGTGCCCGGGGAAACACCCTGGCACTGCGCTGCGACCGTAAACTGAAAACTTCCGCCGTTATCGAGCAGTAGGATGCCATCCGGCAAGACCAGCGCTAGGTCGGGAAGTCCTCCTGAGAGGATCGCAGTGCGGAATTTACCTGCCGCGATGGCCAATGCCGCGGGCGCGATCCCCGTAGTGCTGGCTCCTCCTCCCAAGTCGAATACGGGCTGGGCCACAAATCCTGGCGCGCTACTCGTTTTGTACACATTTTGAAATGGGGTGACGGTGGCGGCGAAACTAGACTCGTCCACTCCGAGCACCGCGACATCCGGGGCCCCATCACCATCGAGATCGGCCACTGCGAACGCCGGAGGAGTGTTACTGTCCGTCAGTGTCGGGGACTGCGCGAAAAGAGGCGCGAGAGTCGGCTGCCCCGTCGTTGGGTCGAGTAGATACACCGCGATGGATCTGGCCTCAGGAATTTGCTGGGAAGAACCGCTGCTGCCCATGAACACGCCGCTATCCAGCAAGATCCATTTGTTCAACGCAGGGGAGAAACCGGCGGCCACCCCTTGGCCCGCTGGGCCGAAGGGCTTGATCAGTGAGCTTGAATTGAGGCTCGGAAAATCCAGGTCGACTCCCAGATTGTGATTTTCATCGAGGTAAGCAAAATCGGGAACGCCGTCGCCATTGAAGTCTCCTTCGACGATCGCGAAGCCGTTGGGGCCGGCGATTGTGGTCAGCGGTCCGAAAGTGGTGGCGCCGGATAGCGTGTTGATCGATACCGAAACGTATCTGATCTCGCTGGCCTCGCTGATACCGACAATATCGGTAAAGCCCGGACCACTGAAGGAAGCCGTCGTCAAGTCCGTCCAGCCATTCGGTCCGGTACTAACGTCGAGGCTCGAAGAAAAAGCGAGGGCGCTTACGCCCAAGGACGTGACCGTTTCATTCATAAACACATTAAAATACTGCGTGAATGGGCCGGAGTTAGCCAAAAGCACCAGGCTGGGACCGGTGCCGGTGCCAAAATCTGCGGCGATCAGAGTACCGTAGAGCGGCGACCCGGGAGTCGAGTAACTGGCGTAACTGTAAAAGCCACTTTGCGAAGTCGAATTCGCGGCGTTGAGGTACACAGTTACGCTGCCGGCAACAGCTCCGCCAGCGTTCGACACCGCGATATCGTCAAAGCCGTCCGCGTTGAAATCTCCCACACCCACGGAAGTAACGGCTGTTGCGTTGGCCACGCAGGTGACGGGTGAATTGCCCACGGGCGCGGACAGTGGCGCGTAGATGATCGTCACTCCGCCGTTCGGGCAGCCAGGCGCGGACGCTACGGCTACGGCAATTCCGGGGGGCTGGTTTGGTCCGTTGAAATGGCCTACACCGATGTTGTGGTTGGTTCCGAATTGCTGTCCGGCGATGGTGCCGACCGGGACCACGCCTTTCGACGTGAAACTTCCATCGCTGTTTCCCAGGAAAATTTCCACTTGCCCATTGGCCGGGTTGTTGGGGGTATATTCGGCCACCGCGAAGTCGAGCAGCCCGTCTCCGTTGAAGTCGCCCATGGCCACGGCGTTGGGGGCCGTTCCGAGCGAGCCATTATAAACGGACGGAGCCTGCAAGACGGGCGGCACCTGGGCCTGCGGATAGGCTGCCGAAGGGATGAGAAACACTAACGCGAGTTGGCTCAGAGCGCGCGACAGCCGCCGAAATTTAGAGCGCTTCGACAAAACCTGATTCCGTTTAGAGGTCATCTGCTGTTACCTTCCGCGGGAATTCGCTCACGAGCATCTGCCCTGCGTCTTCGCTTCCACTCGTCCAAGCTCGCGCGACGCGGCATTCGCAGTGCCGGGAAAGATATCTGCTCGCGAGATTTCTTAACTAAAACTGAAGGTCACTGTCACGGATACGGACTGACCCTGGGCTACTGTCAGCGTCGAAATGGAATGGGAGGTAAAAACGAAACCGGCCAAAGAAGTCCCCGGCTTTTGCGGCACATTGATGAAAGCCAATGCCTCAACTACGCCGATGCTTCCGCTCGCTTGCGACGCCAGAATCGTGCCAGTCAGCGTGAATCCGCTTGGTGTAGGAAAGCTCGAAACGGCCCCAGCATCGATCGAAGTCGATGAAGATAAGGTGTTCAATGTCGCTTGCAGTCCTTGATTGCAATCGGGTGCACTCGTGGGCGGAGTCGTGTGTTGGACGCAAAAAGACGGAACGTCCGTTACGAAGCATGACGGAGTGAGGCTCGAGTTTATGAGGCCTCCATAAGTGCTGTTTTCATTTGCGATGCTGAACGCGCAAGGTGGGGAAGCCCCCGAAGGAGCCTGTAGATTTAGAGCCCAGCCACCCGCGAGTAGAGTCGGTGAGCCTGCGAACGCTCCGGACCCGTTCAGCAATTCGTACAAAAGGGCCGCGCCACCCGGCATATTGGAGAGATTAGTGGTCACGAGGCTATTCTCAAACTCGACGTGCTTGTCGACCGACCCGTCTGGATTGCGGACCTCGATGCTCCAGTGACCGTGGACTTTTATTCCTTCTTGGCCGCCTTTGCTGGGGAGATTTGGCTCCGCGGGTGCGGGGGTATTTGTGGATGCCGACGCAGGCTTGATCGCTGTAGCGGAAACCGGCGCAGAATTTCCCGGGAGCACGGCCAACTTATGATCAGACACCGAGGGCGCGTTTGTGTTGCTCTGCGCGCGGGTGAGGATGCCGGTAGAAAGTGATATACCGAGAAGAGCGAGAAGCAGCAAACCTCGCAAAGCCAGTCTCGCCACTGCTTGGTCTTTATCGTTCGTCTTCATGCTGTTTCTCCTTCGTTTGTGTTCGGGTCTCACATCTTGCTGTATCGAGATAGATAAAATTGGCGCTCCCACGAACCAACTACGGGAGGCAGCTCCGGCGCGTTCGAGGATCACGCGTGGCCCGCCTCCGGCCTAGCATTTCCGGAGCTTCTCGGCTCGTTCGCGCAAAACGCGTGCTCAAGCTTTCCTCAGCGGAGTCGCCCGCCTGTGCTGCTTCGTCGCAACGAGGTCTCGCACTTGCCTTCGTGGGAGATCCCAGCTTCTTCCGAGCCACGGATTCTGGGGACGAATCGGGGCGAGTTTGCTTAAACCCTGCCGAAACGTCAATGTACGGGGATAAATTTATTTCTCTACTAAGTCTCAACGGCGAGTTGTCAGAAAACACACGAGTTATCAGAGTCTGGTAAACCTGGCTTCAGGGTACTGGAGCTATGCTAAAATCCGCCCATCCCCGGCTGCTTTAAATAAGGACTGTCCATGGAGTCGGCCGCCCGCCCGCCAATGCTCAAGTTCGGTCCTTATCTGGTGGACCTGGCTGCGGGAGAAGTACGCAAAAACGGCTCGCGCATACGGCTGCAGGAAAAACCCCTGCGGGTCCTGGCACTGCTGGCCGAAAGGCAAGGCGAGCTCGTCACCCGTGAGGAACTGCAAAAACGTCTGTGGCCCCAAGACACCTTCGTCGATTTTGAGGCCGGACTGAACACAGCGGTCGGCAAGCTCCGCGATGCCCTTTCCGACAGCGCCGAAAACCCGCGTTATATCGAGACCATTCCCCGCCGCGGCTATCGCTTCCTCGTGCCCGTTGAACCTCAAAACGGACACCACACCAGCCCCGACCTCCCGGAAAACAACCTTTCGATCCCTTCTGCACGGCCCGGCCCTGCGCCGGCGACCCCAGTTTCGACTGTGTCAGTATTGGTGTCGGCCGTCGCGAAGCTTCCAGCCGTCGACGCCCACGAAGCACCCAAAACAAAATCTGCAAAGCGAACGACAGTTTGGATTTCGCTCGCAGCCGCCGTCGTGCTGGTCTTATTGGCCCAAGGCTATTTCTACGTCCATCACAAGCCAATTCTCGCAAACAAAGACACCGTCGTTCTCACTGAGTTCGCTAACACCACGGGCGACGTAATTTTCGACGATACGCTGAAGACGGGGCTGAATGTTTCCCTGCGGCAATCCCCATTCCTCGACGTACTCTCTGAGAACGATGTCGCGAGAATCTTGCGGCAGATGACCCGTCCGGTCGACACGAGACTCACACCCGACGTGGCGTCCGAGCTTTGCCAGCGCGCGGGAGGTAAGGCTTATGTTGCGGGTTCAATCGGTCGTCTGGGTAACGAGTATGTGCTGGGACTGAAAGCGCTTAATTGCCAAAATGGAGCGACTCTGGCTCAGGAACAGGATACCGCTGCAAACAGAGAAAATGTTCTGGATGCGCTTGGCAAGGCGGCTACGAAACTCCGTGGCGAGTTGGGTGAATCCTTAGCAACCGTCAAGAGTTTCGACGTGCCACTCTCGCAGGCGACCACAGCTTCGCTGGAAGCCTTAAAGGCATACAGTCTGGGGATTCAAACTCTTCACGAAAAGGGGACAGTTGCTGCTGTTCCGTTCTTCCGGCATGCAATTGAACTTGACCCGAATTTTGCGAGCGCTTACCTATATCTGGGCAAGATGTACACCAACCTCGGTGAAACAAATCGTGCCCGAGAGTTGTTCACGACCGCCTTTTCCTTGCGCGATCACGCCAGCGAACGAGAAAAGTTCGACATCGAATCTCTTTATTTCTGGAAGGTAACAAATGACTTGGAAAGTACTACTCGCGTGTTCGGCGAATGGCTCGGCAGTTATCCGCGAGACCATGCGGCGCTGGCCAATCTGGCCAGTGTCTACGCCTCTGAGGGGCAGTACGAACAGGCCGTCGAACTTGCTCGCGAATCTGCACAACAGAACCCCGATGATGTAATGGGACGCATCGATCTCGCTTACGATCTCATGGAAGTGGGTCGATTTCCGGAGGCTCGCAAAGTTCTCGACGACGCGGTAGATCGCCACCTTGATGACGAGTCCTTGCACTATCTGCTTTATTCTCTGGCCTTCCTCGCAGAAGATACGCGAGGGATGGCGGAGCAGGTGTCGTGGTCCGAAAGTAAGCCCGAGAGCATTGCGGATTTTCTTTCATACCAAGCTACTGTCGAAGCCTATTCCGGGCATCTACGACGTTCGCGGGAGCTAAACCGCAGGGCTATAGAATCCGCGGAGCGAGCAGGCCTAAAGGAAAGCGCGGAGTCCTGGCGCCTGGAGGGTCTGTTACGCGAGGCCGCTGTCGGAAAATTACGGGAAGTCCAGCAAACCGCTCTCAGCCAGCAGGGCCCCAGCGGACTTTCCGCATTAGTGCTTGCGTGGGTGGGGAATTCATCGCATGCACAGTCTATGTTGGAGAGTCTCAGCAGCCGATTCCCTCAAGGCACGTTGGTGCAATCTGTTGTGCTGCCGACAGTTCGCGCACAGATCGAACTCTCACAAAAAAAACCCCAGCGGAGCATTGAGCTTCTGCGTGCCGCTGCGCCGTATGAACTGACGGATGCCTGGTTGGGTGGTTGTATCTACCCCGCTTATGTCCGCGGTGAAGCATACCTCTCCGCGAATCAAGGCGCGGCCGCCGCTGCCGAGTTTCAGAAGATCTTGGACCACCGCGGCCTGGTGGTCTCGTGCGAGACGGGGGCGCTAGCGCATGTCGGAATCGCACGCGCCTATACCCTACAGGGCGACGCCACCAAAGCCAAAGCCGCCTATAAAGATTTCCTGGCGCTATGGAAAAACGCCGACCCCGACATCCCTATCCTGAAACAAGCCAAGTCCGAATACGCGAAACTGCAATAAGTCCCTGCGACTTTTCACACGAGAGCGGAGGCGTGGTATGACCTGACCGGCTTGAATTAGTCCAGCGGGAGTGAGAGAAAATCATTCTAAAGGAGAGCTGGACGTGGCGTTGCTGCGGCAGATTGAAAAACCAGCGAGGGCGAGACTTCTTGTTGTCCTTGGACTGAAGCCAGAGCCACTGGAATTGTCGGATTTTCCGGCTGTCTTTATTTCGCAGCAGATTAATGACATGCGTGATGCCCAAACGCCGAAGCTGCTCGACATCGGACCATGTGGTTATCATGCCTGGGGCGGCGAGCAGGCCTTCAAGAAGGCACGGTTCACACCGTCTGACTAGAACGGGGACGTTCTCCTAACGTTACGTACGTTACGCAGCCATTCGTCGTCTCCCTGAAAAACCCCCATATCTGCCAAGATTTCGTTTATAAATGAAATCTGTGCATGGCATTTTGGGCAAGCATTATATTCCCCCGGCCCTTTGTATCCACATTGGCACACTATATAAAACTCCTTCCGAATGATTTTATATGGCGACTTTGCACCCTCAATTGCCCGCAATTTTGCGCATACCTCACGCGATGTTCGAAGAGTTACAGATGGCCGTCCGGCGAGGGATTCCGCCATGTACTTGATTCTGGCGTTCGCTCTCTGAGGGAATTTCGCGCTTCTAATCAATTCCAGAATGTCGGAAGCCAGATGCGGTACAAACTGCCGCGCATACGGTTGCGCATGGACCTCAAACACGTCGATGACATCCGCCTCTTGCAGGCACCTCATTAACGCATTCCCCAAATTAGGCCATTTCTCAGACAGCATGAGTTTGTAGTTCGCGGCTCGTCCCCAAACCGTTGTGTACTGTGCGATCCGGGGCCTGCCGCGCTTTGTCGGTTTTTCAGAAAATCCGTCAACCTGTTTTTTCGGGGTCAAAGATTAGCCTTCTCTGTTTCGCGATTTTGTGGAAACTTCCGTCCTTCCAACATTGATTATACGGAGAGTACGCATAATTTCCCTATATTTATACGGAACATTTTCTGTGCCTTCTGCGCATTCGGCGTTCCATTCGTAAGCCACTATTTTATATGGGTTTATTATTGGCGAGGCTGGCGAGGAATCTCGCTAAACCAGGAGAGCTATGATGCATTTAAGCGGAGAATACATGTTTCCCTGTCCCGTTTGCGCGACTCCCTTACGGGTAAAACAAACGAAGAAGAGTAAGCCTTACGTCGTCTGTGATCCCTGCGGAATTCAAATTTTCATTCGTAATCCCACTGGCATCGCTGCTTTTAACAAGCTAGTTGCAAGTGCCAACCGTGAAGATGTGTGGGCAAAGTTGAGAGATATCGAGCCGAGATATCGCTTGAAATGCCCCAGCTGTGGCCACCGTTTCTGGATTGAGCCAAGCCTCATCAAGACCAGCTTCTTCGATGGAAGCCTCCAAGGATTTCAATGCCCCGGTAAAGATTGTGGCGTAACGGTGCCCTGGGAGAAAAAAAGATGAAGATCACAGCCGTAGGAATCGCCGTAATTATCTCCGCAATCGTCGTAGGCCTTCTGGTGCTCCACCATTCTCGGGCCGAAATTTCCATCGCGAAGTATCGCGTGGATGCATTCACGGGACCTGACGTAGACAAGGCCGAAAATCAGCCGTCGCCTGGAGAAACGCCTTAGCTAGGACCGATATCGTTGAGCCTGAACACCACGAATCCACTAGAGAAGCACGCAGTAGTGGGCGGCGTGTGCCCGAGCGGAATCGTGACACCCGCTGAGTGCGATGCTATTGTTGCACCCGCTACGCCTTCTTCGATTCAGGCAAGGAGCTTTGTGCCTAGAAGAAGGTTTCAGAAAGGAAACGTCATCATCCGGGGCAAGACGCCGAGACGATACGGCATGTACCGCGAAGATGTTCTGCAATCCGATGGAACATTTAGGCGCGTACGGCGCTGTGTCCCTCTTGGCCTTGTCAGCAGTTTGTCGGAACGTTCAGCGCGAAAAATGTTTCAACCATATCTTGATCGAGTGAATGCTGCCGCGATGCTACTGTCTAAGTCTGGCGTAACCTTCGAAGAATTTGTCACAGAATGGCGCACCAACGTGGCGGTAAATTTGAAGGCCAGCACCACTCGGACAGCGGAATCGCACCTAAGGGCACATATCATTCCAAAGCTGGGTGGTCTGCCATTAACAGAGATCAACACGAAGGCTATTCAAGGCTTCGTCGCTTGTCTGGCTAGTGGCGGACGATCGAAGAAAACGGTTGAAAACGTGTTGCTCACCCTATCTTCTATCCTTCGAACGGCAAGGGCTTGGGATTATGCCTGTGGCAATTTTTCGGTTGCAGACATCACCATGCCGCGCGACGGAGTGAGGAAAGAACAGCGAAGTTTCACGGACGCGGAAGTCGGGAAAATCCTGTCCGCGAGCCCGGAACCGTTTAGCACCATTCTGGCGGTGACGGCGGTACTGGGTTTGCGAATCGGTGAAGTCCTGGCACTTCGGGTCATTGACGTAGATTTTGTTCGGAGAATCATCCGGATCAGGCAGAGCGTTGACGCTGCCACTCGGAAGATTCAATCGGTGAAATCCAACGCCAGCAGCGCAGATGTCCCGATGCCGTCGCAGCTAGAGGCACGCCTGCGTGCTCACCTGCAGACTCGCGAAGGGAAAGGTGATCTGCTGTTCGTCAATCGCGATGGACGACCGTTTTCGGCAAATAAACTGCGGGAGAAACAGCTTCATCCCTTGCTGACGAAGCTTGGCATTCCGCGTGGCGGCTTTCATTCGATGAGGCACGGTGCGGCCAGTTCCCTGCTTGCAGACGGCGCAACTCCGGCCGTAGTGCAGAAGCAACTGCGGCATAGTGACCCACGAATAACGCTGGGCGTCTATGCGCACGTAGTTGGCACTCAACAGCGCGATGCTGTCGAGTGCCGCTCCGCGCGGATCGAAGAGTATGCTGCAAAATAGCTCAATTGGTGTCAAACGCCTTATTGGTGTCAAAAACTCCAATAAAGTGTTGTAAATGCTGAAGGTTGGTAGGGGCGGTGGGGATCGAACCCGACACCCTTGCGACAAACTCTGGACCACATTTAGCTTCGAATCCGATCGAATTCGCTCGTCCGATGCCGCCTTTGGTTGCGAGCAGTGAAGTCACGATTTTCTGGGCACGGCACACCTTCAGACCGGTGAATGTGGTTGGAACAATTCGTCCAATCGGACTTTTACAGTGGTCGGCGAGGGCACGTGTGGGCAGAGACAGCGGTTCGTATCCCGATTCAAACATCAATAGAATCTTCTAATGATTCGAGAAAGAGATTTCTAATTGCAATAAAATTCCTTTGCCTTGAATAGGGCATCTTGCGATACTCGCATTGCTTCTTCTTTCCCCGCACGAAGCACGGTCAATCTTCAGAGAGAATCCTGTCCCCATCAAAAAACGATTCGCGTCGAAATTGATCTTTGCAATGTCCGCAAGATTACAGCCCGCGGACGGCGCTTAGGGTTGGGGCGTTCGGCAGCCTCCGAGGCTTATACGACCCACGAACGCCCCAACTATACCTCGGCAATGGACACTTTCAGTTCGTGATCGCGGCGAGTTCGCTCGGATTCTCCCGAGCCATTACGTCTCATTGTGAGTGAAATGTATTCACGGTTCAGCTGAGACGGATGCGAGTGCAGATGACCGCTTCGAGGTCCGCTTGCGAGTTGCCAAGTGCTCTGCCCAATCTTTTGGCATACGCTCCGTGGGACATCCGGGTTCTCGGGCGTTTTTTCAGCTGATGAAATGCATAAACCTGGGTGCAATTAGGGTGCAACAACACTTCCCGAGAGTTACTGTGGGCGCCAGAAGTGGCGATCGGCGCCGTGAAATTACAACCAGTTACCTCTGGCTATTGGACTGTCACGGCAGAGGTCGCGAGTTCGAGTCTCGTCGTCCCCGCCATTCTTTTC